>NZ_JAYGJQ010000001.1:0-339883 GCF_035013165.1 Bacteriovorax sp. PP10
TTAACAGCGTGACTGAATACTTACGTCAGATATTTTTTGTTTAGGACCTTTCTCATCTTGAATTGTAACCCGAAGGCTACAAAATCTTTTATCTCTATTAGAATTTTAAAGAACAATTTTTTAATACGTAAGAGAAAATGGTGGAGATGACAGGAGTCGAACCTGCGACCCTCTGCGTGCAAGGCAGATGCTCTCCCAACTGAGCTACACCCCCAAATTTCAATATATTGCTATATGATTTTGTGCTTTTGCCGACCAGTTTTGCTTCAAACGTGAGATGCAATTTAATAAACCCTGATTAATAAGTCAATCAATTATTTCTTAATATTCATAAAAAAGTGAAAAAAAATTACATTTTTTTCCAGACATGGGTATAATTCAACTAATAACAACAACTTAGGTAACTACACAAATGCAGGCTATTAAATTATTTTCCTTTATATTTCTGATACTTATGGCGGGATGTGATCGAAACTCACATAAATTGGACGTAATCGCGAATCCAAACGGTGAAGAGATAGATATCCAGAAGTTAAAGACCGACATCGGAGGTCTTTCTACTGCTTCTGCTACTATGAAAACGGTTCATGGAGATATCACTTTTCGCTTCTATACTAAGGCGGCTCCACGTACTTCCGCGAGAATTATGCAATTAATTCAGAATCATTTTTACGATGGGTTGATTATCCATAGAGCGATTCCGAATTTTATTATTCAGACTGGCGATCCTACGGGAACTGGCTCTGGTGGCAGCGGCCAAAAGTTGAAAGCGGAGTTTAATGAACTTCAACACATTAAGGGAACTATGGGGATGGCGAGAGGAATTGATAAAGACTCTGCTGATTCTCAATTCTATATAAGTCTTACAACTCTTTCTCACTTAGATGGAAAGAATACTGTGTTTGCTCAAGTAGTAGATGGATTGGATGTTCTTCCTAAATTGTCTAAGGGAGATAGAATTATTTCTATTACTCTTAACTTAAAAGACTTAAGCACCAACTAAGACTGATCTCATAGAAAGACTTCCCAGCTCGAAAGCTTCGTATGGGAAAAGAATTTTTTCATTTGGATCAGCAGCACCTAATACATATAGCAGTGGAAGATAATGTTCGATAGATGGATGGGCCATCTTCCACTGTGAGTGTTTCGATGGATCTTCCGCCAACAATTGTTCAAGATTATTTTCCAAGATTGATTTTTTTATAAGTTCATCGAACTCGTGTGCCCACTCTACAACGGGTGCAGTTTCACTGCGGGAAATTTGGCGAAGATTGTGAACGATGTTTCCGCTGCCGATAATAAGTACACCTTCGTTTCTTAATTTATTCAATTGTTTCGCGAGAGTTAAGTGGTCTCTTAAATTCATAAAATTTTGGTTTAAAGATAGTTGGACAACTGGGATGTTGGCCTTTGGATACATGTGGTGAAGGACACTCCAATTTCCGTGATCAAATCCCCATTCGTGATCGAGTTCAGCCTGGTAAATACTGAGGTCATTTTTTACACTTGAAGCGAGAGTTACGTCGCCTGGAGCGGGGTAATTTATTTTATAAAGTGCTTCGGGAAATCCGTAGAAATCGTAGATCATTTTGGGATTTGATGAGGCCTGGAGCTCCACTCCTTTGGTCATCCAATGGGCAGAAATCATCAGAATTTTTTTGGGAACTGGCAGTGTTTGTCCAAGCACTTCTAAATGTTTTGTGAAGTCGTTATTTGCTAGCGCATTCATGGGACTGCCATGGCCGATGAAAAGTGCAGGCATTTTTTTATCGGATGATTTGTAATTTATTGCTGCTGTCATTGCTAGTAATCCTGTTCCTGAAAGTGTTAAGAAATTTCTTCGATTCATGGACTGATTTTACGCTGTTTTTAAAACGAAAGATAATTCGAAGAATTTACTGAAATGATAAGTATTACCTATGATCGTTGGTGTTTAATGAACTTCATAGGTTGTGTATTTTTTTGAAAATTAATAATCACTTAAGTATCAAAAACTTGAAATGAAATTAACTTGTTTTAGGATGCTTTTTCGGAATAATTGGGGAATGAAGAAACTATTACTTTTATTATTATTTCATACTCCACTTTACGCAAAAACTATCACGATCGCTTTTATGTCCGACTATCAACCGGTCTCATTTCTTTCGTCAACAAACGGTGAAGTCATTGGCATTGAACCCGATATTATTAGAGAAGCTTTTTCTGAAGAAAAAAACGTTGAGCTCAAATTTGTTGGTTTTTCATGGGAGAGAGTTCAAGACCGGGTAAAAAAAGGAGAAGCAGATGCCTTCGTTTCAGCGATTACTCCTGAGAGATTAAGTTATGCGATACCAAGTAAAGTGCCGGTGTTTTATGATTCGTACGCACTGTTTACCTATGTGAAACACCCCAAGATGGAAGAACTCAAAAAAATAAAAACAGTAAATGATCTTCATGAATATACAGTCTGTGAATATAGTGGAAGTGGTTGGGCCAAAAAGAATTTAGTAGGAAAGGCCAAAAAAATTGATTACGGAAAAAATGTCGATATGAAAGTAACGATGCTCGCAGCACGTAGATGTGATTTGATTATTGATTTGGATTTTTTAGTTGATTCATTGGCAAAACGGTATCAGGTTTCAGAATCTATAGTTAAATTGCCTCACGTTTTAAAAGGAACTGCCTATCATCTATTGATTGGTAAAAAGTCTCCTCACAAAAAAGCTTTGCAAAATGTGAGTGCAAAATTAAAGGCCATGCACGATTCAGGCAGAATAAATCAGATTGTTCAAAAATGGGTTTCTGAATTTCTACAGTAAAATGATCTAGAATCCCCTGGGATTAACCAAGGGACAGATTTTTGATTAAAGTGATTTTTTTGAAGCGAAGAAATTAATATTTCCATCGATGATTTTTAGAACGAACTTATCTTCTCTTGAGCTTTCGAAAAGCATTTCGAAGTTTTCACTCTCCAAACCTAAATTTGTAAGTAGTGTTCTCGCTTTCAGGGATTTTTCTGAAATAAGGATGCCTGTTCCGGGAAAAAATCTAAAAGTGCATGAAGCTGCGTCTGTGATACGGCCACATTGGATTTTGATACTTTCGTCTGCTGATTGAGCGATGAATGAGTTTTCTTTGCCGAGAGCGTTCATCAGGTCGTGCAGACGACCGCTTTCTCCTGCTTCGTTGATAAGAACAACGACTTTTTCAGGGCGGTGGAAAACAGCGACTGAATCAGAGGCAGCGATTGCTGAATGAGTGATAAAAGTTGCGAGTATTAGTATGATGATTTTTTTCATGGGAGAACTATAGGATTGGGAGCGACAAGGGAGCAAGTGGCAGTGCAACTTTAAAAAAAGTGCACTGCCTTATGAGAAAAATTATCTGTACATTGATTCTAGGATTAGGCCGGCAGCGTATAGAGCTGCAGAAAGAGGAATGCAGGCGATAAGTTTCATCCAGCGAGTTTCTTCTTTTAAGTGCATATAAAAATAAGCAACGATACATGCCTTCCCCATTGCTAGACCGATAAGTCCGATCATTTTATGGTGAGACTCGATTTTTGATCCTGGGATCATCAATTCAAGAAGGGTTAAAAAAGTTAGAACAAAAAATACAATAACGTATTCTTTCGTGTGACTTTTGTGTTCGTGTTTATGGTCAGACATTCTTATCTCCTTAATCTATCTTTTTACTGGTGCTGGTTGTGCCCTACTGAAGCTGTTGTTAACTAAGAGTCCAAGATCAATCATCATGCGGTCCATCTCAACTCTTTCAGTTCCGTAGTATCCTCTGATTTGTCCGCGGTCATCGACCAGGACAAGTTTCTCAGAGTGGGCAATATCAAATAAAGTAATTTTTCCTTCGGCCAATTGTTTTTCAACTGGTTCTTTGTTTCCCATCGGAACTTTGTAGCCGGCGATGATAACTTTTTCCAGGGCCGCTTTTGTTCCTGTTAAGTAGTTCCAGATGAAAGGGTTTGAGTGTCTTTTTCTAGCGTACTTATAAAGTGTTGGAACCGTGTCCACTTCAGGATCGACTGTGAAAGTTACTATCGCTGCTTTTGTTCCTAGTCCTCTGATTCTTTTTTGAACCAGGTCCATCTTATCCATTAAAGCTGGGCAGCTTGTTGGGCATGATGTGAACATGAAGTTAGCAATGTAGAATTTTCCTTCAAGCTCTTTTGTTCCGAAAGGTTTTCCAAATTCATTTGTTAAAGTGAATTCCGGAACCTTGTAGTAAACAGGAAGAGGTGGCGGAAGAGTACGATTCAATGTTCTGTACACAGGATAGCCGAAAGACAGTGCCCAAAAAATTAACCAGAATGATTTCATTCTGATTAGTTTCTGGAACCAATTGTCTTCTCTAAAATATCCTTGCACAGTTGTTGTCATAATTTATTACTTGTTAGCTGCTTCAATATCTTTTAAGAATTTTGCTCTAGCTGGAGATCTCTTTAACTCTGTAAGAGATTTTACGTAATGAGATACGGCCCAGATTTCGTCATCTTGAAGAACGCCTTTCCATGAAGCCATGGCAGTTCCACCAACACCAGCATTCAGTCTTAAGTAAATTTCTTCAACTGTGCTACCTGTACGGATTTGGTCGTAAGTGTATTCAGGTGGCATTGTTGCGATATCGTAATCAGATGGCTGAAGTTTTACGTGGTACATGTCTGGATCGAAGTCAGTCATTGGACTTCCGTTGATCTTTTGTGACATTTGAGAAAGTTCAGCGTGAGAAGCGTAAGCTCTGTGGCAAGTCCAGCATTGAGCAACAACGTGGAAAACTTCTTTTCCTCTTTGAATCGCACTGTCTTTATGAGCCTCACCGTATGGATCTTTTCCAACAACAATTACGTCACCAAGTTTTTTATCAGCGCCTTCCCATTTTTCAGGTGCGAAAGTTTTGATGTATTGAACTACGTTGAACATCTGTTGGTCTGATAAGTCCCATGGAAGCATTGCTGTTCCAGTTAAACCTTTTTTCAGGATTTGGTAGAAGTCTTCATCATGAGGAAGCTCCCCTGATACAACTCTTCCGAATTTATATTGTCCCAATTTAAAATTTCTTGGAGGAACAGATAAACCTTTGGCAGCTACACCGTGACCATCACCTTTCACTCCGTGACATGGCATACAGTATTCTGTGTACGTTGATTTACCGTCATTTAATTGCTTAGATGTAGCGTAAACTCCACCGGCAAAAATCTTGTCCTCTTTAAAGTAGTTGTCACTACATGACGCCAGGGTCACGAGAGATAAGACGGTTAAAAATAAATTCAAACCTTTCATAGTATTCCTCTTATAAAACAAAAATTGTCACAAACATTATTAGCCACACAATGCCCAGGAAGTGCCAAAACTTTCCGATATTTGATGCTTTTACCGCAGTCATTTTATCGGGAGAACTTAGCGATCCATATAACCACATTAGAAGTCCAAGGCCCGCAACGATGTGAGCAGCATGGATCCATGTGAATGAATAAATGATCGAAGGGAAAATTCCCGACGAAGCATAAATCCCATGGGACTTTAATTGATTCCAGAAAATGAACTGGCTGATCATAAAGCCGGTTCCTAGAATCAAAACAAAAAGCAAGTTGCGCTTATCTACTATTCCCTTCTCGATGTTTTTTTCAAACATGATGAAGATATATGAGCTCAAAGCGATTAAAAAAGTACTGATACCTGGGATTAATAATGACGGTTTACTCATTCCCGCTGGCGGCCAAACCGGCTGCGTAAAACGGTAAAGTGCAAAGGCCATCATTAAAGTTAAAAATAGCATTCCAAAAGACACTAATGTCACCGACATAGCAACTGAGCCGATAATCTTATCGCCTTCGTTTGCCTTCATTGCATTTCGTGCTTCTGCTAGTGCCATGATTACGCCTTCACCAATTCTTCAGTTTGGTATTGGAAATCTGTTCCATTAGTTAGATTTGGGTTACCGAATTCATGCGGTCCACATCTTACTACTGGGATATCTTTAAAGTTATAGTGAGGAGCTGGTGATGGAATCGTCCACTCAAGCGTCCCAACTTCCCAAGGGTTTTGCGAAGCAATTGGCCCTTTGTACATTGAGTGAATGAAGTTATAAACGAAAACGATCTGACCTGCACCCATCGTTAAAGCTGAAATAGTGATGAACATGTTCAGTGGCTTTAGGTTTTGTAGGAACTCATAAACGAATGGGTTGTAGATACGACGGTGCATACCAGCGTGTCCAATAACCATCATCCCCATGAAGATTCCGTTTAATCCAACCATTGAAATCCAGAAGTGGATTTTTCCAAGGCGTTCGTTCATCATGCGACCGAACATTTTTGGGAACCAGAAATATGTTCCTGCAAATCCACCAAGAAGAACCGAAGCGGCCATCGTGTAATGGAAGTGACCAACTACGAAATATGTATCGTGTAGGTATAAGTCAGTTGTTACAGTTGCTAAGTAAAGACCAGTTAATCCACCTAGACCGAAAACGAATACTACCCCAAGAGAAAATAACATTGGAGTGTCGAATCTTAATGATCCTTTCCATAGAGTTCCAAGCCAGTTAGCGAAGAATACTGCTGAAGGAATTGAGATCGTCATTGTTAACATCATGAATGATTGAGTTAACAGTGGAGACATCTGAGTTGAGTACATATGGTGACCATAAACCAGAGTCGAAAGAATCGTGATTGATGTCATTGATAGTGCTGTAGCTTTTGCTCCGAATGCTGGCTTTCTTGCAAAGAATGAAAGTAAGTCAGATACGATACCCCAAGCTGGAAGAATTAGGATGTAAACTTCCGGGTGACCGAAAATCCAGAAAACGTGCTGGAAAAGTACCGGGTCACCTGATCCTGAAGTCGCCGCAGCTCCTGCAAGGAAGAAAGTTGTTCCGAATACACGGTCAAAAGTTAAAAGAAGTAATCCTGCTCCAAGAACTGGAAGGAAGATTGCGTTTAAAATTGCTGTTAACCAAAGTCCCCAGACTGTAAGTGGCATATCGAAATAGCCCATTCCAGGAGCACGAAGTGTAATGATAGTTGCGATATAGTTTACCGCTCCCATTGTTGAAGAAACACCAAGTACGAAAAGAGATAAACACCAAAGGGTTTGTCCGACACCGGCCGAACCAATTAATGTTGAAAGAGTTGGATAAGAAGTCCATCCACCTGCAGCTCCTCCTAATGGAGTGAATAATGAAGCAAGTAGAAGTACAGCTGAAAGCACTGCTAACCAGAAAGATAGCATGTTCAGTGTAGGGAAAACCATGTCGCGGGCACCGATCATTAACGGGATACAATAGTTACCGAACGCACCGATCAAGATTGGTGTGATGGCAAAGAAGATCATGATCGTTCCGTGCAATGTAAAAAGCATAGCGTATGTATCTGGTGGAACAACTCCGCCCGTTGCTGGGAAAAGGATTGCACCGATAACTGGAAATGGTTCACCAGGAAAAGCAAGCGTCCAACGAATTAGAAGCGCCATCATCCCGCCGATACCAAGGAAAGCAATTCCGTACCACAGGAATTGTTTTGCAATTACTTTATGGTCGAATGAAAAAACGTACTTCGACATAAATGTCGTTGGTGCGTCGTGAATTTCTTGTTCAAAAAATGCCATGAGAGTCCTCTCTATCCTTTTACTATTTTAATCAAAATTTTATTTTGTATCTGAAACCCACTTCCATCCCCAGAAAAGATCTGCTTTATCTTGTTCTGTGACGTGAAGGGTACGTTCTTGCATTTCTGCCATCCAAGCATCGTATTCAGTTTGGTCATAGACAGTTAACTTCGCTTGCATTCTATAGTGGTAAGTTCCACACATTTCCGCACACGCGATATCGTATAATCCTGGAGTCGTAAGTTCGTACCACATTCTTGAAATTCTTCCTGGCATTGCATCGACTTTTAGACGAGCATTCGGGAAGTATAAAGCGTGGATAACGTCTTTAGATGTAATTTGGAAAACAACTTTTTTGTTCGATGGAAGGCGAAGATCGTTTAAAGTTACAACGTCATCTTCAGTGTTGAATACGCCGTCTTTACCAGCGTAACGGAAGTTCCATGCCCACTGTTGTCCTAGTACTTCAACTTTAATGATATCATCTGAATCTTTCGGGTAATTTAAAAATACGTTTACGAAGTCACGGTTTGAAATAGTTGTAATTTGCATATCAACCATGATGAAAACCAGAGCACCGATACCAGCAACGATAGCGATATGTTTTCTGCTTGTTCCGTGAGTGTAGAAAGGTTTAGGGTGTTTTTTCTTAGAGTATAAGTATGAGAATCCGAAAATTCCTAAACATACGAAGAAGAAGAAAAATAGAATTAACCATGTCGTTAACATGAATAGACTGTCGATCAAATGACCATTCGTTGAAATATCAAGCGGTGGTTTCATTGCTTCCCAGAAACCAACATTGGTTGCAGCATCTGCAGAAGTTACGAAGTGTTTCATAAATAAGTTCAAAAGAAGATTCATATCAGCAATCCTGTCATGGAATATAAAGTTGCGTTATTATTGTCTATTTATCGTTAATCATAATCAAAAATTCTAGTTTCATCTACTTAAAAAATATCAGGGCAATCAGAAGCAGCGGAAGGTAAAACAGGGAGCCCAGGAAGTAATTTCTTGCCCACTGCCTTTCAGCGTCCTTGTCCTTTTTAAAAAATCCGAAGGCCGAGTAAATTAAGAACGCTCCACTTAAAATGAAGGCCGCTCTGGTATAAATAAAACTAGCTTGTGAAAAGTAAGTCGGAAGAAGCGAAGTCACAAATAAAAAGCCAGTGAAAACGAAAATACCGATCTTTGTAATGAAGAATCCCCTCTTTAAATTAGGGTAAACCTTTATATTTGCATTTCCATAGTCATCTGCGTGGTAAAGAGAGATCGCTAAGAAGTGTGGAAGTTGCCATACGAAAAGAATCAAAAATAAAGTCACGGCCATAATATCTACTTGACCCGTCACAGCAGTCCAACCCATAACTGGTGGAAGTGCGCCCGGAACTGCGCCGATGTAAACAGCTAGCTCACTTTTTTGCTTCATCGGAGTGTAGGCATAAAGATAGAATGCCGCGGCAATTAATGCCAGGATCCCCGTCACCATGTTTACAAAAATACACAAGGCCGGGATTGAAAATAAAATTAATAGTGATCCAAAGATCAGGGCCGTTCTTGGTCTCATTCTTTGAGAAGGAAGTGGACGGTCTTTTGTACGGTTCATCTTTTTATCGACTTCGCGTTCAATGTAGCAGTTAAGTGCAGCGGCACCGATAACAACCATAGTGATGAGAACGAAAGCGAAAAATGCTTTGAAGAAATTGATTTTATCCGGAGCGATTAACGTCCCCACCATTGCTGTAACCATAACTAACAAAGACAACTTTGGTTTTGTTAGATCAACTACATCGGATAGAAATGAGTGAGGGTTACCTAAAAAAAAAGAATCCTCTACATCTTTCATCATCAGATTTAATTTCCATAAAGAAATTAAAGACAGAGCTGCTCCAGCTAAGTGAAGTGTTGTTGGAAGAACACTCATGTTTAACCAGATTGTCATGATTCCGAAAACCACCTGAGCAGAAACACAGATGAATGGAAGAATACTTGCAGCTCGCAAAATCTTGTCACCTTTAAAGAAGTGATAAGTTTTAACTGAGAAGAATGAAACGATCATGAAAACAAAAACACCGTAGTATCTGTGGATCATGTGTAACTGTGACGGGTGCATTGAAGGCCAGAACTTATAGCCCCAGTTCGTAACGTCCATACACAAGAAAGCACTATTAGGTCCTAGTCCACAAGCAGCTCCTGCTCCAGCGTGTCTCATGAAAGCACCCAGAAGGATTTGCGAGTATAGAAGAGCTAGTGAAAATAAAATTCCGTGGCGGACAATTGGTTTCCAATTTTTTTGGATATTGTCTTTTACCTTTTGTGATAACTCACGAGCAGGCTTCGCAATCTTGCTTGCCATGTGGTGGATGTACACGATGAAAGAAAAGTAAATTAGGGATAAACCTAAGTGAGAAGTTGAAACGATTGTTGGAAGTTTGTAGATAACAGTGATTCCACCAAGAGCTCCCTGAGCAATAACTAAAAATAGAGCTAAAGCTGAAGCTTTGAATAAGTGTAAGTGTGCATCTGATTTCTTTCTCTCTTGAAAAGAAAAGAAAACCATTCCTATCGTCAGAAGTCCTACGAAGCTCGCAAGCAAACGGTGACCGTGCTCGATAAGAATCGCGCCTTCCATATTTGGAAATACTTGGTCATAACATAATGGCCAGTCTGGACAAGCAAGACTTGATTGAGTGTTGTGAACAACTGCCCCCCACATAATCAAAGCGAATGTGAAGAAGATGTTCAGAAGTGAAAGATTTTTAAGACGCATATCTTTACTCTATTTTAAGCTGTAATCGGTGCCCCATTTTATACTAAATCTTTCTTGCAAAGTCATACAGATATTGAGGATAATTCACTCTGAAAGTAGTGGAGTTTTATAGGGGAATAATCACATGCATAAAAATAAAGGTCCGGTCTATTATGGTGATTATCTTCAGCTGCCTAAATTGCTCGATTCACAGCTGCCGCTAAGTCGTAAATATGCCGATGAAACTAACGGTGAATGTCATGATGAAATGCTTTTTATTGTTGTTCATCAGGTCTATGAACTTTGGTTTAAACAAATTCTCCACGATCTGGATGCGATTCTCTCGGTATTCAATAAAACTTACATTCCTGAAGTAGAACTCTCGTCGATTATTCAGAAGCTTGAGCGTATCAAAAAGATCCAGGGATTATTGATCGGCCAGTTCGATGTGCTTGAGACAATGACTCCGATGGATTTTCTTGAGTTCAGGGATCTCTTAATTCCGGCCTCGGGATTTCAGAGTGTGCAGTTTAGAGAGATCGAAATCAAACTTGGTCTACATACTAATGACCGCATGGATGTTGACCGTGAATTTTTCATGGGAAGACTTTCTGAAAAGGACCGTGCTCATTTAACTGAAGTTGAGTCCTCGCCTACTATTTTAAAATGTCTTGAAGGGTGGCTTGAAAGGCTTCCTTATACAAATACTTCTGGATTTAACTTTTGGGATGAATACCAGAAATCAATCAATGCTATCTTAAAAGATGATCAGGATATTATTGAAGCTAACAGTGCTCACTTAACTGAAAGAGCAAAAATGATTCAGCTTGAGAACTTGAAGATGACTCGCGGGACATTTGAGAGTTTATTTCAAACTGAGTCTCATGATGAGTTAATAAAAAACAATCAGAGAAAGCTTTCACAGAAAGCAATTTTGAATGCCTTGTTTATTTTACTTTATAGACATGAATCAATGCTGACGTTGCCGTTTCATTTAATTACATCTCTAATGGATATCGATGAGAACTTTACGACTTGGCGTTACCGTCATGCTCTACTTGCTCAAAGAATGCTGGGGACAAAAATTGGAACTGGTGGATCTTCAGGGCATCAGTACCTAAAGCGAGCAGCGGATAATAATCGCGTGTTCTTAGATCTATTTAATCTTTCGACTTTCTTAATTCCCAATTCAAGACTTCCGAAAATTCCTTTGGAAGTTAAAAAGAAGTTGAGTTTCAATGTATAAAAAATATTATTCACACTTTTTAACAGCTAATCCACATATCCAGCATTATGCCAGTCATAGTCATCACTTTTGGCCGGATGTCACTCGCGATGCGGGGCTTAGGTACTGGGATGATTCGGCGAAATTTGTGGATGATAAATGGAATCACATCTTTGGCGAGCGGGTTCCTGCGGTTCAGAAGTTGATTGCTGAAATTTTAAAATTATCTCATCCTGAGCAGATTGTTTTTGCTCCCAATACCCATGAGCTGGTGTATCGCCTGCTTAGTTGTTTTGATCCGAGAAAAAAGATTTCTATTTTAACAACTGACTCTGAATTTTATAGTTTTGATCGTCAGGTGAATCGCCTTGAAGAAGATAAAATTGTGGAGACTGAAAAAATTTCCACTCAGCCGTTTGATGACTTTGAAGCAAGGTTCATTACAAAGATTACTGAGAACCATTACGACATGATTTTTTTAAGCCATGTCTTTTTTAACTCGGGAATGGCGGTTAAGAATCTTAAGAAGATTGTTGAGAGTGTAAAAGAAACGAATACCATGATTGTTATTGATGGTTATCACGGGTTCATGGCCCTTCCGACTGACCTGTCTGAAATTGAAAATAGAATTTTCTACATTGGTGGATCTTATAAATATGCTCAAGGTGGAGAAGGATGTTGTTTTCTTTACTCTCCTCCCAATTCTAGTGAGCGCCCTCTTTATACAGGATGGTTTGCAGGATTTGATTCACTCGCAACTGACGGTGGAAACACTGGTTACTCAAGAGATGGATATAGATTTGCCGGATCGACGATGGATTTTTCTGCTTTATATAGATTAGAGGCCGTGCTTAATCTTTTTAAATCGGAAGGATTAACTGTGGAGAAAATGCACGCTCATATTCAAAAGCTTCAAAAGAATTTCCGCGAGCATCTTTTAGAAATCGATCATCATTTTTTAACTGAGAAAAATATTCTTAGTGTGGATTACAATCATCACGGGCATTTTTTAACATTTGCCATGCCTAGTATTGAGCACACAAAATCTCTGCATGATGAATTAAGAGAGATTAATATCTGGACGGATTATCGTGGAAGCAGACTTCGTTTTGGTTTTGGGATTTATCAAAATGACTGTATTGATCTAAGAGCTTTAATTAAAACTTTTTAAAATAACAAAAATTAAAACACCTGTGACTGAAACATATAACCAAATTGGGAAAGTCACGCGTGCAAATTTTCTATGGCGTGGGAAATTTTTCACAGCGGCCAGGTATAATGTCGTTAAAATTAACGGGACCTGAACGATTGAAAGAAGAATGTGCGTAATGAGAATCAGGAAATAAATTGGGCGAATAATTCCGACACCCATGAATTTCGTGTCACCTTGAAAATGGTGATAAGTTACATATGAAACTAAGAAACATGCTGAAGTGAAAGTCGCAGCAAGCATCGCTTTTATGTGAAGATCTTTGTGGTTTTTCTTGATGAAAACGTAACCAGTTACCAGTAGGGTTGCAGTTAGTGCATTTAAAATTGCATTAAGGGCCGGAAGGTTTCCTACCCATCCACCAGCGTTAACTGATGCTCCCGTTTTAAAATAAATTAACCAAAATAGAAAACCAATAACAGCGGCGCTTAAAAGTCCGATGATGCTGAAAACTGTTTTTTCTGAGTTCATAATTTAGATTTTTGGAAGATCGTTATTATTAACGTTCTTGAATTTCATGAAAGTTTTGAAGAGATAGAACATTGGGTAGTAGATCAAAAGAATGAAAACGCCCACTACATAAAGATAATATTTATCACTTGGATCTGAACCAGAACACATTGGGCAGGCAAAAGCTTGCCCCGATGTGATTAATAGTAATGTGAAACCAAGTGATAATTTTTTCATAAATTTTCTACAGTAGGTAAACGAACGTGAAAACCAGAATCCAAACAAGGTCGACAAAGTGCCAGAAAAGACCTGCGATTTCTAGTTGGTTATAGTCACCGTTATCAAAGTCACCGCGGTAAGCGTGAACAAGCATAACTATAAGATAAATTACACCAGATAGAACGTGAAGACCGTGGAATCCAGTAATAGCAAAAAATGTAGATGAGAAAAGTGCATCACCGTGAGCGTATGAATTAAAACTCATACCCATTGCGTGATTAAGGTGATGATATTCATACATCTGAATACTAAGGAAAGCGATCCCACCAAAAATAGTGAAAGCTAACCAACCAAGCATTCCTTTTCTATATCTTTGTTTACATGCATCGATTGCAAGAACCATCGATACAGATGAACAAATTAAAAGGAAAGTCATGAAACCTGAAAGCTCTACTCCACCAAGTGCTACTGATGGATTTGGCCAGGCACGCGACCATCTTAAAACTGCATAAGCAATTAAATATCCCGCAAACGACATACCGTCAGTTGCAAGGAATAACCACATTCCGATTTTTCCCGGGCTAGCTCTTTTAAACTGCGGGTCTACCGGGTATTCATGATAAGGCTTTGGCCCGTCGTGTGTATGTGCATGTGATGACATATTCGCCCCTTATTTTCCTAATTCGATTACGTATTTAGTTAAACCGTTAATTTGCTTTTCAGCATCTCCACCAAAGTATCCAGTTTCGATTGGCTCTTTACCATCGTCACCGAAGAAGCTTGGCATTGTCGTTCCTGGCATAATCAATTGTGGATTTTTGATCCATTTTGCAATCCAAGTTGGACGAAGTCTCTTGTTCGCTTTTCTTAAATCAGGAGCAAGAGGTGTTTCACCGTTGAAGCCTTGAGTGTGACACTGAACACAGTTAAGTGCTGTGAAAAGTTTCAGCGTTTCTTCTCTTTCACCCGGTAACCATTGTACTGCTTCAGATGTTTCTGTAAACGTTGGCTGATGAGCACCTTGTTGGAAACCGTTAACGATTCTGTTTTTCTCTTCAGTTGAAAGGTTGAATGATGGCATTCTCACTTTTAACCATGGTCTGATTGGTTGTACGTCACTTAAGAAGTGGTAGAACCAGTCAGTTTGAATTCTGTGACCTTCGTTTACAAGTCTTGGTGGACCTTGGTTGATATCGTCAGTGTACATGTTCAGAATGTTTCCACGCTGACCATCGATCTGGTGACATCCCACACATCCGTACTTATTAACAACCTTCATACCGTCGGCCATCATTGTTTCATTAGCGTTCAGTCTCTTCACACCAGCAAGTGGTAATGGATCTGAAACTTGTCCAAGAAGAGCGATTGTAATTTTCTTCGCTTCTGCTTCACTCATGTAGAAGTTTGGCATTTTTTGTAGATCGCGGAATACTTTATCGATTCCGATATCCCAGCGTCTTGGGTTTTGTAAGTGAGCCGTGATCCATGCATCTCTCGTGTGACCTACATCATGTTGGATACCGTAACCGAATTGAGTAATTGGCTTCGATCCTTCTTTTGTAAGTTCTGGTCCGATAGGAGCATAACCATCAAATCCTTCAATATTGTGGCAAGAGTAACATCCGTATTTACCAATTGATCTCTTACCAAGATCAAGTGTTCTTTCACGGTCAGTCATCTTAGCAACTTTAGCTTTTGAGTTTTCAACTGTATCGAAAGCTGAAAGGTAGTCTGCTAAAAGTTCATCACGAGCAGCTAAATCAAACGGAGCGAACTTCAGACCTTCGAAAGCTTTATTTCTAAGAGTCATTAAGTAAGCAGTAATATCGTTTGCTTCACCGTCAGTTAAACGAAGTGAAGGCATGATCGTATCTTCTTGGTAGTGCCATGGTTTTTTGATCCATGACTTAATCCAGTCAGGAGAAACTTTTGAACCTAATCCTGATAACCATGGACCTGCGTATGCTTTTACCGCTTTCGATTGATCTTCAAGACCATCGATACCGTGACATCCCATACATCCAATAGATGAAACTAGTTCTTTACCGTGATCAGCATTACCGTTTCCAGCGTACTTTTCATTTGGCTCATATCCTTTAGATTTGTCCCAAATGTATTCGGCCATCGCGTTTACTTCAGCTACGTTGTAACGAACGAATTCTGGTTTCGAGTTATTTGATTGTCTAAAGAACGCTGGCATTTTTGTATGTTTATTGAAAGCTTTCGGCTCCCATACCCATGACTTAAACCATTCTTTATCAACTTTTCCAGCAATCTTTAAAAGTGATGGACCAGTTTTTCTCTTATGTTCCCAACCATCAATCTTGTGACAAGCATTACATCCGTACTTCTCGATTGCCATACGGCCTTCGTTAACTACAGTTCCGCCTGGGATAAGTTCTACACCTTGGTGACACTTAACACAGCTTGCTTCTGTCTGAGACTTTGGAAGCATTGGGCTTGGAATATGGTGAGGAGCTTTCCAGTTGTATTTAGCAACCCATTGAGCTTCTTGTTTATCATCGTTCGGCATGTGAGCAACAGTTGTGAAATCGTTTGATCTCGCCCCTTCTCCACCGTGACATGCAGTACATCCAATTTGTTTCATCGGGTGTTTTGATTCAAGACCAACCATTTCGTCTAAACGAGGGTGAGTCCTGAATGGGTTTTCTTCTTTTTCGAAACCAGGTTGATCGATAAAAGTGTGACATGTAATACAACGGTCAACTTTTGGAACCTGTCTGAAATATCTATCGTCAGTAACATTGTTAACAACGATTTGCTTAATTCTGATTGTTGGGTCCATGAAGTCTAAGAAAGGCATGTTTCTTAAAGCGAAAACTGGATTGATATCCGTTGTTTTCTTAGCTGCTTCAAGAAGATCAAAAGTATTTTTGATATCTTTGATGTCTTTTTCAGTATCTGTTACTTCTTTTTTAAGACCATCAAGTCTTGCATGGATTTCTTTTTCGTGAGCTTGGTAAGCTTTTAGATCATCTTTACCTTTTACGAAATCAGCTTTTAGTTCAGCTAAGCTTGTATAAAGTTTACCAGCAACTTTATCTTCTTTATGCATTTCAGCTGTTTCAAAATTAAAGTTTTTCGCACCAACTTTACCGTTTAAAATACCGTTAACGATAGTTTGTTGCTTAATTTTAGTTACAACTTTATCTAACTCTTTTTGAGTTTTTTTGATTTCTTCGTTTCTGCTTTTTACAATCTCTTCACCTTTAGCAAGGCGATCGTTTAACTCAGCAAGCTTCTTAGCGTCGATGTTCTTAGCAGCTTCTTTGATCTGAGTTTCTAAGTGGCGTCTTTTAATCTTAAGCGCCTCAACTTGGTACCCTTTCCAAGGTCTCATGTAGTCATCTAAGAAAACCCAAACAGTTGTTACGAAAAATATGAAGGACAAGATCGCCATGATCTTGTGGAGTTTTGGCATGCTATATGCCATTCCAGGTTCCTTATTATTCTCACTCATCTCAATAATCCTTAAAAATATAAAATCTTAAATTAGTTAATTTTTCAGAGCGGTGCTCTTATAAGTTTAATTCCCACTCTGGTAGAGCAACGATGTACTTCAAGCTGAATAACCAGCGAAGGAACATCTTAATAGGTAAACTCATCATTGTTACGAAAAGGAACATGAAGATATAGTAACGAATCGCTCCCATATCTGTGTAAAACTTGCGACCGAAGTTTGTTGCACGAGCAACCCAAACCGGAATAAATCCTACATATCCAATCGTTAATAAAATCCCGAAGATTTCTCTTAGAACAAGGTTTTTTGGCATCCCTGTGCCTAGACCTTTAATCCAGATAAATTCAGAAAGGTTAATGTTGTATTCAGCTACAACTTTGTGGAGATCCCAGAACTCGAATGGCCCATAGAACGTCCAGTTCGGACCTCTAAAGAATACCCCTACGATAATCAGGTAAACCCAAAGAACTAACCATCCATATAGGAATGAAGTGATCGCCCACTTTCTTTCTGAGAAAGTGAAGTATCCGTTCCCTTTTGGATTTGTATCAATATAAGGAATAGCAATTAGTCCACCAACAACAAGTCCTGGAAGAACAACACCGGCCATCCAAGGGTCGAAGTAAACTAACATTTCTTGAAGACCAAGGAAGTACCATGGAGCTTTAGCTGGGTTTGGTGCCCAAGTTGGGTTGGCAGGTTCTTCAAGAGGTGCCTTGAAAATAATCGCCCAAACAACTAGGAAAGCAGTACACGCGATGATCGCGAATAATTCTGTGTATACAAGGTTAGGCCATGACCAAACTTTTTCTCTATTTTCTGGAAGACCTTCAACTGGACCAAGTCCTTGTTCAATTCTCTCATCATTAATAGAAGCTTTGTGCATAGAAAACCATGTCGACCAAGCAACCAGGATAAGAAGAATACCAATAGGTACGTTATCCGGAGTCTTGATGATCAGGTAAAAGTTAGGGTCAGCAAAAAGCCAGGCCACAACCGGAATCGCAACAATAATTGCACCGATACCGAATTTTTTAGATCCGAATACTTTGTAGTATTTGATCATAAAATAAAACGCAATCGTCGCAATCGGAAACGAGAAGATCGGATCTGCTAAATGGTTAATAAGTTCTTTTAACATTTTCTATTTTCCTTAATAGTTTTAAATCTCTTAAAGCGGAGCTGAAATCCCACCGTCTTTTCTTACTCTCCAAAAGTGAACTGCAATTAAAACCCCAACAACAAGTGGGATGAATACACAGTGAAGAATGTAAAAACGAAGAAGAGCTGGCTCACCAACGAAACGTCCACCAAGTAACTGGAAACGAACGTCGTTCTTATCAGAAACCATTACGAAGTCACCGATACGAGCAAGCATTGCACCCGGACCACCGTTACCCATAAATGGAGTCGCTTTCGCCATGTTCGATCCAACAGTGATCGCCCAAATAGCCAGCTGATCCCATGGAAGAAGGTAACCTGTGAAAGATAGAAGAAGAGTTAATACTAGAAGGATAACACCAATACCCCAGTTGAATTCGCGAGGTGGTTTGTATGATCCAGTCATGAATACACGGAACATGTGAATCCACACAGTGATAACCATTAAGTGGGCTCCCCAACGATGAATCTCGCGCATGATCCCTAAAGGAACGTGCTCTCTTAGTGCGATGATGTCGTTGAAAGCGTATTCAGCAGTTGGTCTGTAGTAGAACATTAAAAGAAGACCAGTCACCGTTAGTGCTAAGAAGATGAAGAAAGTTAATCCACCCATACACCATGTGTATCCAAGTTGAACCCCTGACTTCTTTAACTTAATCGGGTGAAGGTGAAGAAACACGTTACCTGCGATAACAGCTGCTCTGTTACGAGCGTTATCTGGTGGACCATGTCTGAAAATTGAATTCCATACTTGTGTCTCGCGAACTTTTTTTGCTAAACCATTTCCTGCCATTTTAAAAACCTTGTTCGAAAAATATTTTTATAATTTCTTTTTAAATTAATTACACAACTAAGAAAGCATCTGGATTATCCCACTCGCCTTTTTCAGCGCGGAATACTTTTGTTTTATCAACTTTGATTTTTCCATCTGGTTGAAGAGAAATTTTGTATCTCTCAAGTGGACGTGGAGCTGGACCTTCAAAGTTAACTCCACTCATGTAGTAACCAGATCCGTGACATGGACATTTGAATTTTAATTCAGCTGGAAGCCAAGTTGGAATACAACCTAAGTGTGTACAGATGTTCGATAGAGCTACTAGTCTTCCATCTAACTTAACCATCCAAACACCAAATGCGTTTTTGTATCTTTCATCAACACCAGCAGCATAGTCACCAGGTGCTCCTGCTAGGAATTCCATTTCTGGATCGAAATTAACGTTTGGATATGAAAAACGAAATGCAAGTGTAGCTAGTCCCGCGCATGCAGCTGAGAACATTACCCAACCAACAGTTACGTAACTAAAAAACTCACGACGATTTAAACTTCTAGTGTCACTCATGACAAATTCCTCGTTATAGACGCAAATAAGCTAAAACTTCTTATCGATATTTTTCGTAAGATGTTTCAGCTAAAGTTATTAAAAATAATCAATACTTAGATTATGCGAAGGATCGCTTATTTTTTCAACAGATTTAATACTTCCTTCGCTTTTGTTGCTACAGAAAGATTAGAATCCATTTCGGCGACTTCTAAAATAGTATTGTTTAAAATTTTCCAGTTATATTTTTCTAGAGTGATTAAAACACTCAGCTTTAAGTCTGTGATTTGTTTTACATCAAGAGCTGGAGGCGCAACGCGCTCAGTCGCTTCTGGATATTTTAACTTTAGGATTTCTACTAAAGTATCTTTTGCCATCTCGTCTTTGAAAGCAATTAAAGCTGTTGCTGCAGCGTATCTCGTCGTTACACTCTCATCGCGAAGCAGGCCTCTAATTGGAGTTTGTGCTTCTGGAACTTGGTGAGTTGCAAGGGCAAGCGTGCTTGCTTGTCTTAAAATAGCTTCTTTTGATTGAAGTAATTCAATAGTCGGGGCCCAATCAAATTTAATTCCTTTATTCTGATTAGCTAATGCAACCACAGCGTGAAACTTCACATCTGTGTCAATATCTTGAAGAGCAAGTTGGAATGTTGGAAGCGCAAGGTCAGTTTTTAATGCACCAAGAGCTGCGATAATAAATCCTCTTGTTCTTGGTTCAACTGAATCTTTGTACGCTAGTGTTAGATTCTCAACGAACCAAGGGTAGTCTTCCGCAGGAATCTGGGAACTGTTGATTTGTTTTGATAATTCATAGGCAGCAACCCATTTGTTACCAAATGACTTTGACTGGATCTCGTTTACTAAATCTTTGTATGATCTTTCTGCTGATAACATTTTCGTTACACCGAAAATAATCAGTGCGCCTACTAGTACAATAGCAATAGGAACGACGAGGCTTCCCACGAAAGGGTTCTCAAGAATTTTCTTTTGAGTTTGCGGAGCTCGCGAATCACCAGAATTAGTCGACATGTTTAGCACCAAAAGGCATCGGCCTTAATATTTTGTTACTTTCTATTTCTTAAAAACGTTGTTAATGATAAATAACAAATCTACATTACCATGACAATTTATTTGAGTCTTTTCAGAGAGAAAATATGGCCTACTTACTTCGTACTTTAATCGTTCTGATGGTTGCTAGTATTACTCTAACAGCACTGCTTGCGTTAAAAGTGGTTCACATGGAATTTAGCCATATTCAACTCGCAATTCCGGCCTTTATTTACACTATTTTTGCACAAGCATTCGTAATGTTTTACTTCATCGGTGTTGCCCGTCTAACAAATAATGTTTATTCGATTGTCGCAGGTGGATCTAATCTTCACGAGCTCTTCGATAATCCGCCGTCGGATCTTACTCCGTACATTGAAAAAACAAAAAAATTTGTTGAAGAGGCAGATCGTTCGAAGCGCCAAACTATTCCTTGGACGATTTTAATGCTGGTGCTTGGTATGATTGCATTCCTGCTTGGCGGAGCTCACGATACCGGACTTGTACAGAAAACTACTCATTCAGGTGTTGTACTGGGATTTTTTGCGGCGATGATGATTGGTTTCTTTAGGCAGTGGTATTATCTTGGGAAGTCGCACTTACTACTTCGTAAGTTGAAAGGCCTTTACATGATGAATGATGCTCAAATGTGATCGCGCGTGGAATGCAGCCGCAGCTGCATTCCAACTAGTTTTGCAAAGATAAAAAGTTGAATTTGTTTTTTAAGAGTCGAGCGATCTAACGCTTTCGCGTTTTTTACTAAATTGATTTCACCATAATAAATACTCTGGTTTTTCCCGGAACATTTTTTACGTTCGATGTATTACTTTCAAAAAGTTTTGCCTGACTCACTTTCATGACTTCGCTCATGAAATCTTTGAAACTATTTTTTGGCACATAAATATTGTAATACACTCCGCCCGGTACATCGTTACCTGGACGAGATTCTCCAACTGGAGTTCCTTGATATTTTTTTACTAACTCATTAATCTGATCGCGACTCGCATACGTGTTTGAAGACGTCATCATCAAGCGATAAACTTTCGTTGTTCCACCCGTTGTCTCACGATACCCGTTGGCATTTTCAGCATCACCTTCATATTGAGAAGCGGCCTTATCAGCTTTATTTAAATCGCGTGGAATATTTTCAAAAGATGAAAGTGTTACTTCCGATTCTTCTTCGTATTGTTCAGGATCGAAGAACTCGTTAACCCCATCACTTTTTGTAATGTCTTTAATACCATCGAAATCGAGCTTGAATTCTTTGACTGGTTTTTGTTCAAGACCTTTGAATACACCGCTCTTATTCAGCCATGTAAACTGTGGTTCATAAATGCTAACTTTGTTGGAAAGGTATTTTTCGTACCAGATATTTCCCTGGCGAACACCGTAAATTGTCAGTGTGAAAAGTAAAAGAAGAATACTGATATCTTGCACGACTCTTACTTGTTTTAAAAAGCTTGAGCGCTCTTTAATTTTTGTAAGATCAAATCCACTGGTCCCAAAATCTGCTTTCATGCGTTTTAAGAAAATCCCCCACTCATCAAAAAGTGTGACTTCCATTGAGGGCATGATTTCATCTTCACGCGATCCACTTTGCGGTGTTTCGATGTTGATGTCTTTTTTTATTTTAGCAAATGATGTTTCAAGATTTGGACTTAGAACATTTCCAACCTGAAAAACTTCGCTGAAGTATTGATCGAGATGTGGAAATTCATCGAGAAGATAATTTCTTAAAATTGTCGCAACTAACGAAGGATTTAATTCTGACTCACGAGCGATTTCACCGATGGTTTTGTTTTTGAATAAAAAAATGAAACTTAAAAACTTATCTCGTAGCCATAAAAACCATGACGACAACGAACCAATCTTCACTTGAGAATAGGCATAATCAAATCTAACGATCAAGCTTTTGATCGTTAGGTTCTCTTCAAAAAAAACATCCCAGAAAGATTCGAATTCTTTTTTAAAGCGTCCCTGCCACGTCAGACCGTCCAGGTTTAAGTTCAACCAGTTTCGAAATTCCGCGTAGTCTTTATGTGTGAAAACTAATTCCTGCATTAGGCTCTCTTATACTCGCTTTAGTAAGATAGCGATCCCTTGACCACCACCAATACAAGCTGAAGCAATTCCGTAATTTTTATTAAAATGTTTTAACTGACGAGCAAGTGTGTGAGCAATTCTCACTCCTGAAGCTGCTAGTGGGTGGCCTAAGGCCACAGCTCCACCCCAAAGATTAATTTTCTCATGAGGGATGTTTATATCTTTCATACAAGAAAGAGTTTGTCCGGCGAACGCTTCGTTAATTTCAAAAAGATCAACTTGATCCAATGTCATATTATTTTTTGCGAGTAATCCTTTGATCGCAGGGCTCGGGCCGATTCCCATAATTTTTGGGTCTACACCGATCACAAATCCATCTACAATTTCTGCTAATGGAGTTAATCCTTCTTTTTTGCAGAATGACTCGCTCGCAACGATAACTGCTGCTGCACCATCAACGATTCCTGAAGCAGAAGCTGCTGTTACAACACCGTCTGGTTTAAATGTTGGGCGTAAGCTTTTCATTTCTTCCAAAGAAGCATCATCGCGCATGTGCTCGTCTCTATCGCATACACCTTTCTTCAAAGGGTATGGAGCGATCTCCCCTTGAAGGTGACCATCTTTATAGGCCTGTGCTGCTCTGGCGTGAGATTGATATGCAAATGTATCACTTTGCTCTTTTGTAATTTCAAATTTTTCTGAAAGATTTTCAGCAGTGATTCCCATTGGTGTTTGTGAGTACTGATCTGTTAATGCATCTAAAAGCATATCGACAGATTTTAGTGATCCGTATTTTGTTCCAAAACGTGATCCGTATACAAGGTGCGGAACCATTGACATATTTTCTGTTCCAGCTGCAAGCACACATTGTGCTTCACCTAATTTAATTAAGCGGGAAGCTGCTAAAATGGCCTCAATACCTGATCCACAAAGTCTGTTCACCACCAACCCTGGAGTTTCTTGCCTACAACCTAATTTCAAAGCGAGGTGACGGCCACCGTACATCGTATCTGTTGATGAAGGAACGACACTTCCTAAAATGACCTGGTCGATTTTTCCTGCGTCTAACTTGATTTCAGAAATCAAAGCTTTAGCCGCATGAACTGCCAAATCTACAGGAGTTACGTCTTTTAAAGAGCCACCGAATTTACCAAATGGTGTGCGTTTCCCTTGCACCAAATAGATCTTTTCCTGACCGGACATATTTGCCTCCTACTTTTATGAAATTAGTCTTCGTATCATATATTAAGACGTACTTAAATTCTTAGCAAAGAATAAAAGAAGGAAACTTAATGTCCAACATAAATGACCTTAAAGCTCAAAAATTTGCGGAGACTGAATCCAGGCGATACGAGACTGAACTAAAAACAGTTAAGACGGAAGGTGAACGTGCGTACTCTAGTGAGTCGAAGCAAAAAGAAATGGAACTTAAAAAGATGCGTGAAGATTATGAATCTCGCATTGGTAACATGAAGAATGAGCAGGAAAGAAAACTTGGTGAAATTCGTCAGAAGCAATCAAGAACTATGACTGAAGAAAGTGCAAGACTTAAGACTGAAATTGAGAACCTTAAAAAGACTCATCAAGATCAGGTCGAAGAAATTAAAGTAAGTCAGCAGAATGAATTAACTGAAATGAATGAATCGCATACAAAGTCTCTGGCCAATTCCAGAGAGAAGTTCATGAAAGAAAACGCTAAGTGGAAAACATAATCTAAAAAGATTCGGGAGAATGAATGGAAGGCAATAACAGCGCAAACGGTGTATTTATCAATGGTAAAGCACAAATTATCGAGATGCTTCAGCACATGCCAAGAGAAGAACGCGCTATTCTTCTTAAAAACTTAAAAGCAAGAAATCCCCAGTTAGCTGAAGAGCTGACAGAACAGTGTTTTACTTTTTCTGATTTAGATAATCTTTCTGATAATGAATTAAGTATGATTTTCCAATACGTGACAGCTCCTATTTTAGGAATGGCACTAAAGAACATTGAACGCGCTTTTCAAAGACGTTTATTATCTCTGGCAGGCAGAGAGTATGCTGAAGAAGCATTCCGCGTTTTAAAGACTGCCTACTCTACTGAGAAAAGAGATATCAAGAGAGCTCAAAATAAAATTATCGAAGTCCTGGTTTCTTTGAAAAAAAGAAAGCAAGTTCAATTCTAAGAGTCTGAATTAAAATTACCCAAAGCTTCTAAATACTTTCTCTCGTCTTCTTTGTTTAAAAGAAGGCGAGCGTCTTTTTCCTGATCAAGGTTATGTTCGTTGATCATGTCCTGAGTATGCTTCAATCTTTCACAAAGCGTTTCAAAAATATCCGGAATCCACTTAGGTGAATTCTTAATCACAGAGAGAATTTCTTTTTGATCAACCAGCACCAATTCAACATCGGTCTTAGCGATAGCTGTCAAGTCATTGGGCTTATTTGTTAGTACGGCCACTTCATTCAGAATGTCTCTTTCACCACAAAGCTGAATAACATTTAAACTATTGCCTTTCATCTTCATCAGTCTCACCTCACCTTTTTTTACAAGGTAGAGATACTTAGAAGTTTTTCCCTGAGCGAAAATAACTGTTCCTGCTTTAAAGAGAATTGGTGCTTCCGTCCCTTTATTTGCTGATAAATTGCTCATTAATTCCTCCAGTAATAACTGTTCCGTAACGAAGACCACGAGTGGATACTTTAATTAAGTCGATTTTAAGTTTGCTGCCGATAAGTTCAGCAACCAGAGATCCAGCTGCTACCATTGGCGCTCTCTTTCCTAAAAAAGGAAAAAGCATCAGAAGATTTTCAACTGTTGTATTTTGCAGGTCCCGAGCGAAGTCCTGAAATGACTTAAAAGAAATGCTCATTCCTTCAATCTTCGTATCGCTATACTCTCTTTGTCCTAAATACATTGAAGCTAAGGCCGTCATACTTCCGGCCACACATACAAGTGTCTCGGTATTATACTCGCTCATATCAGGAGCAAGGATGTCATAAATCTTTGAATCAAATTCATTTTGTTTTTTCCAGTCAGTTGCTCTGACTGATCCAACCGGAAGGCTGATTGATTTTTCAATTTTAAAAGGCGAAGTATTAATCAGGATAAGCTCTGTAGAAGCTCCTCCGATGTCCATGACAACAATCTTACCTTCTGCCTTCGGCAGAGAAGAAACAACTCCTAAGGCCGTATAGTAGGCCTCTCCATCGCTGGAAATAATCTGGATGTTAAAACCCAGTTCATCTTTAATTTTTTTAAAAAACTCACGTGAATTAGTTGAAACTCTGCTGGCCTCTGTAGCCGTTGCGATGACATCACCAACCGGAAATTTTATTTTATCTAATAACTTTTTATAAGTGCTTAGAGCTTCATAAGTCGCCTGCATTGAATCAGGGTGAAACTTTTTTGTTACATCCAGGTCTTTTCCCAATGAAGTGATGAAAGACTCATTTAAGAGTTCTTCTTTAATCTGGCCATTTTCATCTAATTCCACTGCAAGTAGCAGCACAGAATTTGATCCGATATCAATACTAGCTCTTCTCATTTAAACTCCAACAACCTTTCTGACGTTTTCTACAGTAACAGGGTTAATCGCTCCATTTTCGCAAAGGATTCCTGTAATGCATGAGTGGTCAGTGACATCGAAGCTTGGGTTCAGTGCTTTAGCATCCGGGTGAGCGATGTGAGCGCCTTTGTATTTTAAGATTTCATTCGGGTCGCGAAGTTCGATTTCGATTTCATCCCCTGTTTTCATTTCTAGGTCGAACGAACTCACTGGAGCTACGATAAAAAATGGAATGCCATAGTGTTTAGCGATAATACTTAAACTCGATGTACCCACTTTATTGGCCGTATCACCATTTTCAACAATGCGATCAGCTCCTGCAAAAATAGCATCGACCATTTTGTTTCTCATCAAATAAGAAGCGGCACCTTCAACGACGATTTCGTGGTCAATTCCTTCTTTAATTAATTCGAAACTCGTTAAACGAGATCCTTGTAAATAAGGTCTTGTTTCAGAAGCGTAGACAGACTTTACTTTCTTTTGTTGATGTAAATGAACAATCACTCCAAGAGCTGTTCCTAAAACACCGCAAGCAAGAGTTCCTGTATTACAAATCGTCATTAAGTTTAATGGACGATCACCGTAAATTTTTGTCAGTTCTGCTTCAGCAAATTTGGCCATCGCCAGGTTCTTCTCATAAAGATTGTTCATTTCCTTTTGAGCGAACTCTACTAACTTTGGATAAAGTGCATTTAAGTGAGTTTCTTTGCGGGCCATAACCACGCAGCGATCAATTTCATAAGCAAGGTTAACTGCAGTCGGGCGAGCACTCTTTAAGTACTCAGCGGCCTGTTCAAATTGAGGAAGCACAACTTTAGGATTGTTCTTTAAATAAAGTGCCAGTCCCCAGATACCAGTGAAACCGATAAGTGGAGCTCCTCTTACGACCATGTCCTGGATAGCACGGAAGCAGTCTTCAATTGTTTTAGCAGTGATATAAACTTCCTCTAAAGGAAGAAGTCTTTGATCAAGAAGCATTAACACTTCTCTTTCATATTTTAATGGTTGTAATACGTTTTTCATTTCAATCTCTTTCGTTAAATTATTTTTTCTTAAATAGACCGTTTAATAATCCCTTTACTTGCTCTCTGGCCTTTTCAGGAACGATCTTATCAATATTTTTGTCGATCACTTTTTGAGCAGCTTCAACACCTTTCGTTTTAATAGCGCCTTTAGCGATTCTAGAAAGTGTATATTGAATTTCTGGCTTCATTGCATAGTTAGGACCTGATAAACGAATCGGTAGAACTTTTACACCAACGTTCTTTTGAAGAAGCTCTCCAATTTTTGCGTTTTCTGTAAAATACACATCCATGCTTGAATTGTTTGGAGCTCCAACAACAGGATAGATTGTTCCGCTTCCTGTGATCTCAACTTTTTTATTAAGGCCAATGAAGTTGAATGATGCCAGGTTGTAAGTTGTATCAGTAAAACGACCTTTCATATTCAGAGTTTCAAAGTTTCCATCAAGCTTAAGTTGTTTATCCCCTACCTGATCTTTAATCATTGGGATGCTTGCTAGAAGAGGATTGATGAACTCTCCGATATTAAGTTTTTTGATATCGCCATTTTTTGCATCCAGTGCAACGTTCACATCATATTTTGGTGGTTTGACTGCTTTAAACAACGTCGCACTTCCGTTTACTTTTCCAGAGAATGTTCCAGTAAAATTGTCGATGAATGGTGGAAGGAAAGGCTTAAACGAAGAAAGATTTAGATCTTTAATTCCAAGATCAAAAACAGACTCATTAGATTTTAAACCAAGCTTCATTGTCTGAGTTAACGTCCCTGTTCCTTTTGAGAACTTGAATTTCATAGCATCAACGGCGATAGCATGTGAGCTTACGATAATTTTTCCGCTTCCAGAGAAATCTTCTCCACCAACACTGATATTTGACCAAGTCATGTTTACGTTAGCGGCCGGAAGACCTGGCATTGGTTTTCCTTCTTTGGCTGCTTTTTCGCGAGCTGCTTCAGCATCTGCTTCTTCTTTAGCAACAACTGCAGGGTCTTTTTTCGCCCATAGTTTTTGTTGGATGACTTTTTCGGGAATTCTTAAACGAGTTGCTGTCACTTTAACATTGAAAGGCTTAAGTGCTTTCATATCGAACTTCTGATTAGGATCGTATTCGCCGTTAACAATGGTATCAACTAATCCACTTAGAACATCCATCTTCACACGAACGTAAATATCTTTTTGTTTAAATGAACCTTCAACACTTGTCGTTGCAACGACTCCATCTTTTGAATATCCAATTCCTGGAGCAATTGAAAAAGACAGGTCAGCATCGATTTTTTTATCTTCAGTGTAAATTAAACCACCTTTAGCAGAAAGTTTTGCTTTAGATAGATCAATTGCACGGTCCAGCCCCATGATAAGACCGATGTCTTTTAAAATGATGTCGACATTGATGTTTGAGATTTCAATTTGTTTTGTCATCTTGAAATCAGCAGAGATTTTATTTTGTGATTCAAAAGAAGTTGCCACTTTTCCTGAAATCTCTCCATCTTTTGTAAGAAGTAGATTTACGTTCGTTGTGATTTCCGGAAACTTCCACTCTAGACCTGTTTTAGTAATGTTATTTACTTTAACAATAACAAGTGAGCTCACTGAGCCGTTTTTAACCAGGTCGGCGATATTGATTTCTCCAATAGCAATTGTACTGAAGGAAACTTCCGATCTATCGGCCATAACAAATTTTGCATCTGAGGCAATTTCGAAAGCTGTTGATGATTCGAAGTTAAGGCCTTTAACTAAAAAACGAGAAACTGTAATTTGTCCGTTTGAATTATCGCGAAGTGAGTATTTTACTGCTACATCTGATAACTTCACATTGATTTTGCTTTTTCCAAAGATACCAATCGCTTTTTCTTGAGCGGCCGCTTTCTCTTCAGGAGTTTTTTCGTCTTTCTTATCTTCGTCCTTTTTATCACCCATTGCATATGTCCAGTTGTTACCAACCGGGAATTCAGCGTAGTTCATTAAAGGTTTATCAAGTTGGATTTCAATCACTCCACCATTTGTAATAATCGCCCATAGAGGAACTTTTACCACCATTGTATCAACGGCCATCATTTCAACAGGTGCCCCTTCAGGACTCGTTGTATTGATTGCAAACTTATGAAGCTCGATTTTAAAATTTAATCCCCATGAAATATTGATTGTGTCCAGACTGGCCTTCGCCTTTGGAAAAACCTTTTCAGTTTGAGTGATGGCAATTTTTCTAATCTCTTCCGGATTCAATTTTGTTGAAGCGTAATAAACAACTCCAGCAATAAAGACAATGAAGACGGCTACAATGGCCCCAATAATTTTAAATTTTTTCGATTTCATATTTATCCTTTTAGTTCTTTAATATTTTTTCATAATCACGCGCTCACAAATCTCTCGTTGGCGTATGATCTTGTTTTCTTTTTTGGAATTTCTTTTCTGTTTTATAAGCAATCGCCAGAAGTTCTTTTAACGGCCCGATGATTGGGCTTTTTTCATTGAAGCTATAAAGGCGTGAACGCCCGACAACTCTTGAAACCAAGAATCCTGCCTCTTCAAATCTTTCTAATTGTTTTTTTATCGGATCAAGTGCGGTGTCGTACATTTGGGCAATCGCAGAGGCGTGCAACTCTTTATTCGCGTAAAGAGCGAGCATAACTTTTTCTGCAGATTTATTTCCTAATAGACCTTCCAACATGTTGTTGATTATCAACTAAAGAGAAGTCTATATCAACTACATTATAGTTGAAGCAAAACACTCAGATATTCTTTTCTGTGTGTGTGCGCTGCGAATGATAAATGCCGTGTCTGCCTGAGAATAAATAACTTGTAACAATAGCGAGTGCAGCATAAACACCAATGCCTGGCCCAAATAGTTCGAATGCCAAAATAACACTTGCGATAGGAACATTTGCAGCGCCTGCGAAGACGGAAACAAAACCTAATGCTGCGAGAACGGGATAAGCAAGAGGAAGAATAAATGCAAGTGCATTACCTAGGGTGGCCCCGATATAAAAAAGAGACATCACTTCTCCTCCTCTAAATCCAGATCCAACTGAAAGTGCTGTCGTAAAGATTTTACCTAAAAAGTCCCAGGGATATACATGCTGAGTAAAACTCGCGCGAATAATCTCCTCGCCTAAACTATGGTAGCGGTCTGAGCCAAAAAGATAATAACAAACAACAAGTATTGATCCTCCAATAACAGGAAAAAGCAGCTCGTTTTTAATTTTTTCTTGATATAGATCTTTAAGCGCATGAAGTGACCAAACAAAAAACTTGGCCGTTAAACCAAAGGCAACTCCTGCGATGATTGCCGATAAAATGCCTGGAATTGAAACAGAAGGAATTTCCATATAAAAATAATGTGCATGAACAACACCTAACAAAAGTGCCGTGTAGTAACCAACGACTGCGGCCACTAAACAAGGAAGAAGTGCATCGTAAACTAATGTACCAATAAATAAAACTTCGAATCCAAAGATGGCCCCGGCAATCGGAGCTCCAAAGATTGAAGAAAAACCAGCACTCATTCCCATCATCAAAATAAGTTTGCGGTTATTATAAAACCTTCCAAGATATTTAGAGAATTGATCACTAAGTCCTGCTCCCATTTGGACAGCGGCCCCTTCTCGTCCGACCGAAGCACCAAATAAATGCGAGATCACAGCACCGATAAAAATCATCGGCACCATTCTGAAAGGGATGGTTTTTGTTGGCTTATGGATCTCATCGATAATGAGATTGTTTCCATGTTGAACTTCCTTCCCATAGATCTTGTAAAACCAGGCCACCAGGAATCCAACCAGAGGTAAAAAGATAATCATCCAGGAATGGGCGCGCCTGAATTCAATGGCCCAATCTACCGAATGAAGAAACAGTGTAGAGGCCACACCTGCACAAATTCCAATAACCACGGCCAGAGAGCACCAAACGATCATTTTTTTGAACATTTGTACTTCGAAAGTCTTTGATTTATCCATGTAATTTTTACACCTCTTCCCTGGTTCTCATAGGCGTTAAGCTATACTTATTAGCGATGAGCTCGAGAGTTAAAAAGATCTATCACACCACTTTGCTAATTTTATCGATTGTTCTAATCGTAGGCGTGATCGTTTATATAAAACAAAGTCCAATCACAATTAATCAGTTAAAAAATCTTCATCCTGGATACATGGTTGCACTTATCGCACTTCATGCATTAGGTTTCTGGTTTTTAGGCTTCACTCAAGCAATGCCTTTAAAAAAACACAGTATCGAAATTAAAACTAGTGAGTGGTATGGGCTCTCTGTCGTTGCAGAGCTCTTTAACATGATTCTTCCGGCCAACGGTGGCACCGGTGTGAGAATGATGTACCTGAAGGATAAAAAGAATCTTCCTATAAGACAATTTTTATCCATGAATTTTGCAGTTATTTTAACTGGATTTACAATGCTTGGGATTTTCGGATCACTTTACTTCCAATATGTCTTAAATAAAAACGATGAAGTCTTCAAGCTTCTTGATTCACTCTTCATCGCTTTAGCGCTTTCTGGGATTATGCTTTTAGTTTTCTCTGAAGTTTTAGGGAAAGTTTTTAAGATTAAGAGAAAGTATTCTCCGAAAATTTATTTATTCGATACCAAGTTTGCTTTCAAGGCGACAGCTGTATGGTTTGCTTTTTTTGCATTATACCCGTTAAAAATCTATCTTTCGTTTCTTGCTATTGGTGTTCAGATTGGTGCTAGTGAGAGTTTTGAAATAAGTCTTATTCTGCTAGTGGCCTCTTTCTTTCAGGTTCTTCCTGGAAACATCGGCGTAAAGGAGTTAATCACTGCTTATATTTCGTCTCACTATGGTATTAAATTTGAGACAGCGTTACTCGCCAGTCTTATTGATCGTGGAGTCCTTCTGCTTTTCTTATTGCCAGTAGGATTTTATTTTTACTGGGAACTCTTTTTGGATGCGGCCATTCCGAAAATTGCGATCCCTTTTCTTAGGCCATCACAATCGGAGCAAACTTCACCATAAATTTTTTGCGAGCGCCATCAGCAAACTTGATCGAAACCTTCTCATCAGCACCAGAGCCTTCAGAATCCTCTACCTTTCCTTGTCCATATAAAGAGTGAACAACGATAGCTCCTTTAGGGAACTTCGGTTGATAATAGCTTTCTTTGATCTGGTAAACGACTTCTTCATTATCATAATGAGAGTCCTGAGACTGATCATAAGGATCAAAGCTCTTTTGATTTCCACCACCAGAGTACGATTGATTGAAATGATCTTCCTGACGTCCTTTAAGTTTCTTCCATGTGAAGAGCTTTTCAGGAATTTCATCTATGAAGCGGCTTGGGCCATTGAATTTCACCTGTCCAAAAAGCATGCGCCCTTGAGCAAATGTAATATAGAGCTTAATCATCGCTCTGGTCATTGCTACGTAGAAAAGTCTGCGCTCTTCTTCCATGGCAATTTCACCTGAGTCAACACTTCTGTAACTTGGGAAAACATTTTCTTCCGCTCCAACAACAAAGGCATGAGTGAACTCAAGTCCCTTTGCTCCGTGAACGGTCATTAAAGACACTTCACCATCAGCAGGTTTTGCACCTTCATCAAAATCAGAATTTGAATCAAGAGTAATTGTCTCTAAGAATCCTGATAGCGTTGGAACTTCTGCCGACTCTTCAAATTGAGTAATGGCATTTAGTAATTCATCCAGGTTTTCTAGTCTTGCTAAAGTTTCATAGTCTTTATTTGCTTTTAAGAAAGCGTAGTAACCAGATTCATGCAAAACCTTTTCATAAATAATTGAAGGTTTTACTTTATTTTGGTCAAGGTGACGAAGTTCATTGATCAATGTCACGAACTCAGTCAGTGACGACTTAATTTTTGCTGATAACTTAATATGAGAAAATTCACTTGTATGATCACCGATCTTTTCGATGATGTCCCAAAGTGAAGTGTTATTGTTAACAGCTTCTACTTCAAGTTTACGAAGTGATGTGGCCCCAACTCCACGAGCTGGAACATTGATAATTCTACTTACGGCCAGTGAATCTTTCGCGTTAATAACAAGACGAAGATAAGAAAGCATATCTTTGATTTCTTTTCGCTCGTAGAACTTCACACCACCGACTACGCGGTATTGAATTTTATATTTTCTAAGCGAGTCTTCTATCTGACGGGCCTGAGCATTTGAGCGGTAGAAGACGGCCATTTCTTTATAAGGCGTTCCCGCTTTATAAAGTTTACCTGTTTCCTGGGCAATAAACTCGGCTTCATCTTTATCGTTAAAACATTCTACGATCTCGATAGCATCCCCTTCCGGGTTATCCGTCCACATGTGCTTACCTTTTCTCATGGTGTTTCTTTCGATTACACATGAAGCAGCTTCGATGATGGTTTTACTCGATCTATAGTTTTGTTCTAGTTTTAAAACTGTAACGTCTGGGAAGATTTTCTCGAAGTCGAGAATGTTTCTGATATCAGCTCCACGCCATGAATAGATCGACTGATCTTCATCACCGACTACGCATATATTTCTGCGTTTTCCACAAAGCATTCTGATTAAATCAAACTGCGCGCGGTTAGTATCTTGATACTCATCTACTAAAACGTAGACGAAACGGTTTTGATAACGTTGAAGGACTTCCGGAAATTTTTCGAATAACTGAATCACGGCCGTAATAAGACCGCCGAAGTCCAAAGCATTTGCACGATGAAGCTCTGACTCGTACTCTTCGAAATAACCAAAAAATTCATCTGATGGATCAGCTTCACCACCATCGACCATTACGCGTCCAGGGTAGTATCCGTTGTTTTTTAATCCATCGATATAAGAGAGAATGTCATATGGATTAATCTCTTTTGTAGAGATCCCACGGCGCTCTAGAAGGGATTTGGCAATCGCCTTCGATTCACCGTCATCATAAATAGTGAAGTTACGACTAAGGCCTAAAAAGTTTGCTTCTGATCTTAAAAGTTTTGCACAGAACGCGTGGAAGGTTGTGATCTGAAGAGATCCAACGTCCATCGTTACTTCGTGAGCAATTCTCTCACGCATCTCTCTTGCTGCTTTATTAGAGAATGTGAGCGCCAGCAATTGATGTGGGCTTACGTTTTTATCTTCTAATAAATAGGTAATACGAGTGACAAGCGTTTTGGTTTTACCAGAGCCTGCACCAGCAAGAATCATAACAGGGCCGTCAGTACTTAGGACTGCCTGCTTTTGAACGGGATTTAAACTATCTAGATTCGTCATCTAATATAGTTACCATATTAGGGTGAGTGATGAAAAGGTGCTTTTCGGTAGAGCTAAGGCACAAATAAAAAAAGCTCCCGAAGGAGCTTTTTTATTTAATATCTATTCTACAGTTACTGACTTAGCTAAATTTCTTGGCTTATCAATATCCGTCCCTTTGAATTTCGCCATGTAATATGCAAGAAGTTGGTTAACAACGTTTACATAGAGCGGTGATAATTCTTCAAGACCTTCGAAATCAAGTGGAATGTAATAATCTGATAAGCTCATTAGCTCTTCATTTCCACGAGGACCGATTCCTACGATAATTCCTTTTCTAGCTTTGATTTCATGAACGTTTGAAACAGTTTTTTCAAACAATTCAGGGCCAACTAAAGCAATGTTAACCATCTCTTCATCGATAAGAGCGATTGGACCGTGCTTTAACTCTCCAGCTGCATATCCTTCAGCATGAACGTAAGCAATTTCTTTTAGCTTAAGTGCGCCTTCAAGAGCGATTGGGAAGTATGCTCCTCTCCCAGTGTAGAAGAACCCTTTTTTATTATAAATTGATTCAGCAACAGACTTGATAGCGTCTGACTGAAGAAGAAGTAAATCAATTCTCTCAGCAAGAAGAGCGAACTTTCCAGTAAGCTTAACTTTTTTACCTTCATCTTTTAAGTCCCCTGCAAGAGCAGCTGACATAAGGCGACCAGTAAGAGCTTGCTGAGTGAAAGCTTTTGTAGAAGCAACACCGATTTCAACACCTGCGCGGATCAGAAGGTTATCATCACAATCTCTGTAAAGAGTTGATCCATCAACGTTCACGATCGACATAGTTTTGATACCAGCTTTTTTACAGATTGATTGAGCAGCAAGTGTGTCTGCTGTTTCACCTGATTGAGAAACGAAAATACCCACGTCACCTTTTTTAAGAATTGGATTTTTGTAACGGAATTCAGAAGCTAATTCTACTACAGCAGGAATGCGGTTGATTCCTTCTAAGAAATCGCGAACGACAAGACCGGCGTAAGCAGCAGTTCCACATGCAGAAAGATAAATTCTCTCTGGAGTGTATGTGGCAACTTTCTCAAGCGCTTCTTTTCCTTCTCCTGCAAAATAATACTGAGTCAGGTTTCTGATAAGACCTGGTTGCTCATGAATTTCTTTTAGCATGAAGTGTTCATATTCGCCTTTTTCTGAAACTTCTAAAGTCATGTCTTGTTTCTTAGACAGGTATCTAGTTGTTTTAGTCAGGTCTAGTTCATAAAAGTTTGCGATATTTTTGTTTTCCCCTGATAGGTGAACAATCACTTCGTCTTCCGGGAAGTATAGTGAATGAACCATACCAGCTAGTGCGTATGGATCAGAAGATACTAGTGCTTCAGATGTTGCTTCATTTACACCGCAAACAAGAGGAGCTCCTCTTTTTACAGCGAAGATTTCACCAGTCTTTGGGTAAAGAATTACGAAAGCAGAGTTACCCTGAATGCGCTTGAATGAAGTAGCGATAGCTTCTTTAATCGGCATGTCGTTTTTAAGGTGGTAAGTCACTAGCTCTAAAAATGATTCAGAATCTGTTTCAGACTTGAACTTCACACCATGAGCAGCTAGCTCTCTTTTAATTTCGTTAGCGTTTTCAACAATCCCGTTGTGGATAATTGAAAGAACTTCGTTATTGTGAGGATGAGCGTTTACATCAGTAACACCACCGTGAGTTGCCCAACGTGTGTGACCGATACATGCGCGAGCGATGATATCTTTACCAACAAGTTCAGCTTTCAAGTTATCTAACTTTCCTGCTTTCTTGTAATATTGCATTTTATTGTTTTGATCGATGAAGCTAACACCAGCTGAATCGTATCCACGATATTCAAGACGCTTTAGTCCTTCGATAACGATTCCAACTGAATTTTGAGAAGGTCCAAAATAACCGACAATTCCACACATAATATGTTCCTCTTAGGGGGTAATTTTAAGCTCCCCAAGAATAGCACTATTTGCAGGAATTGTGGTTATGGTTTTTTAGATATTACTTTTTTACACGCTACTTCTTTTCTTTTGTCTTAATGAACTTTTTGGCCATGCCTTCCTTCGTCGTTTGCTGCCCTCTTGAGATAGCAAATGATCCGTTTGGCATACTTTTCGTAATAGTTGATGACGAAGCTACGAAGCAATCATCTCCGATTTCTACAGGTGCCACGGTCTGCGAATCAGATCCAATAAAGCTGTTTTTCCCGATTCTTGTTATATGCTTATGAGCGCCATCATAGTTACAAGTAATAAATCCACACCCAATATTAGTCTCTTCCCCAATGAAAGCATCGCCGACATAACTTAAGTGAGAAACTTTAACTCCACGGTCCAGAACTGACTTTTTGATCTCAACAAAATTTCCGATTTTTGCTTCCGGCCCAATATCTGCACCTGGTCTAAGGCGAGCAAAAGGTCCTGCATGAGCTTTTTCGCCCAGCTTCGCCCCTTCCAATATGCTGTATGCCAAAACCTTAGCGTTATCGGCCACAATCGAATCTTTGATTTGTGCACCCATTTCGATCACCGCGTTCTTACCAATTTTGGTTTTTCCGCTGATATACGTATTTGGATAAATCACAGTTCCTGCACCAATTTCAACTTCATCATCAATATAGGTATGACTCGAATCGATGAAGCGAACTCCTGCTTCTCTTAAATCTGCAATTTTTTGAGCTCGCAAAATAGTTTCTACCATTTCAAGTTGCTCAAGGTTATTTACACCTAGAAATACATTTCCTTGAGGGAAACACAGGGCCTTAACATTCAAATCATCTTTGAAGATATCTGTCAGATAGAATTCACCTGACTTATTATTTGAATCAACATCTTTTAAATGCTCAAGCACATATTCTGTTTTTAATAAATAAAGCCCAGAGTTCACTTCAGTGATTTTTCTTTGTTCATCTGTCGCATCTTTTTCTTCGACGATATGAAAGCCTTTCGATCCTCTGATGATTCTTCCGTATCCTTTTGGATTTTCTTCTTTAAATGTTGCAGCAACTGCATCGCATTTTTCGCTCTGAAGTAACTCTAGCATTTTTGTTAATTCTGCCTCTGAAACAACCGGTGTATCAGCACAAATAACTAATGTGTAATCTAATTTATGAGTGTCAATTGAAGAGTCAAAATACGCGCGAAGTGCATCAGCAGTTCCAAGTTGTTTCACTTGCACAGCATACTTCACATCCGGATATCTTCCTGCAATATACGCTTGCACCAGTTCTTTTTGGTGGCCCACAACTGCAGTTTTAAAACCCTCTAATTTATTCCGACTAAAAAACTTTTGTAACTCTCTAATGGGAAAATCTACAAGTTTTTTATCCAAACATGGAGCTAATGGCTTTGGTGCGTCTAACTTCAAACGCTTACCTTCTCCCGCTGCTAAAATAACTGCCCCTATAGTCAAATTCATTCATATCTCCCTATAAAACAACTCAGGTAATTCGTCTGTATTTCATTTAATACAGTGATAACTGCAATCAAGTATAACTAATTTTTTTTAATAAATGTGCACAAAACAACACTTTTCCTTAAAGAGTTTATTCAAGATCCCGATTTATAGTTCTGAATGCAAATGATATTGCACGAAGGCCAATTTGGAGGATTTATATGGTAACTAATTATGAGGGTGACAACATCGAACTAAAAGATCATCTCCCTCTCCTGCCAATTAGAGACATAGTAGTATACCCGTTTATGATACTACCGTTCTTTGTTGGAAGAGAATCTTCTATTTTAGCCGTGGATCACGCGCTGACTAAGACTGATCGCTTAATCCTTTTATCAAGTCAAAGAGACATGAAGGCAGAAGCTCCTACACCGGAAGAAATTTTCGAAGTGGGAACAATCGCAATGATCATGAGGATGAGAAAACTTCCTGATGGAAGAATTAAAATTCTTGTGCAAGGTTTATCAAAAGCACGCATTACCTCTTTCACGCAAGAAGCCCCATTCTTTATGTGTAAGCTGATGAAGGTGTCTGATGTTCAACTCGAAGAAAATAATGTTGCAGCTAATGCACTTATGAGAAACATCAGAGAGCAACTTGAAAAAGTTATCAATATGGGGAAAGTCCTTTCACCAGATATTTTAATGATCCTAGAAGACATTAAAGATCCAGGAAGACTTGCTGACCTTGTAGCTTCGAACTTAAATCTTCACGTTGCAGAAGCACAAACAATTTTAGAAATTTTAGATCCTATGGAACGCCTACATAGAATCAACGATATTCTTTCTCGCGAACTTGAAATCTTAGCAATGCAAAATAAGATTAAGTCGACGGCGAAAGAAGAAATCTCTAAAAACCAAAAAGAGTATTTCTTAAGAGAGCAAATCAAAGCTATCAAGTCTGAGCTTGGAGACGAAGGTCAAAAAGAAACAGAAGATGAGTTTGGTGAAATTAGAGCAAAAATTCTAAAAGCAAAAATGAGCGAAGAAGCGGAAAAAGAATCGCTTAAGCAAATTGCTCGTTTAGAAAAAATGCACCCCGACTCTTCAGAAGCTTCTATTCTTAGAAGTTACCTAGAGTGGATGTGTGATCTTCCATGGAGTAAATCAAGCGAAGAAAAAATCGATCTTGATGAAGCTCTTGCGATCTTAGATGAAGATCATTTTGATTTATCAAAAGTTAAAGAAAGAATTTTAGAATATTTAGCTGTTCGTCAGTTAAAAGGACCAGGAATGAAAGGGCCAATCCTTTGTTTCTCTGGACCTCCAGGTGTTGGTAAGACGTCTCTTGGTAAATCTATCGCTAAAGCATGTGGACGCGAATTCGTTCGTATCTCTCTTGGTGGTGTAAAAGATGAAGCTGAGATCAGAGGTCATAGAAGAACGTACGTGGGAGCAATGCCAGGTCGCTTTATCCAGGCCATGAAACAAGCAAAAACAAACAACCCGGTTGTTCTTCTAGATGAAGTAGACAAACTAGGTGGAGATTTCAAAGGTGATCCGTCAGCGGCACTTCTTGAAGTACTAGATCCAGAACAAAACATGAATTTCCGTGACCATTACATGAACGTGTCTTTTGACCTTTCAAACGTAATGTTCATTGCAACTTCAAACGTTTTAGATCAAATCCCGGCACCACTACGTGACCGTATGGAAATCATCCATCTTTCTGGATATACACAGGAAGAAAAAGTAGCGATCTCGAAAAAGTACATCATCCCTAAGCAAATGGATGAAAACGGAATCAACGATAACCACATCAACTTCACAGACGAAGGAGTTGCAAGTGTTATCAAGGGATACACTGCTGAAGCAGGACTACGTAACCTTGAAAGAAAAATCGGTGCGATCTGTAGAAAAGTAGCAATGAAAATTGCGAAAGGTGAAGCTGATAAAACCCACATCATGAGTGAGACAGTTTTCAAACTTCTTGGACCTCCTGTTTATACAAAAGACGACGAAAAAGAAACGGACGAAGTTGGAGTATCAACTGGTCTTGCCTGGACATCACATGGTGGAGAGGTTCTTTATATCGAAGCAACTAAGATGAAAGGAAGAGGACTTACTCTTACTGGTCAACTTGGTGACGTAATGAAGGAATCTGCTCAAACGGCAATCGGATACATCAGAAGCCAAGCTTTCGAACTTGGAATTGATGACGAAGTTTTCGAAAAGAATGAGATGCACATTCACCTTCCTGCTGGAGCAACTCCAAAGGATGGCCCAAGTGCTGGTATCACGCTTGCTACGACAATCGTTTCACTTCTTACGAATACACCAGTAAGCAGAGATGTGGCGATGACTGGAGAGATTACTCTTACAGGTAAGGTTCTTCCAATCGGTGGATTAAAAGAAAAAGCGCTTGCAGCTATGAGAATGAACATCAAAACGATCATCATTCCATGGAAAAACAAGAAAGACCTGGAAGAAATTCCAGAAGAATACAGAGCTAAGTTAACTTTCGTTCCAGTTAAAACTTTTGATGAAGTTCTAGATGTTGCTCTAGTTGGATGGAAAGAGAAGAAAGCTGCTATGAAGAAGAAAGCCGTTAAGTACAAAGAGACTCTGCCGCCTGCAGCTGCATAGTCTGACAAAATTTATCTGATATTAAAAAAGAGAAACCAACAGTATTGTTGGTTTTTCTTTTTTTAGCCTTAAAGTTTGATATCATGAAAATATACTTTTTCATGGATAGAAAATGAAGCCACCTCGCAATCACGACAGCCTAAAAATCCTTATTGTAGATGACTCTGAATTCAACCGTAAAAACATGGTAGAGATTCTGACCTATGAAGGCTTCAACGTTATCGGACAAGCAGCTTCAGCAGAAGACGCTATCCAGATCGCCCATTCAGCTAAACCAAATCTAATTTTCATTGATATCGTTATGCCTGAGATCTCGGGCCTTGAACTAACAAAACACTTACAAGAAAAAGGTTCTGGAGAAAAATTCATCATTATGATGTCATCTCTCAATATTGAAAGTATTGTTATTGAATCAATCTCTAACGGGGCGACTGACTTCCTTCAGAAGCCTTTCGAAAGAGAAGACCTGATCAAGGCCGTTGAAAAAGTTGAACGCCTGGTTGAGAAGAAGGACTAATATGTTTATCATCCGTTTTGCTTTTTATTTCACTTTAAGTTTTGCTATCCTCTGCATTCCAATTGGGGGCGGTCGCCAGCTATTTGATAAGTTATTTTCAATGGTCACTCCTTACGCTCGTGAAGCGGTAAAGACGACGAAGCAAAAAATCACAACAACTAAGCGCTATTCAAAGAAGCTTTATTCGAACTCAACTCCAGCGGTTGAAGAAGATGAAGTGAAGTCTAAAATGTCATCGGTTTCAAGAAAGAAGAAAGTCACTAAGAAGAGCAACAAAGAGCCGGAAGAGACTTATACTGATGAAGAGCAAGAACGATTAAGAAAAGTTTTATCAGAAGAATAGATACAACGATTAGATATAAAAAAGCCCGCTATTCAGCGGGCCCCTTTATTCATAAATAATTTATAATTTTCTATTTGCTTAATGTTTTGACTGCGTCTTTCTTATCTTCAGTCATCGGTGCGTCTACCACTTTCGCATCTCTCTTATTAGATTGACTTGAATAGATACATTCACCTTTTTTATCTTCACCAACCTCTGCTGACATTGCTCTTAATGAAAAGAAAAGTAGCGCTGAGATAACTAAAGCTTTCATAAATTCCCCTTGATTGTCGTTTAAGGCTTTCTTGACTAGGTAGTTGCACTAATGGTGCCAAATAAGGCCTATGTCCTTTTAACGATTTAAGATGAATGCAGCTGGGAAATTTGTCTAAAGTTTAGTCGCCACTGGAATTTTTATACATATCTTGGGGCTAAAATAAGAAAACCTCGCATTCGCGAGGTTTCCTCAAAGTTCTATAAAGGAGTCTGTTTTAGTCGGTTACTTGCTCATAGTCTTAGTTTCTTCTTTCTTAATTTCTGTTCCTGGTACGTCTACTACTTTTGCGTCTCTTTTATTTGATTGGCTTGAGTAGATACATTCACCTTTTTTGTCTTCTCCGATTTCAGCTGAAAAAGCGTTAAGTGAAACTATAGTTAAAGATAAAATAATAAGTGCTTTCATAAAAATCCCCTGTTTGTTTTGTTGAATGGGTAGTTGCAGACAACGTGCCAAGAAATAGTTTTATGAATATCCAGAAGTTAGCAATTCTCATTGGGGAAAGTGACTAAACTTTAAACAGCAGTGAGTGAAATATATACAATATTCATACATCTTATTGCATGAATTCTAGAGGCATGGGTGGAGCTTTAGAGGGGTTTAAAGGATAAGAGGATAACTTATGAGCGCTTCTATAGTGAAAGCGTCTTAAAGGTCTTTAGAGTCTTTATAGAAGAATGATTGATTGAGAATAAAAAGACCGCCCAGAGACTAGGCGGTCTTTATTGAAAATCGAATTATTCTCGAAGGAAGAGGTAAAAAATTATCTAGTACCCGTAGCTTTACCTTCTGATCCAGCAGCTGTACCTGATTGCGTACCTTTGCCCATCATTGAATCACTTACTTCTAAGCAATTCGTAGCTCCTGCACTTTCTTGAACCATACATTTTTTACTATCACTGTTGAATACGAATTTTAATCCGTCTGACTTAGATAGACCTTCACAAGAATCTTTTGTTGTACAGTCTTTAGCTGAATCCACACTACATGCTGCGAACGCTGAAGCTGATAACACTGTAGACATAATGATCGTTAATAAAAGTTTCATATTCTCTCTCCCTTCGATTTTTGGCCCTAATGACCTGATTACATATTTAAGTTAACACCAGCTGGCTTAACGATGCTTAACAGTGACTGGAATGCTTGTGTCACTTGTAGCGCCATTTTTGCTCCGGCCTTAGATTCTACTTTCTTGATTTCACCGTAGTTGTCGTAAGCTACGTTGATGATCCCTACGTTTTCCATTTCAATTTCAACTGGTTTCCCAAGTGAGTTGTATTTGAACGATAGAGTTCTTCTTGTTTTAGCATCGTCTTTTTCCTGGTCGATCATCTTAGTTATCTTTCCAGCACGGTCGTAGATTAAAAGAACTGACTTCCCTGCGCTGTTTACTGCTTTAGCAAGGTTACCGATCTTATCGTATTGGAACGTAGTCCATCCGTCGTTGTTTACAACTTTCGTGATCTTGTTGATTTTGTCATCGTAAGCAAGTTCTACGTATTCACCACGAGTAGAAGTCTTCTTAGTTAACAATCCTTTCGCATTGTATTCGAAAGTTGTTACGTCTTTCCCTCTAGTAATTTTTAGAGGAAGAGAACAACACTCAGAGTAGATCGTTTCAGTCTTAATTCCTTCAACGTCAGTCGCGATTCTGTATGTGTACTGTTGTCCATCTGGTTTCGTTTTAATTTCGTATTCGTAACGGCTAGCAGACTCTGCCCCTTCTACCGGCTTTTTCGTTACTGTTGTCCAGTAATGGAAGTCTGGGTTTTTTGGGTTGTTTTCATACTTGTACTTAGTCGACTCTCCAGATCTTTCGATTACATCTGTAGCAAACGAGTTTTTATCGTACTTAACTTGCATCTTAGTTGAATCAATATAAGTGATCGATGTTAAGTTGTGGTTACCATCGTATTCGTACTTATAAGTGTTACCAGCTACATCGTTAGATTGAGAAAGGTTTCCTTTCGTATCGTAAGCGTAGTTAGCTTTTTTATCACCAGCGTATGAAGCCCCTTTGATTTTTCCATCAGGGTACCATTCAAGAAGGATTTGTTTTGCTTGAGTGTCTTTGATCGCGAATAGTTGGTTTCCTTTGTATTCGAAAAGAACGCTGTATCCGTTTTTATCAGAGATCTTTGTAAGCTTCCCTTCATTGTCAAAAAAGTCTGTTTTCCCATCTGAGTTTACACGCTTATAACCGTCTTTTTGCTTCTCCATTGTCTGGATACCACGGTCGTTCGAGTATAAAAGTGTTCCATCAGCAAGTTTTGTTTCTACGTTATATTTCTTAGAATAAAACTGGCGAAGTTCAGCATCGTTATTCAATCTTTTCATTAGAGATTGAACAGCAACGTCACTCATTGGCTCTTTCTTTTTCATAGCATCGACGATCTTTTTAGATGCGCCTTCTACGTTGATTGCTTCTTTCGGAACGAAACGAGTTTGAGCTCCCGATCCGTTTTCCATAACAACAACTGATCCGTCTGCTGAAACCATTAGCTTAGTTTCATAGAGAGATCCCCACCCAAAACCGAACCAACCATTGTCAGTAGATTTCGAGTTATAAGTTCTCGTTACTTCCAGGTCATGATCCCCACCCGGTACGATAATATCTGTATACGTGATATAAAAGTTTCCGTTTTTTAAATTCACTCCACCAAATGCCATCATAGGCAAAAGTGACAGAGCGATCAGTGATTTCTTTAAGTTCATACAACCAAGTCCTTGTTATGAAAAAATACAGTTAATAGTTCGGTATAAAAGACCATTCCCTTTAGATTTTAATTTTTACTATCTTCATTATAACGTAAATACCTGCTATATCGAACAAAACTGCCGCAAAAAGCATCACCAATCCGATAGGAGTTGTGAATAGCGGAGTTATTGAGTTGGGATCTTGCAGGAAATAAACGATACCGAGCAAGTATGGCATCGCCCCGATAGTCATCCCTTGAAACATCCCTTGCGCAGTAAATGTGTCAACTTTCTGTTGCAGTCTTACTCGCTCACGAATTACATCTACAATTGTATCGAATGTCTCAGCTAAATTACCTCCGGTTTCACGAAGAATATTAACAGCTGATACGAACATATCATTATCTTCCAATGGAACTCGTTTTGCTAAATTTTCAAAACACTCTTCCAATGGCATACCAATTCTATTTTGTTGAAGAAGAATATTAAACTCTTGAGAAATTGGAGCTGGCATTTCTTCAACAATCATTCCTATCGCTTGAGGTACAGACAAACCGGCACGAACTCCGTTGGATAATAACTGAAGTGCATCTACCATTTGCAGAGAGTAGGCCTTAATTCTTCTTTCAACTAAAAAATCGACAATCCATCTGGGTGCTTTAAAACCAATGAAGGCCATAATAAAACCGAGAATGGCACCGACGATCCAACTTCCAAAAAAACCGATGACCAACAAGAAGAAAAAACCTAATCCGACTGAAGATCCCAGAAGCAAATAAGTTAATCTATCTTGTGGAATTTCGATAAAAAGAAATTCTAGTTTTTCAGTTATGTAAGTTCTTGTTCCGTAAGTTTGATGTTCAACCCATTCAAAGATATTGATTGAGTATCTGTAACTCAGAAAGAAAACCATCATGCCCACTACAAAAATGAGTCCATTACGGCCAACCATATCTAAGAAAAGGCTCATGTCTCTCCTACTACTTCTTCACTGGTGGTTTTACTCCACCTGCAGGCGCACTTCCACCTGGTGATGCTGGTCTTGGTGCTGCTGGCGCTGCTGCTGCCGGAGCAGAACTTGCTGGTGCAGGAGTTGGTGCTCCAGGAGGTCTATTGCTAAAAATTCCGCGAGGAACGTTGTAACCTTTTCTCTCAAGCACTTCGATAAACTTTGGAATGAAACCAGTTGCCTGGAACTCACCTAAAATCTTTCCGCCTTTATCAATTTCTTTTTGTACGAATAAGAAAATATCCTGAAGGATAACCGTGTCTCCTTGAAGACCACCGATTTCTGTAATGTACATAACTCTTCTCGACCCATCATCAAGACGAGACTGCTGAATAATCATGTGTACTGCACTCGCAATCATTTCTTTAATCGCGCGAGCTGAAATTGATGTTCCTGCATACTGAACTAAAGTTTCAAGACGACCAATACACTCGCGTGGATTGTTAGAGTGGACAGTAGTCATTGAACCATCATGTCCAGTTCCCATCGCTTGTAACATATCCAGAGTTTCACCACCACGACACTCACCGACGACAATTCTATCAGGACGCATACGTAGTGTTTGCTTAACAAGACATCTAATATCAATTGCTCCATCACCTTCAAGAGATGGTGGACGTGTTTCAAGTCTTACAATGTGTTCTTGAGGGAAGTTCAATTCCGCCGAGTCTTCACATGTGATGATACGTTCGTTTGATTGGATGAATCCACCAAGCACATTGATCAGTGTCGTCTTCCCGGAACCAGTACCACCAGAAACAATAATATTTCGGTGAGCTTCAACGGCAATACGAAGGAAGTCGGCCATACTTTCAGTCATCGATCCATACTTAACAAGATCTTTGTATGTCAGACGTTTGTCAGGGAATTTACGAATAGTAATCGTACATCCATCAATTGATGATGGAGGAATAATCGCGTGCACACGAGACCCATCTTTTAAGCGGGCATCAACATAAGGTGTTTTTTCATCGATACGACGACCAATAGGTGCAACGATACGTTCAATAACGTTTAAAACCTGACGGTCATTGGTAAAAGTCACTTCTGAAAGTTTAATTTTACCACTTTGTTCATAATAAATTTTATAAGGCCCTACGACCATAACCTCGGAAATCGTTTTGTCTCTTAACAAATCTTCTAGTGGCCCAAGCCCTAAAGCTTCATCAAGGATTTCTTTTACGATTTGATTCATATCTTCACGAGTTGCTAAGATACTTTTTGTATCTTCTTTACCCAGAAGTTCTACGACGATTTTTTTCGTCTGCTCTTTTAAGATAATGACGGCCTTAGGATCGTTGTCGTCAGATTTTTTCAAATCCATTTCTTCAACAAGTGCTCTGTGGATACGCGACTTAAGTTCTGTCCATGGGCTCTTCCCACCTTTAACAGGTCCTCCGCCTTCAGCTCCAGCCACACCGCCCGCTCCGCCCTCAACTTTCTTTTGTCCGACATCACTTGGCTTATTAAGTTTTTCAAGCGCTCTTAAAATACTTTTTTCATTCAGGCGTCTAACTGTGTCGACAACACCTTTAGCAAATGCCGAATTTCTCGCCACAAGCATAACCGGCTTTTTCTGGTTAAGAGCAAGTGTACAAGTCTGATCATCACGAGGGATCACACTAAAAGCTGGTTTCCCCAGAGTTTTTGCAATAACGTCATTGGTAACCGGGTGGCCTTGTTGGGCCTGATTGATTACAAATTGGATCATGTCTTTTGGAAACATCATCGTGACAAGATCAGAGTAAAGTCTCTTCGTCTGATTTAAAGCAAGAATGTCTGGAGTTACAATGACAAAAATTAAAGTCGAAAATTCCAATGCCTTAATTGCCAGTGGAGTTAATTCGTTACCGGCATCAATAATGGTGATGGGGTAAATATTTGTCACCGCTTTAAGAGTTCTTCCTAAAGCTTCAACTTCGATTCCATCGGATGCCGTCTGATCATTAGGCATCCCGATATAATAAACGTTTTGGTTCATGTTAACGAACTGCTGAATTGAATTCGGGTCAATCGCCCCTTTAAATTCAGCAAGCTCTTTTATATTTTTCTTCCCTTTCATCCCGGTGATAAAATCCTGATCACCACTGGCCTTCTGGTCGAAATCTAAAAGTAGCGTTTTGACTTTTCCTTCAATCGCATAAGCAAAGGCTAAGTTAGCCGCTACCTGCGACTTACCAAGTCCTCCTTTACCACCAATGATTGAAATTATATGTCCGGCCACTATCTGCTCCTTTTTCTAAACTTTCTTTCTATATCCTGGGCCCCCGTTGCAGCTGACTCGATGATTTCAGGAGTCACGAACATAACGAACTGAGAACGGTTGGTAGAATATTTTTTTGATTTTAAAAACGAAAATAACGGTGAACCATTTTCAATGGTTTCTGATGTCGGTGGATCGCGGTCAAAGTCTGTCGTGAACTTGTTTGAAACAACTCCCCCGATCACTGCTGACTCAAGCGACTTCACAACGATTTGTGTGTTAATCGTGTTATCCAATTCAATTGGTGTTGTACTTCCATCAGTTGCTTTAACTGAAATAAGAATTTTTAAATTGATCTTCTCATCTTGCATCATCGTCGGAGTGATCTTCATATCAAAACCAGCTTTAGCAGCTCCGGTTTTTAAGTTCTCTCCCGTTCCAAGAGCGTAGTTGATAGTTGTCGATTTATTGATCGATCCTTCAATCCCTTCTCTTACTATGATGACACCCGATTGAATAACTCGTGCGTGCCCAGCACTCTTGGCCGAGTTAAGTTTGGGAAATAAATTTGAAATCGTTGCGGCCAGGGTTCCCTGAGATGAAGTTGATAATCCTCCACCTTGTTTTCCTACCTGAATTTCTCCACCACCTTGTCCAATTGTTGGAGTCCAGCTAAAACCAAACGTTCTGTCATACGCTTTTGTTAATTCAACAAACTGTGCTGTTAGTTTAAATAACTTTGTCGGCGGTTCTGGTTTTGGTTTCGTATTAACCGTCAGAAGATTTTCATACGGCTGCTTTCTTGTTGATTGAACAGCGTCCGTTCTTCTTGCAAGGTTTTGAATCTGATCCGGTAAATAAGCTTTTGCAACCTGCTCTGCTTTTGCACTTTCTTGTTCAGAGTTAACAACCCCTTCAATCCAGAAGCTGCCGTTGACAACTCTTACAGTGACATCTTTTAAGTTACTCTTTTGCATTTCTTCCTGCATCTTTCTGGCAATGACCAGCTGAGTTTGCGGAGAAAGTTCAACTAGGCGTAAAACTTCTGGGTATTTATCCAGGATAACAACAACCTTACCAATGTCGGCCGGAACAACAATGTGTCCACCAACATAAACGGCGTCACCCTTAATACCAATTTCTAATCCTTCAACATCACCTAAAAGTTCTTTTAACTGAACAACTACTCTCGACTGATCTGAAGCGATAACTTTTAGTAAATATCTAACTTTAATATCTCCCGCAAGGTCGCGGACAGTAAGAGTTGTATCTCCTGCCTTAATCCCTGTTAGAAGAATTTGTTTTTTCTGTGGAACAAGCTGATAAGAAACTAAATTCTCATTGGCAATTTTTATAATTGAGTTCGGAACGAAATCAAGTGTAATGATTTTTTCAAGACCAACGATTACATCAACTTCTTTCAGTGTTTCGTTAGCATCATCCTGGGCCATAACATTATGGACTTGGAAGGTTAATAGAAAGAAGATTGCTAAAATTTTATTGAGCATTTTTAGTCTCTTTAATATATTTCTCAGAGAAGAAGCTCTTCGCTTCCGAAGCATCATCCCCAAGTACGTCATAAATTTGAGTCGCTCTTAAACGAACCGGCTCTTTATCTGAATTGTTTCTTAAAGAAAGTGAAACGGCCCCGTTTGAATAGGCCTGTATGAAAGCAAGTTTCTGAACGTCATACGGATCTAATTCGAGCGTGATTGTATTGTATGTCGTGTACGTATTTAAGTTCATCGTACGAATAACTTTCGGTGTCTCAACTCCATACATAGGAATTGAATTCGTCATACTCATACCTGTTGATAAAACTAAAACGTCCTGAAGGAATGTTCTGGTTTTTTGTAAATCACGACGGGCCCCTTGAGAGATATCAATCGCTGCAAGAACGTCAACACGGTCACCCGGTTTAATCAAACGCCCTACTGCATCTTTTTCAGTAATGTTAATGGCAACGGCACGTTTACCAACTGAAACCTGTCTTGATAAACCAGTTTTAATTCCCGGATACGTCACACGCGGTTTTGTGATCTGCTCCCCTTTAATAATTGGAACAGTTGCAATTGTGTTTTCTAATTCTTTAATTGTTTTGAAATGCCCTGGAGAAAGAAAGTTTGCTGGAACAGTTTTAACTTCAACTTTTGAATCGTCGATCAAATCTAATTCTTGAATATCGTTTTTTGCTACAACGACAGAACTTTGAATACCATATTCTTTGATCATCGCATTCTTTTGATCTTCGATATATGTGTAGACCATCATCATTGCAAGTCCTGCAATCACTAAGGCCAGAGTCAGTGCGCGTGTATTCATTTGACAACCTCTTTAAATAACTAGCCTTTTTAGTTTATCAAATTTTAGAATTTTAATATGTTAGGGGAAGAATTTGCTGGCCGGTTTAGTTGGAAGCACCCAAGCTGCAATTACCTGGATCAGACTGTCTTGAAGGATCAATCCAATGTTTTAAATCGCCAGTGACTGGCACAGAGTAAACGGGACCACACACTCCATAATACGTAAACACTCGGATATAACGGCTCATTCCTTCGTCTTCACGCTCTTTTGAATCACATTCTTCGGTTGAGTTATTTTTTAGTAACGAAGAAAATTTAAAACAAGGAGCAAACGCAGTTGTTCCGGCCGCATTTCCTTTTTCTCTCCACCCTAAAGCTGAGAAACCTACCCTGGTTACATTAAATCTTCCAAATTCTGCAAGCTCGAGTGGATTGTTCAAGTAAGAGTTCCCCATAATTAAACTGTAGAAATACCCTCTCACCGATTTTTGCTGATTAATCGATGCACTGATCGCATCCCCGGTTGTCGAATAAATCGTATAAAGAAAAATTAAAAAGGGAATGAAGATGATTAACTCAAACAACGCTTGTCCACTTTGATTTTTTAATGGTTTAAATGTTTTCTTATCCACCATTATCTTCCAGTGTGACGTGTACATCACATTTACTTAAACCTAAGCTCATAATCGCCTGACAAACCTGCGATCTGCTTTCTGAACGAGTCGGCTCTCTTCCTAAAAAAGATTCTGAAATAAAATGAATGGATTCTTTTCCACCAATAAATCCCATTGAAAATCTTTGAGTGAATTCAATCCATACTCCAACGAATGCATGAAATTTTGTTTTTCCAGGATCTGGATTGTTTTCTTTAAGTGAACCCGTTTCAACACCTTTTACTAATCCTTCCGGTAGGTATTTAGTAAAAACCTGGCGCGCCTTCTCGATTGCTTTTGAGTCACCTTCTTCGAGAGATCTTCTATCTTCATCACTTACCAGATAAGCACGAGAGGCCATAAAAGTGGCATGATGAACCATGAATCCATCAGTGTAGTTCAAAGCCATTTTTAAAAAGAGAAAAATAAAACCAACGGCAACCGTAAAAGTCATAATGAACTCTATCGTCGACTGGCCTTTATTTTTTTTAAGATTATTCCCCATACGGCTCTAGTCCAGAGAAAAAATGACTTTGTCCGGTTTTGGCATTGAAGTAAGTGTCGTGACGATTGGATTGATATTGAAAACTCATCGCCTGATCGTGATCGACATTCGCGTCCATTTCACGGCCATAACGGTATGAGTACTCCATTCTCTTTCTCAGATTGGCAAAAAGACCAACATCACCTTTGATAAAATTTTTAAATGCGCGGTTGTTATAGAACGAATAACCAATAGAAGTTATCACCACTAAAAGCAGAATGTATTCTACGACGGACTGACCTTTTTTATTTCTTAAAAGGACAGGATTTTGTAATTTTGCCATCCAAACCACATCCATGCGATGAAGATTACCGGTGCATAGGTAAATTTCTTTCCAAAAATTTTTTTAATCCCAGCAATGTCTCTCATTTTAAAGTGAATTATAATTATATCAAGGTTCTTTAATATATTAAAAAGTAGAAGCGTACTTCCTACTAAAATCGTTGCGTATAGAAGGTAGGTAAAAACCGTTTCCTGCATATTGAGTGGAACTAAAATATAGAGTGAAGAAAGATATTTGGAATCTCCTCCTCCCATTATATGGGCCATATAAAGTGCAAAGCCCACGAGCAAAAATGCCAGCGGAAAAACGAAAGCTTCAAACGACCAGATGTAGACCGTAGGAAAGACGATTGTCAGCAGACAAAAGAATAAAAAGTTAATCAACATCCACATGTTGGCAATTTTCTGCGTTTTGAAATCAATGTAGGCGACAAATAGCAGCTGGATGGAAATAAAAACGTAGACGACTATTGGAAACATTATTTCGCCTCGTTTTCGTAGCCGGTATAAAAACAAAGTTTCCTGCAAACACCTACAGTGAATTGTTCTGTTAACTCGAAACCAATATTACCGACGGAACTCATCATAGTTTTTCCCAACCCTCTAACCAGAGAGATCGAAATAAACGTCATGAAGGAAAATAATAAAAGGTATTCAATGAGCGCCTGACCGGAGACGTTCACTTTGTTTTTTAATTTCATTATTACTAGGATTGAAGATAGGTGAAAAAGAGACAACTAGAGGCAAACAATGCCGATGATTGTGATGATTTTAGATTAATGAGGGAATCGCTGGCGGTTAATTTTATCAGAGATCAGATAAAGTTAGTTACCAGCGTCGATTCCTTCAACCATTGTGTCGGCCTTATCAAAAACTTTCGCTGTTAGTGCATCTAACTTAGCACCAGCTGTGTTTTTGAATTTAAAAACGATCATGGCAACAACCGCAACGAGTAAGATATACTCTGTCGACGTCTGCCCACTTTCGTCTCTCCAATATGCCATAAGCTTCTTCATAAACTCTCCTGAATTCGAAATACTCACAAGAGACTTCTCGGTCACAACTCTTCAAATCTTTAGTTCTCTACCCTTATATTTTACCATTAAACTCAACTTTTCGACGCAACTTCCCAGAGTTGCAGCTTTTTTTAAACTAAGTATCTGAAACTATTTATTAGGTAAAAACTTTCCTAGAGAGTTAAATACTGGAGGTGTATACTAAAAGTGGGTCTAGGAGTTGGCATTAAGTTGGTTCCTCTATAAAGATATATTCGGGAGCGGTCCCTGGTCACGGTGAGCAAGCTCATACACAACCCTCGGGTTTTGTCAGTGAGAAGCCTAAAGAGACTACTAACTGCAGCCACCTATTTAAAAATGGGCGGAACCTCGACAATAGTCCACCTCTTGGGCCCTTTATTTTAAGAAAGTAATGAACAAACAAGTCGCGAAGTTCGCTCAATCCCTTACCATTTTCCTTATTTTTATCGCTTCGATTTATCGCAGTGGAAAAATCGTTGAGACTGATGTCTATTGGCAAACACGCGCGGGCCTTGATTGGTTAAGCGATAAAACTTTTATCAAAAACGATTTATGGTCTTATGTTCCCAATGGAGAATGGATTCCCAATTCATGGGGATGGAATCTTATCCTCGCCTACGCTTACAAACTCTCACCTGATTATGGTCTTTTTGCATTGGGGTTTGTTGTTACCATTTCATTTCTTGCACTCTTAGTTGTGGGAGCAAGAAGACTGACTTCCAGCTGGAACTCAATTAATCACGTTCTCGCATTCGTGCTGATGTTTGCGATCCCTATTCTTTCCATCAGGCCTGCTCTCATAAGCGCTTATGGAATGTTGATCATGCTTTTATCAACTCATGCATTCTTAAAAAGTTTTCAAACAAGACCCATCATCATGAGTTTTGTTTTTTTAATCTTCAATGTCTTGATGATTAACCTGCATCTGGCATGGCCGATCTTTTTAGGTGCTGCTTTTATTGGATGGAGTGGATTGTTACTCAGTTATCTTCCATATAAAAAGGCGTTATCCACAATTCTCCCATTGGGAATTGCGGCCGTGATTGGAATTTTAATTAATCCACTAAAACATCATTTGTTTTCACATATGCTGATGACTTTTGCGAGCTCGACTGAATTAATTTATGAATGGAAGCCAATGTGGAACGAACCACTTTACCTTTTTGGATTGATTCTCGTCTTTGCTCAAATCCGTCCTGCAAAAAAATTCAAACGAATCAGACCGTGGGCCTTTTGTTCGATGGCCTTAGCTGTAATGGGAATTTTTGCTATCAGGTATATGCCATGGGCACTTCTCTTTTCATTACCGGCCTGGAGTTTTTGGATTCGAAGCTTTCAGGTTAAAAAAGATAAGTTCCTGTCTATCGCTGCGATTGGTTTAGCGACTGCTCTTATTTTTATTTCTTATGAGGCCATTACCCTACACGGAAGACCAAGTTTTATTGATGACATCAAGGCCCTTCCGGCCGACTGTCATTTAATTGCAACTCCACAAACTTCGGGTGCCGTTGTTTTATTTAGACCGGATGTAAAAATCTTCGTAGATAGTCGCAATGAATATTGGGGTAAAGGCCGCTACAAATTGGTTAATGAATTTATGAGACATCCTAACGATGATCTCTTAACAGCGATTGAACCGACATGCGTGATGGCCGAAAAAAACTCTCCCGTTGCTAATTACTTTAGGTATCGCCCTGGTTGGGAAATCAAAAATTCAGGCACACCTTCATTGGAAGTGTGGTCATCCGCTGCGGCGCCTCAGTATTAGTCGAACCTTAAAATTCTTGACAGTAAGTCGCTCAGCACCGATCATTTTTATATGATCGAAAATAATCAAACATACCAGCCACTTAATTACTCATGGATTGAAAATCTAGCGATGGATGAAATCAACATGGATGAGTCTGGGATTGTTAACATCAGCGGACATTTGAATCCTGCTCTTTTATTAGAAGAGTCTTCAATTGCGCTTATGAATGATATCAGAGATCGCTTCGAAGCTTACATGACGAAATTCAATGAGTACCGTGGTCGCAATCAATCGAGTGCGGCGATTAAGCTTTTTAAAATTTCGAACACTGTTAATGACTTCATGTTATTTAGAAATTCACTACGCTTAATTTTCGCAAGAAAAGCTAACGATGTTATCTCTATTGGTTTCTTAGCTAATGGAAAAGATATCTACGGCGCTCGTCTTTCATTCAACGATCAATTCGGATCAACAACGATTCACGAAATCAGAGCACACATGGGACCTTTTAATAAGATCACATGGCGCTTTAATAATGAAGTTGTAGATTTAGATGCGATGGTTCGCCATTACTTAACTGAGTTCATTGTTAACTCGGCTAGATAAAAGACAATCCTTCACTTTTGTTAACGACACCCTTAGCAGGATTTCTATTCCCGTTAAGACGCTTCAACGTAAATTCCAGAGACTCTCTGATAGTCGGCATTTTAATTTTTAAAAGCCCTTCCATGTTTAAGACATCAAGCTTGTAATGAAGATGTTCGTCTACTCTTTCCACCGATGTACTCTTTAATATTGGAAGATGCCACTTACCTTTATTGATCAGCCCATTGGACTCATGAAACACTTCTGCATATGTGCGAGCGAATTCATAATACGTCATCGTGTCTTGTGATGAGAAATGCACCAGACGATTAGAGATGTTTTTATCAATACACATCTTTAAAACCATTCCTAAGTAATATACATCTACAAATCCCTGATGAACGAAGTCATCATAAGCGGCATTTTTATTATTTTTAAGATTTCTTTGAAGCAATTCAAACCATGAATCTCTAAGTGGAGATACACCTCTTCCGTAAAGCTTACTCGATCTGATAATCAAATAGTTTAAGGAAGACTTTTGCAGATAAAACTCTGAAGAGGCCTGAGACTTACCGTAATGAGTGATCATATCGGCATTGTCCATTTCATTATAATTTTTATTGGCGCCTGAAAAAACAAATTGCGAAGAGAAGTACACAACACGAGAGCCATATCTAGGAGCGATTTCGGCCACGTTAAAGAGGCCTGCTGAGTTCAAGGCATCAGATGCATTCGGCATGTCTGCACAGTCTTTTAATGACGTTAAACCAACACAATATAAAACGATGTCAGGCTTAAAAGCATAAAGAACTAACTGCACTTCATCTTTATTTAAAACGTCACATGGTAAGGCAAGGATACCAGGAAGCTGTTGATTTTTTTTATGGTAAGTTCCGACTACGCGGTAATCTTTTTTGAAGAACTCAGCAAGATTGGATCCCAAAAAGGAATTTATCCCGATGATCAAAATGGTTTTTCGTTTATCCTGAGCACTATTTAAATCAAACATTGGTAATTCCTCTTCATTAATTATAAACGAAATAAAAAAAAGTTGCTCCATTCGGAGCAACTTTTTAAGAATTAGTTATTGAGTAGTTTTAAAGCAGTATTCGGAGACTGATTTGCTTGCGATAGAACCGAAATACCTGCCTGAAGAAGAATATTATTCTTAGTCATGTCAGCTGTTTCAGAAGCTACATCGACATCTCTTATTCTTGAGTTGGCAGCTGATAAGTTTTCATCGCTGATCTCAAGGTTATTTTGAGTCGACTGCAATCTGTTCTGAAGGGCACCAAAGTTCGCTCTCGTTCCGTTGATGTGCACTAAAGCATCATCAAGTTTCATAAGCGCGTTTTGAGCTCCTTCTTTCGTCGCCACCCCATCAATCTCCAGGCCAAGTGCCTTAAGGGAAGCGTCCGCTCTTGAACCGTCATATTGTAGACGATCAAGAATTGGGTCATTTTTAGTTCCTACCTGGAATTCAAGTTTTCCGCCTGTACCATCGAGAAGTTTAATTCCGTTAAATTCTGTAGACTTTGAAATTCTATCAATCTCTTCTTTGAGACTTTGAAATTCAATATCTGAGAATCCCCTCTCTGTAGTACCCACTGTATCGGAAGCTGCTTGGACTGAAAGTTCTCTAAGTCTGATGATGATATTAGAGATCTCACTCATTCCACCTTCTGCCGTTTGTAACAGTGACACAGCATCGCCAGCATTTCTTTTGGCCTGTCTCATTCCACGTATCTGAGCTTTTAAATTTTCACTTATAGCTAAACCTGCTGCATCGTCGCCTGCTTTAGTGATACGTTCACCTGATGATAACTTTCTCAAGTTGTCATTAAGGTTTCTCGTATTGATCCCTAAAGATCTCTGAGCTGATAACGAAGGCACGTTTGTATTTATTCTTAATCCCATTTTTAATCTCCTGTCACGCTAAGCCTCCCTGCTAATACTCCGAACATCTTGTTCAGAAAAATTTATTATTTATGTTTTAATTTAAGTAACGAGTAACAACTTTCTAAAATCAAACCTTAAAAACTACTCAAAAGTTTAATTCCCTTATCTATTCTTTAAAGCTCTCCAACCAAACTTGCAGGCCAGGTTGGAGCTCATCGATCATTATCTCTGAGAAGCAGCTTGAATTAGAGCTAATGCTGAGTTTGTACTTGAGTTCGCTTGTGAAAGCACACTTGTACCTGCTTGCATTAAAATGTTCTGTTTAGTTAATTCTGCAGTTTCTGCAGCAACGTCTGTGTCTCTTACACGAGAGTTTGCAGAAGCTAAGTTTTCAATACTTGTTTGAATATTGTTAACTGTTGACTGCAATCTGTTTTGAAGAGCACCAAAGTCCGCTCTAATCCCTGATACTGAAATGATCGCTTGATCGATTGAAGTAAGAGAGTTCTGAGCTGAAATTTTGTCAGAGACAGAAGCAAGGTTCAAACCAAGTGCCGCCACATTAACGTCTGCTGATGAAGCATCGAACGTTAATCTGTCAGAGATAGGATCGTTTCTTGTTCCGATTTGAATATCAAACACAGCACCAGTTCCGTTAAGTAATGGAACGCGGTTAAATTCTGTTGAGTTTGCGATACGGTCAACTTCCGAAGTTAACTGTTCAAATTCCACGTTAAGGAATTTTCTTTCTGTAGATCCGATAGTATCAGAAGCAGCTTGTACTCCTAGTTCTCTTAATCTGATAAGGATGTTAGAAACTTCTCCTAACGCCCCTTCCGCGATCTGAACTAGAGAGATACCATCTTCAGCATTTCTTTCTGCTTGTCCCAGACCTTTAATCTGAGCTTTTAAATTTTCTGAGATTGCGAGACCGGCAGCATCGTCACCAGCTCTGTTGATTCTTTGCCCTGAAGAAAGTTTCTCCAAAGACTTGTTCATTGAAATTCTAGTTGAACCTAGATTCCTTTGTGCGTTTAAAGACGCCACGTTCGTGTTAATTCGAAGTCCCATATATCCTCCATGATTTCTGGTCTGATAAAACATCATGTCTTATCTGTGAGGGTTCCCTCACGGCTTCATGTCTTACTTATCGAACGCTTTCAAAATAACTTTAGGAAAAAGTGACTATTATTTGTACATTTTTTTACGCATAACCACATGTAATCATTCAAAAAGTGGTAGTTGATAAAAGTGGTTGCACAAAAATAGTGAAAGAAAATTGGTCATTTCTTGGGTCAAATGTCGTTAAAATAGTCAGATGAATAAAAATTCTTTCACTTTAACGACTTTATCTGAGAATCCTGAGTATTTTGAGGAAGTGATAACTCTTATTGAGAAGGAATTTCATTACAACTCTCCTCTCTCATATGCAAAAGACTTTGCTCTGCTGATGGATCCACTTAATTTTGATAATTGTTATCTCTATGTAGATCAAGCAACAAATAAAGTTGTGTCTCACTTAGCAGTTTGTCCTCGTTTGATGATAAAAAGCAATTACACAATAAGCGTTGCGCTCATTGGAGGAATTGCTACTGCAGTAGATTTTAGAGGAAGAGATTTATTTAAAAATTTAATGAATCACGCACTAGCAATTCATGTACAGAAATGTGGATTGTTTATTCTATGGAGTGAGATCACTGGACTCTATGAAAAATTTTCTTTTCATCTGTCTGGTGGATTAATTGAAACTGGCCCTGCAGTATTTTCTAACAACGATCGCCCAATGGGATTTACGAAATCTACATTTAGGGATCTCTCACCAAAAGACTTCGAGAACATTCAAAAGATCTATAGAGACTTCAATCAAAAATACTTCTTCACTGTGGTTCGCGAAGAAAAAGAATGGTCGATCATTAGAGAGATGGATTCTATTGATCTCTATATAAAGAAAAATGAGACAGGAACTATCGAGCAGTACTTCTGTGTGAATAAAGGCCGCGACCTGACTAACATCATTCACGAAGTAGGATGCCTTCCTGACCAGTACCTGCAGATGATGAAGAGTTTACAGAAGTACAGGACATGGTTGCCTGAAAGTGAGCTTTCTCTTTCCTCTAATAAAGATATTTTCTTCACAGCATTCATGAGGCTTGGGAATTTTAATATTTTAAAAGAGTTTTTAAAGTCTGTGAGTGAAGGCCAGCTTGAGTTGTATGAAATGACAGGAGATCTTATCTGTTTCCGCTTTGGCACTATCGAGCACCAAAGCAGTCACAAAGATTTTTTACAGTATTTATTCGGGCCACGCCCATTGAAAGAATTTGAAAGTCTTGTGCTGTCCCCTTACATTCCAGGGACAGACAGTATCTAGAATTCGTTTTTCTTAACTACGGCAGGCTTAAAGATCGAGTTGATATACCTTGCCGAGATTTCATACGGAAAGTTTTGATTCTTTATATTGTGCATTTCCGCAATCGTCTCTGGACTAAGTCGTGACAGATCTGATTTTTCCATAAAGTTATAATCTATGGCCCCTGCTTCCTTCTTTAAAAATAAGAAAGACTCATCCGCGACTCTATAAGGGAAGATCGTCTTGAATCCTGCATAGTAAAATGTACTGGCCACAACGCTATTATTTAAGACGTGCATTTCATTAAAGACAGTCGTCACCATAAGGCGCGCGCGCATGTTATTTTTAAGTTCATTTTCTTTATCAAAGAAAGGAGCATCTAAAATAACAAATCCATTCGGGTTAAGTGCTTTATAAACATATTTATAAAACTCAACGCTATACAGTCTCGCCAGGTCATATGAGTTTGGATAAGGGAAATCGATAAAAATGGCGTCGTATTTATCATTTGTATTTCTTAGATAATAAAATCCATCGTTCACCTGAGTCTTAACTTTGGGGTTATCAACTGAATGGTTGTTAAGCTTAGCAAATCTTCCTCGTGCTAAATCCAGCATCTTTTCATCCAGCTCGATAAAGTCGATTGACTCAATTTCGTCATACTTTAAAAGCTCACGTAATAAAAGACCATCTCCTCCACCAAGAAGTAAAACCTTCTTAGGGATTTTCTCATTCATCGCAATGGAAGCATGAGCAAAGGCCTGATGATAAAAGAACTCTGTCGCGGTATTAAATTGAAAGTTCGTATCAAGAGTTAAGATAGTTGCATCTTTATACTCCCCATTTTCAACAGTCGGGTAAGTAAAGATATCCAGGTATTGGTATAAAGACTTTGATCTTTCAATATCCGGAAGGCGCTCAATCTTTTTATATAGATCTTCCACGTCTTTGTTATTTTGTGAAAGAATCTTTGGCATGTAGTAAAAGACTTTTAAATAAGTCTGAGTAATAGCGCGCTCATTGAAGCCGATTAAGAGCCCAAACACTAAAACGCAAACAGATGAAATGAAGTAGCGCTTTTTGTTGACCTTCATGTATCTCACGATGAAATACACACAGACCGCAAGGTTGAGCATGGCCACGACAACTGAGGTTTTAATAACATCTAATTTAGGAAGTAATAAATAAGCAAAGAAGGTTGTTCCAACCAGAGTTCCTATATAGTTAATACCAAAAATCTGGTATTCATTATCAGTCTCTTCACCTAAGCGGTCTTCCGCGATTCGAACCATGAGAGGGATCTCGAACCCTGAAAATAATCCGATTAAAAAAGTTAAAAGTTGAACCATTCCAAAGAAGACAAATTTTAAGGCAAAAAGATTTTGCAGATACACAGCAGAACGGAAATCCCCTGTGTAGTAAAACAAGTTATCCATGTACTTGTAACTTCCATGAAGAAAGTAAACATAGACAACCGAGCACACTCCCAAAAAAGACAGTGCAATTTCTATATTGATAATGCTCTTATAGATATCTCTTAGTTTATCTGACCAGTAAGCACCTAACCCCAGACCACCGATATAGATACCGATTGTCAGAGACTGCCACCAGATATAATTTCCTGTAACGATCGCTAGAGTATTTGCCAATAAAAGCTCGTACACAATACTACAAAACGCCAGGACAATTGTGACAACGAGGATTTCTAGTTTTATAAGATTCTTTTTACTTGTCATACTTGACCACCAAAATAAAACTTTTGAATAATGCCTTCGTTTACGGCCCCGGAATTCACAATCAACAGCGTCCAGATCACCAACATGATCGCAATCATGATTTTATACTTATTGTTTTTGATCTTCAGTTTTGTCATTACAAATAAGGCCACGAGAATATTGACGGCCGAAACCACGTATCCAATCGTGAACAAGTGAAGCTCCGGAAGAATGAAAATGGGAAACAAGATGGCCCCAATCAGTGTCCCGAAATAATCGTAAGCTAAAACGAAACTTGCTTTTTTCTTATCAAAGCGCTTCCCCATATCAATTAATAATGGAAGCTCCAGACCAGACAGAAAACCTATCGCAATAATCAGCAAGTGATTTAAAGTAAAAAGCGGGCCTTGAATCCAATTAGAAAAAAATGAAATGCCCGTCGATGTCGCAATTTTATTGAAAGAGTAATCAAAGACTAGCGCCATAATGGGAGCAACTCCCCCGATGATGGATAACAGTAATTCAATCTTAACGAACTCTTCAAGAATATCTCGTTTGATAAATTTCTTATAAAGAAGAGCACCAAACCCCATGGCCGCAATATAAAGACCGATAGTCGTATTATATCTAAGTGCCGTGTTCCCCATTGTCGTTGATAAGGCCTGAGCAAGCAGCAATTCATAAAGAATACTGCAACAAGCAGTCATCACCGTTACAAGGTAGATGATATGCAGATGCTTAGAGTGAACCGGAGTTCCAATCGCTCCACGAGCAAGAAATTTTTGATCGACTTTTTCAAAAGGAACAACAGATGAAATCTCATGAACGATTTTCTTTAAATCTGTTTCCATATTACAAACATAAATATCTAAAGAGATGAAGCGGTTTTCAGGGTATGTGTGCAAAGTAAAATGCGACTCAGAAAGAATAAAGACAATCGTCTCCCCTTGCGGAGTAAACTTGTGCTCGATACGATTGACGACTGTCAGGTTCTTTTCAATAACCTGCTTAATGTGATCCACATCAGCGTCAGTTAAATCCTTTTCCAGCACAGCATCGAATAATAAATGTTGAGACCTCGTATCCATGAGTTTCCCTATTTTTTTCTTTGTAAAATGATGTCACCAATTGGTGAGACTTTTACAAAATAACAAATCGCTAATGTGATAAAGACATAAATATAAATTTCTACGATAGAAGCACCCAGTGTTCTGCCTGTTAAACTTCCAATCATAATGCTGATTGGTGCGATCAGTTTTACAAACAAGATACGGTGAAGGGCAAAAATCATTAATGAATACATACCCACCCAATTAATAAGTGGCACATTCAATTTAATATTTTTTCTTTCCATCCATAAAAAAGCTGAAATAAGTATCGCCTGAATACCAATGATATAAGCTGTTCCAGAGAATGTTCGTGCCAGGTCGTGTTCTGTACTGAAAAAATCATCCAGTGGAACCACAAAAGTATCCCCAATCACCACATAGATTAAAACCAGTAGTGCTCCTAACCCTGCGAAGAGAAAATCTTTTTTGTGTTTATAAAGTGGCATATGATAATGCACGTACCCCATAATAAACCCCAGGCATCCAGAGAGAACGAAGTATTCAAAACGAGCATCGTATTCAAATCCAGGATGAATACGATTTTGAATCACTTCTTCAAAAAAATCTGAAAGGTATTCAACAGGAATCACAAAACGAAGCATGGCCAGCAATGTGAAAACGAGAACACCTCTGATTCCGATATATTTATAAATAACTGAGATGAGTCCAAGAATCACCATCCACAACATGATTGGATAGAATGAAATGGCCTGACCTGTATTGGGTGCCACGATAAAGTTTTCTAAAACAAAGTATAAAAAGATCAATCCAAAAATTTTGAACTTACCAAGCATTTCAATGCCGAATGTGACCTGGTCTTTTTTAGCGAGATTAAACGCGGCCATAGTCAGATAGATCTGACTTACCCATGGTGTGAAAACAATCGCTAATAAGTGATTAAAGAAGTCTGAAGAGACCTGTTTCCCTATCATCGGAAAATGAACAGCGTAAGTCGATGTCAGTGCCATCGTATCGCGGAAATAATCCACGTACCACATGTTAATGTAGTACGTGAAATGTTGATCTAATGCGAGGATGATAAATAGGCCACGTAAGAAATCTAAGTTAACTAGTCTCGAGCGTGTTTCATCATTATTGTTTATCTTCAATGACATCCTTGTCTTTTTTCTTCGACAACACCTTATCGTAGTTTCTGATATAAGCATTGGTTACTTTTTCAAAAAGTGACTGTCCTTCATTGGACTGGTACTTATCTTTTTTCGCCTGGTTTCTTGCTTCAATAGCATCGGCCAGTCTCTTCTCATCTTCATTTGTTGCGGCCGTCGCTGCCCCTGCACCGCTAGCAGATTCCACTCCACTTCCCGATGATGATCCCGAACTAGATCTTGATCCACTTCCAAAAAGTGCACCTGTTCCAGAACCATATGCTCCACCAGCATCTTGTTTATTTAACGATGCATCTTTTGCAGCTTTATCACTTAATGCATTTGCAGACCCTGTTCCACTCGATGATGATGACGAACCAAGACCTGAGCTGCTAAACACTGAACCTGATTTATTCGCAAACTTCGAACTGAAGCTTTTTGAAACCGCGGCCATCTTAGTAGTACGCTCTTTATCTCCACTTGCTGCCATCGCCTTATTGTAAGTATCAAGTTCTTTTAACTGCACTTTTCTTGAAGTTCTTAAATTCCCAATCGCTTTTAAGAAGCTTGTTTGTTCTGTAGTAAAATTAGCGCTCGAAGCTCCAGCTAATTTTGATTGATCAGCAACAAAAGTAGAATTCAGTGTACTAAGTTGTGAGTCTAGGCCTTTATTATCCAACATCATGTTCATAGTAAGTAAGCTTTCAAGCTCTTTTTCAGCTTTAGAAATCTCTTTAGATAGTAGTGACGCTTTCAGAGCATCTTGTTGGTTAATTGGCTTCTCAGCATATAACTTAAGAGTCGCGATCAAATCCTTTAAATGTAATTGGCTTAAAGTAGATAAACCAATCGCCGTTTTACCTGTGCTCGTAGAGATTTTTCCCGATACTTCTTTTGCCATGTAACTTAGGTAAGTCTGAAGCCCTACTGTCGGGTAACTGATCTCACCAGGATTAGATTTTTTCGGCCATAAGAAATGGTATTCGTAAGCGTAGTTTGCAAAAGATTCAAGGTTAGCTGTTTCCGTTGGTTTTAAAAATCCTTCAGCAATCGCAAACTTTTTTGCAGCTTCTTTAATAAGCTTAATTTTATCCGGGTTCATAAAATATGTACTTTCTAAGTTAGGCCCTAGAGCTGGAACATATCTTCCCACTAAAGTTGCATCGACAAACACTTCTGAAAGATAACTTTCAGCAACGAAAGATCCTCCACCTTTTTTACCACCACCACCTGATGCTCCTGGATTTTTAGAAATCATGGCAGCTTTAGCGGCCTTGAATGCCTCTTCCATTTTATCAGCGTAGACTGGTTGATTTTTTAGGATAGCTTCTTTCGAAACACCATATGGAACCCATGGGTCAACGATGTAACGTGACTCTAAGTTCTCATTAACAACGACGAATGATTTTAAACAAGCATTTGATGAAGTGTGGATTCCACAAACATCGTTATATGGCTGAACAAGTGTACGAGTGTACTCTGTACATGTTTGTTTCTTCCCACAGCTATAACTTCTTGGAGCAACATGAAAGTCTGTGATCTCTGGTCTCTGTGTAATCCATGCTCCTTTTAGTGAAGCAATCATCCACAATCCACCGGCCCCTGTCGCAGCTGAAGCTGTAATAATACCTGCTGCTGCCCAAGCTGAAAGAATTGATGTAGTTGCAAATCCACCTAAGATGGCAATGATACCTGCGGCAAGTAGAGCACCGACAAGACCACCAAGGGCCGCCACACTACTACTTCCTTTTCCTTTAATATTAAATTTAAACAAGTCGAAGTTTTCTGTTTTAGCAGTCGACCACTTGGCATCACTACGTGCCCAATTTGAAACGGCAAGCATGTCTCCATATGTAGTGCTGTTATCAACAGTTAACTCCATATAGAAAGATGTCAGGTTTTGAGTCCAGGCATAGATTAATCTTTTTGCTTTTACACCTGAAGCATCGCCATTTAATTCATCATAGTTTGTTGTAGGATCTTTGTATTTTGCGTACTCATCACATTGCTCAGAAAAGAATTTCTTTTTAGATGTATCTTCAATTTTGTCATAACCAATAACGTCCAGACACATACATGTCAGTTTCTTATTGTAGTAATCAACTTTTTTATTTGTTTCAGCACGAACTAGTTTATGAGCGATACCAATTTTCTTTAAACGAGAGTAGATTGACGAATCCTGCTTTCCACTTTCAGTCCAGTAGTCTGTATCCGCATCTCCCGTAATAACAAAGTCAAAACCCAGCATGGCCACTTCATAATCAAAAGTCCCATCACTCATCAACGTATTATAAAAATCGTCTCTAAAGTGCATATCACATGTCTTGAAATCTGATCTCTTCTCAAATTTCATAGTCGCTTTTTCAAGGTTCATGTCAACTGTTGCACTAGTTGAAGATTTTGCCTGAAAATTTTCATACTTCGTTTTATTGTTTTTAATCTCGTCTTTTAAATTAACATTGTCATTAAGAGCTCCAGTATTAATAAATTTATCAGCTACTGCCTCTTCAACTGTCGCCGCAGTTGTTGGCACAGCAACGTCTTGTGCTTCTGCATTTGAAATAAGAGCATTCGTTAAAACATAAAAGAATTTCTTAATCGGAGCATAACGAACTTGAGGAATAACCGATGGTGGAACGTCAGGAACACACATCCCTTTATCATTTTGATATAAACCTTCGCAGCACTTCTGCCCTCTTTGTGGTTTTTCTCCATTAGAAACACAGTCTTTACAGATGAAGTTGTCTTTACAAATTCCGGCCGAACAAGAGTTCGAAGCACAGTCACTATTTTTCTTACAAACAGATCCTCTTGCAAAACTCTCCCCGATTCCAGATGTCATTGAGTTATATGGTAGACATGCTCCGTTTCCACACACTGGATTGGCCATACAGCTCTCACCAAGAGCTAGTGGTCTAAAACAACGAAAGACGTCTTCACAAATTTTATTTTTACTTCCAGGAGTTGCTTCAACACATTCATTAGATGCACATTCAGAACTCTCAGCACATGTTGCTCCGGCCTTTTTTAATTTACCAATAGCTTCCTGAACTGGATCCGGTGCACATTTAAATCCATCTTCACAAGACCAGTTATTACAGATGGCCCCTTCTTTAACTTTCGCTAATTCTTTTGAATTAATTGCATCTAGTTCTTTATTAATGAAATTATAAAAAGCATCTTCTGCTTTATCTGAAGTGATGCTTGAATCTTTAGAAAGAGTTTCGTAGTTCTGTTTAATTTTGATGAGTTCTTCGCGCGTGAATTTTTCTTGTCTTAAATACTCTTCTAGTTCAGCGTAAAGGCCTGGTTTAATAATTTGCAGATCAACACGGCCTTTGTTTTCAACCTTATGTTCAGCGATCTCTTGCTTTACATCATCTAAAAATCTTTTTTTATCGGCCTCTGAAAATCGATCTTTTGCAAAAGCGATGTTCAAAACCAGCGTGAATAAAATTAAGCTTTTTAGCATAAGTACCTCTTGATCAATATTTGTAACTATATTTTAAGGGCTTATGGGATCAGGGTAAACAACATCCATGTTTTACCTACCTAAGGGCGTGAAAGTCTTAATGCCTGATGGAATTCGTTTGATTTTTGGCCGACACTATTTGTTGGCGGCGCTTAGGTAACTTAACTAAGCGCTGAATATTAGCGGCGTAAACTAGATATGCCCGAGGAGAAGAGTATGACTCCTAAGCTCCACATGATCCAACTCACAGTTGGGATCTGTGTCCAGTCATTAATATCTCTGGCGCCAATTAAATAGACACCAGTGAAAATAAGTACTGAAGAAAGACAAGCAAATCCTAAAAATGTCAGAGCACCAACGGCCGCTCCTAATTCTTTTTCATAACCTGTATTCTTCACTTCAATGGCATAACCTTTTTTAGCGAAGTCACGTAGGAACCACTTTATATGGCGTGGAAGAACACGCATTGTTGACGTCAGATCGCGTGCGGCCCAAGCGGCCTCTTCCATCAGCTCATCTTTACTAAAAGTACTCTCGATAATTTCTTCGATATCATCTTCAAGAATCCCGAAGATGTTCATATCGATACCAAGCTGCTTGCCTACTCCATCTAGCGTAATAAGCGCTCTGAAGATTATGTACCATTCTCTTGGAAGATACATCTGGTGCTTCTTTAATGTGCTTAAAACCACTGCTAGTAAGTCTGAGAAGTTTGTTTGTTTAACTGATAAACCAACAAACGGACTTAGTGCTTCTCTTACGTCACGTATAAGCGCATCTGTATCTGGAATCGTTTCGTATTCGGCCACATCTAAAAATTCGTAAACTAAGTTTTCGTAGTTGTATGAAAGGATCGCATAAATAATAGCGATGAAGTGATGTCTTCCGCTCTTACTTAAACTTCCCATCAACCCAAAATCAATTAATCCAATTTTTCCATCATCAAGATAAAAGAAATTTCCACCGTGAAGATCAGCGTGAAAGAATCCATCTTTTAAAAATGTTTTAAGGAAAAGTCTTACACCGTATTCCATCTTAGGAATGATTTCTGCTTTTTTAGCAAGGATCGCTTCTTGATTACTAAAAGGAGTCCCAATCAGCTCTTCAATAACTAAAACACCTTCTGAGGAGTATTCCTTAAACACACGTGGAATATAATAAAAATTTTGGGTGTCATGTTTTTCAATGTTTTTTCTTAAACGTTCGCAGTTAAGTGCTTCAACATGAAAATTTAATTCGCGATGAAGTGTTAAAGCGAAGTCATTCACAACTCTTGAAATTCCAAGATACTTCAACTCTTTACTGACTCGTTCAGCTTGAATGGCCAGAAACATTAAAATAGAGAAATCAGTTTCAATTTCTTTTTCAATTCCCGGACGGCGAACCTTGATAACAACCGGAGTTCCGTCGTGAAGAACAGCTCTGAAGACAACTCCGATGGACGCTGTACCAATGGCCTCTTTTTGAACAGACTTAAACGCCTGCTCTACAGTTTTACCAACAGCAGACTCGATGATGTTTCTTACTTCTTCAAAAGCAACTGGCTTTACTTTATCTCGAAGCATTCTCATTTCTTCAATAAATGATGGATGGAAGAGATCTTCGCGGGAACTTAGTAACTGACCAAATTTGATAAAGGCCGGGCCTAATTCCTCAAAACATTTACGCAGGCGAAATCCGACAACCTGGTTCCAGTCTTTTTCCGACTTATTGGCCAGCTCTTCTGTCAGTCTCTTTTTTGATTTAGGTAAAACAAAATTTGGTATTTTATTTGTTGTGTTGTTTGTAATGAATTCATCAAACCCGTTGCGTGCAAAAACCATGACAATTTCTTGCAGTCGCCCAACGTTTCTTATCGTTTTTGATATTCCAATACCTGCTTTAATCAAATCCATGAAAAAACCTTTTGAATAGGATGTGCCTATATTATAATCAGAAAAATAACATTTGAGGTGATTTTGCGCTATTTTTTGGTAATCCTATTCATTTTTAATTCGATGTCAGCATTTGCAGTGGAAACCTGCAGTCGCATCGCGATTATTAATTATCAGGAAGTCCTGGTGGACTCTAACACTTCTCAAAAGGGTGAAGGGCTTCGCTACCAACTGGAAAAAGATCCGGTGGCGAAACAATACCTGGATACATATCAAAAAAATTCTGGCATAAGATGGCCTTCAGCAGTTCTAGGAACAGCTGGAACGGGACTCTTGTTATTTGGATTTTTTAATTCTGATTCGGAAAACAGAAGACTTTATATCATCTCGGGAACAGCGACGATTCTGGTGAACTTCCTGGTTGCTAGAACTCTGGAAGTGACGAATGAATCAAATTTAAATAAAGCAGTTGAAGAATATAATAAGAGAAATCTTCCAAAGATCTTTTTTAATCCAGAAGGAACACAGGGTCAGATGGATTTTTCTAAAGTAAAACTAGGTCTTGTGCAGCAATGGACCTTTTAACTTGGGTTTAGTAAATGAATAGCATTACCTGTTATCACTGCCATAAATCGATTCCTATCTTGGGAGCTTTTAAAGTTACCAGAACTGAGGAGTGCCCCTATTGCTCTACAAGCCTTCATTGTTGTAGAATGTGTACTTTCTACGACCCAAAGGTCTATAACGAATGCCGCGAATCAAATGCCGACAGAATCGTCGACAAAGAAAAAGCTAATTTCTGTGATTACTTTAATCTCTCAGATGGCTCTCAAGCTGGTACATCTAAAGAGAGTTTACTAGACGCTGCAGCTTCAATTTTTAAAAAATAGGACAATCATATGGCAATGGCCGAATTACCAATTACATTAGCTGGTAAAACTAAATTAGAAGCAGAACTTAACCAACTGGTAAAAGTTGAACGCGAAGAACTTAAAGTTTCAATCTCTGAAGCTCGTGAGCTTGGCGATTTAAAAGAAAATGCTGAATACCATTCTGCTAAAGAAAAACAAGCAATCGTTGAAGGGCGTATCGCTCAACTTCAAGGTATCCTTGCTCGCTCTCGTGTAGTTGAAGTAAGCAAAATTAAAAGTACGAAAATCGTCTTTGGTGCAACAGTGACAGTACTTGATGTAGCAAAAGACGCTAGCATCACTTACAGAATTGTTGGTGAAGATGAATCAGATTCAAGAGAAAACAAAATTTCTTTCACTAGCCCATTAGGTAAAGCACTGATCGGAAAAGAAGAAGGCGACACTGTAATCGTAAAAGCACCGAAAGGTGACGTTGAATTCGAGATTGAATCATTTGAATTTATCGACTGAGAAAAAACCATCTAAGAAATCCTTGTCATGGTCTTCAACTCTTGAAGACCTGCACGGTCCCGCCTCAAAAAAATCTTTCGAAAAATTAAATCTTGCCGGCATCAATGAACTCTCAGACTTCTTATGGGTATTCCCATTAAGAGTTGTTGAACTTCCTCCCCTTCGCAGTTTCGACCACATCGAAGAAGGACGCATTTTCATTGGGCGAGCTAAGATTTTAAACGTGCAGGCCAAACCAAATTTTCGCATCAAGGGCCGTGGCAAGGCCATGCTCTACAATATTATGGTGCATGTTCAGGATGTACTCTCAGATAAAATCCTCACACTTAAATGGTTTAACTCGTACGGATCAATCACCAGTAAAATTTCGAAATGCACTTATATCGAATTTATGGGTGAAGCTTCAGTTTTTAACGGACAGTCTCAGTTTGCAAATCCTGAATTCTTCCCATTAGAAACTCCTGATGACCCCTCACCATTTTCAACCGTCTCTAATGAATTAAAAATTCAGTACCCGACAGTGAACACTGTGGCCGGTATTCATATTAAAAAATTCATTGATAAAATCCCAAAAGATCTTTGGGACAATATCCCTGAAACACTTCCTCGTGCCGTGATTAATAAGAATCATTTTCTTTCACTTAAAGATGCTTTTAAAGTCATGCACGCTAAAATTAAACCGACTCCTGAGCTTGAAGCTCAAGCTGAAAAGCGTTTAATTTACGAAGAGTTTTTTGAAGATCAGTTAAAAATTTACTTGAGACGCAAATATTTCAAAAAACCTAAAGCTAAAAAATACGAAGTCAGCAATGAGGTTTACTCAACATTCGCGAAACTTTACCCATACGAGCTCACTGATGATCAAAGCAAAACGCTAAACGATATCCGTCGCGATTTTATCAGCGAACATCCAATGATGAGACTGGTTCAAGGTGATGTTGGTTGCGGTAAAACAACTGTCGCTATGATTGCTGCTATGATCGTTATTGACAATGGCGGCCAAGTGGCCCTGATGTGCCCGACAGAAGCTCTGGCCATGCAACATTACGTTTCGGCCCGTGAACTTTTTGGTGATGACACTGTCACTTTCAAATTAATCCTGGGATCAACTCCAGCAAAAGAAAAAAAGCTGATTCAAGCAGGTCTCTTAAATGGTGAAATTGATTTTATCATTGGAACACATGCTCTTATTCAGGAAACAATTCAATTTAAAGAACTGGGTCTTGCGATTATCGATGAACAACATAAATTTGGTGTTGATCAAAGAATTAAACTCACTAGCAAAGGACAAGGGACTCACTGCCTGATTATGTCAGCGACACCCATTCCAAGATCACTTAGTTTAACTCAATATGGTGACCTTGATATTTCTTCTATCAAAACAATGCCCGGTGGACGTAAGGGCCATAAGACCAGAATTGTGACTGAAGAAACGTATCAGCAGTATTTAAATTTTATCAATACCCGCCTCTCTCTCGATGAACAAATCTATGTTGTCGTTCCGGCGATTAACGAGAGTGCCGAGCAAGAGTTTCACAACTTGATTGATACGCTTGAGCGTTATAAAAAATACTTTCCGAAGTACAGAGTCGAAGGCCTTCACGGCCAGATGAAGTCTGATGAAAAAGCAGAAATGTTTACTAAGTTTAAAGCGCACGAAATAGATCTTCTGGTTTCAACAAGTGTTATTGAAGTCGGAATCAACGTCATCAATGCCACAGTTATGGCGATCATCAATCCTGAAAGATTCGGACTTTCTTCTCTTCACCAGCTAAGAGGAAGAGTTGGCCGCGGTGATAAACCTGGCTTTTGTTTCCTGGTTAATGACAAACAAATATCGAGCTTGAGCAAAGAGCGCCTTAAAGTTATCGAAAACAATACTGATGGATTTAAAATTGCCGAAGAAGACTTAAAACTTCGCGGTGAAGGTGACCTTTTTGGAACTGATCAATCAGGAAGTCAGGCACAAAAACGCCTGGCCAACATTGTTCTTCACGCCGATATTCTGTATCAGGCCCGCGAAGATGCCTTTGACCTCATCAGAAACAATGACCCCGACATCCTGGGTTTACTCGATAAATTCTCTAAAGACTCCCGCATCTTCACAACGGTATAACCCTAAAGGTTGACCGATTGCCACAGTCATTTTGACCAAAATTTTCACGGTGTAAATTAACGGGTATTTGTTATACTGGCTCTATGATTCATTTAGAAATTCTAACATCTTCTGATCCTCTGGCCGTCGGACTTTATGAGTTCGAATACGACCACGTTCATATTGGACGCTCGAAAAAAAATGACCTGATCTTTTTAGAAAAAATCCTGCCATTAAATTTCATGAATCTGCATATCATTCAAGACTCACAAGGCACGCATTTAGTTGCAAGAAGCTTAACCCGCTCTCCTTTTTTCTTTATTAACGGGAAGAAAATCAGCGGTGTTTTAAAAGTACGCCACAACGATGTGATCGCGTTTGGTGACAATCAAATAAAAATATTAGACTTCCATAAGAACCGTGAAGAAGATGACTTAAGCCTGGCGTTCTCTAATTTTGCCAAAAATGCCGGTGAACTTCGTTTTGCGCTAGATTTCATTGAAGAAGTTTTACTGGACTATGAAAAGGCATCAGATGTTTAAAAAAAGTTATCCCAATTATTTTTATACAAGTGATGGCACTCGTCTTTTCTATAATACGAACTTCCCACTGAACGAATTAAATCCAGAGAAACCAGTGATGGTTTTTATCTACGGACTTCTTTGCAGTAACAGTCACTTTAAATACCAGATTCCTTATTTCGAAGAATTAGGTTATCAAATCCTATTGCACGATTACCGCTTCCATTTTTCTTCATCACAAGATGGAGATATTGAAAGCTGCAACTTTCCCAATATCGCCCGCGACCTTCATGAACTTTTGGCAGATCTAAACATCAAAAAAACTCTCTTTGTTGGTCATAGTATGGGAGTGAATATTTGTCTGGAGCATGCCCGCAGGTATCCAGAAGACGTGAGTGCACAGGTGCTTATTTCCGGAACAGTTGTTCCTCCACAAGACATCATGTTTGATTCAAATATTATCGATATCACTATGCCGTATATTGAAATGTTCACTAAAAAATACCCGGAGCTTTATAAGGCCGTGTGGAAACACTCTTATAAAAACCCAATCGCTCAATACGCTATCTTTGATGGTGGATTTAACAAGAAGCAGGTGAATATCGAATTCATACAGCTCTACATGAAAAAAATAAGTGAGCTTCCTGAGAATTTATTCTTTCACCTTCTAAAGCTTATGCACGATCACGACATCATCAACCACCTGGAGTCTATCGAAACTCCAACCCTGGTTATTGGTGGTGATAAAGATAAAATTATCCCGAATTACCTTCAGCAGATTCTAACCAAACATCTTCCTAAAAGTCAGCTCTACATCGTTAAAGATGGCTCTCACGTTCCGCAAGCAGATTTTCCTGAAATGATTAATCACCGAATTAATCAGTTCATTAAAAAGTCTGGAATATTAAGTGGAAAAAAATCTTAGAGCTGGATTTGTTTGTATTCGATAATTGATTTGAATACACGTCTCATCGCCGATCTGACTTGGTGACGTTTATATTCCTGGTGAGAAGCATCCCCTTGCGAGTTTGCTTTGAAAGCTTCATGATCCACAACTTGAATTTCGTATGGGTAGAAAAATCTGATATCTCTGGCCACCAGAGAAATATCCATGTTTAAAACCTTACGTGCCAATTCGTTTTCTTCCGGGTTACAAGTCTTAGCGAACTTTCTTAGATCGTTGAACTCTTGCAGAAACGGATTTTTATATTCAATCAACTGACGGCAAGTAAACTGAATCGACTGATAAGCTTTTGAAGTGTGCTTATTGCGCTCACTTTCTCCCGGCTCTTTTTGTGATTCAACAGCGGCCCTTTCCATGGCAGCTAAGAAGCGGTCTTCAGAAAGATTATTTCTGATCGCCATCTTTAATAGCCCTTGGTGAGCTTCTTTAAACTTCACCATATCGATCATGGTATTGACCGCGCGGCTTGGTTTGTTGTTGTGAGGAATAACTATATTTTTTTCTAATAAAAAGCGAATCAAGCGAAGCGTATCAAAACGAGTATGAGTAATGAAGCGAACTCCAACTCTATCAAATAATTCTTCCGCTACGTTCTCTGCTTTATGTAGAAGTTTAATGATGACACTTTCTCTGGTCTTTTTTGATTTCGTTTCAAAATCAACTAGAGGAACCACATCATCAGTGCCTTTCACACCAATAAAGAGTTTGTTGTCGTCACTTCTAAAAACATATTTGTAAAAACGATCAAAGATCTGAGTCTGAACAATATTGAAATAGTTTGAACGAAGGTCTTTATCAGCATGCATGATTGTATGCATGACTTTCAAAACCGCTTCCGCCCAAAGCTTATCTTCTTTCTTAACGATGTTGTCGTCAGTGGCCATTAAAAATAACTGGCCGATATCCGAGATCATAAGAAGCGAGTTCGGAACTTTAATATCAAGTCCGTCCGGGTTCCCCTCTCTTAAAAAATATCTTCTGATAAACTGCATGGCCTCTTGAAAGTTTCCAAACAGCTCTGCTTTAGCGACATGATCATTCGGGTCAAGACCATACCCTTTAAGGAATTGGTTAACCTGTTCATTAGAAGACATCGGCCCTAAGAAATTTTTTGTATCGAGCGCAGACTTACCCCCGACGACAACGTCGAAGATCTCCCAATCAAACATATATTTCTGTAAGTAACTCGGTCTTTCCATTTAAACCTTTTCCAACACCCGAAAATCGAGCTAGACTATTATGTAATGAATGAGGCTAATCGACCATCCCTTAAAAGACTAGATATTCTTTTCCTTTCCTTTTTTGGAGTAGGTTTTTTACCAAAAGCTCCCGGAACGTGGGGAACTCTTGCTACGCTTCCTTTTTTATATGGACTCGGAACATTTAATCCGCCTTACGTTTTATTCATTCCTTTCATTATCATCATGACGATTATTTCATCTTTCATCGCAGACATCGTGCAAAAGAAATTCAATCTGCACGACCCGCAATTTATCGTGATCGACGAAGTTCTAGGTATGACGACGGCCTGGCTTTTCATTCAGAAACATAATCTTCTTCATCTTTTTATACTCTTTGCTCTGTTTCGTTTTTTCGACATCATTAAAGTGTGGCCTGCTTCTTATTTTGATAAGCAAGTTGATCACGGTGCGGGAACAATTCTCGATGATATCGTCAGCGGAGTCTTTGCTGGAGTGGTCTACTTGGTCATCAATTACGTATTTTCAATACATCTAAATTTAATCTAACTTACGCTAAAATTACGCTTGACTTGCGCAAACTTTACGCACAGACTGAGTATAAGAAAAGAATTGATATCTTGCCTATCAAATTGTGACTTTATGACCTCATTAGTCTAATAATTACAAGCCTTTGATTCTTTTATAAGTTGAGCAAATTGCAAAAGTTTTAAGTTATCGAACAATTATAAAATGATGTAGCGTAATCGCACACACATTAGGACACCGTCGGAGGATTCATGTCATTACAGAAAGTATCAGCAGCAGCATCTCCAGAAAAATTAAAAGCATTAGACCTAGCTTTATCAGCAATTGAAAAACAATTCGGTAAAGGTGCAATCATGAAACTCGACAACAAAAATGCTGTCGAAAAACTAGCGGTGATCCCGACTGGTTGTTTAAGTTTAGACTTAGCTCTTGGAGTTGGTGGTATTCCTCAAGGAAGAATCATCGAAATTTACGGGCCAGAATCTTCTGGTAAAACAACTCTTACTCTTCACATCGCAGCTGAATGCCAAAGACAAGGTGGAACAGTAGCTTTCGTTGATGCTGAACATGCACTAGATACAGCATACGCAGCTAAGCTTGGTGTTGATATTCCAAATACACTTATCTCTCAACCAGATTCTGGTGAACAAGCTCTAGAGATCACGGATATGTTAGTTCGTTCAGGTGCTGTAAATCTTCTTATCGTGGATTCAGTAGCTGCACTTACTCCTAAGGCCGAACTAGAAGGAGACATGGGAGATTCTCACATGGGTCTTCAAGCAAGACTTATGTCTCAAGCTTTAAGAAAACTGACAGGATCAATCTCTCGTTCAAACTGTACAGTTATCTTCATTAACCAACTTCGTATGAAAATCGGTGTTATGTTTGGTAACCCTGAAACAACTACTGGTGGTAACGCTCTTAAGTTCTACGCTTCAGTACGTTTAGACATCAGAAGAATTGCAGCAATCAAAGACGGTGAAGCTCATATCGGTAACCGTACAAAAGTAAAAGTAGTTAAAAACAAAGTAGCTTCTCCATTCAAAGAAGCTGAATTCGACATCATGTACGGACAAGGTATTTCTAAAGTTGGAGATATTCTGGATCTTGGTGCTAACAACGGCATCATTGAGAAAGCTGGTGCATGGTACGCATACAACAATGCAAAAATTGGTCAAGGTAGAGAGAACTCTAAAAACTTCCTTGAAGCAAATCCAGAAATGCTAGAAGAAATTAAACAAAAAATTCTAGTTAAATTTGGAATCGTTGACGCTCCAGCTGGTTCAATGGGCGAAGTAGTAGATACGTCTACTGGTGAGATCATTGAAGAAGAAAAAGCTCCGAAAAAATCAAAAAAGAATCTTCAGTAATTAAAAATAACTTTAGTGCTCTTGATCCCTCTTGAATGAGAGGTCACAGGAGCACTAGAGTTTCTTCATCACAAAACTATGTCTACAAAAGCGTTCACCTACATCGTAAAACTTTTATCTGCCAGAGAATACTCGGAGCACAAACTCCGCGAAAAGCTTAAAGAAAAGAAGTTTCCTGCAAACGAAATAGAAGACGCACTTTCTGAAATTAAAGCTCGCGGCCACCTGAAAGAAGAAGTCTACACTGAAGCTCGTATCAGAGGCTTCATGAACAAAAGCTACTCAGTTAACTATATCCGCCAAAAGCTGGCCCAAGAGCATTTAGTTGCCTCCGAAGAGACAATCCAAGAGATCTTTGAAGACAATAATATGAGCGAAGAACAACAAATTGAGCGCCTGGCCAGAAAGAAGATCGGAATGAAAACCGACCTGGATTTCGATCAGCAAAGTAAAATTTTAAGGTACCTGATCTCTAAAGGTCATGACTTTTCACTGTCAAAAAAGGTTTTAAAGTCTGTCATGGGCGAAAATAGCGCCGACTTTGAATCCGACGCCTATTAAATATCACTAAAAAATTGATGAATTTCACTGGGAGAAGTACAATATCGTAAACTTTTACCCACAGGAATTCTTCCCATGTCAGAAAAACTAACTGGTCAACAAATCAGAGAAAAGTTCTCTCAATATTTCATGAAAAATAACCATGAGAAAGTGGCCTCTAGTTCACTTATCCCTCATAACGATAAAACTCTATTATTTTGTAATGCCGGAATGAACCAGTTCAAAGATTACTTTACTGGTAAATCTGTTGCTTCAAATAAGAGAGCAGTTTCAATCCAAAAGTGCGTACGTGCTGGTGGAAAGCATAACGATTTAGAAAACGTTGGTCACACGGCCCGCCACCATACATTTTTTGAAATGCTTGGTAACTTTTCTTTCGGTGATTATTTCAAAGAAGACGCTATCAAGTTTGCTTGGGAATTCTTAACTGTTGAACTAAAGATTCCAAAAGAAAAATTATACGTCACTGTTCACTACACTGATGATGAAGCAAGAAAGCTTTGGAACAAAGTAGCAGGACTTCCTGACGATAGAATTTTCAATAAAGGTGATAAAGACAACTTCTGGGAGATGGGCGAATTTGGTCCTTGCGGTCCTTGTTCAGAAATCTTCTTTGACCACGGTGAAGAATACACTGACCACGATCTGGTAAGAATTGATCCAAAAGATTTATTAGAAGACGAAAAAAGATATGTAGAAATTTGGAACTTAGTATTCATGCAATATGAAAAAACTCCAGAAGGACGCTTAACACTTCCAAAACCATCAATTGATACTGGTGCTGGTTTAGAGCGCGTAGCTGCTGCTCTTCAAGGTTGTTATAACAATTACAACACTGACATCTTCTTCCCTATCATGAAAAAGATCGAAGAGATCTCTGGTAAAAAGTACGAACCATTTGGGAAAGACGAAAAAACAAAAGCTAACTTCAGAGTTGTAGCAGATCACATCCGTTCAGCAACTATGCTTATCACTGACGGAGCTATTCCTTCTAACGAAGGTCGTGGATACGTTCTAAGAAGAATTATCAGACGTGCAGTAAAATACTTAAACGAGCTTGGTGTAAAAGAAATTTCTTTCTACAAACTTGTTCCTGCAGTATTCGAAGCGCTTGGACAAGAATACCCACAAAACGCTAGTGGATCAGAACTTGCTGTAAAACTTCTAGAGCTTGAAGAAAGAAAATTCAGAGAGACACTAGAAAACGGTCTTAAGTTCTTAAACGATGCCATCACTAAAGAAGTAACGAATAAAGTTTTCTCAGGGAAAGCTGCATTCAAGTTATACGATACATACGGATTCCCGGTTGACCTAACTGAAATGTACCTTGCTGATCAAAACCTTACGTTAGATAACGAGGGATTTGAGAAAGCGATGAACGAGCAAAAAGAGATGTCTCGTAAATCTTGGAAAGGCGCTCTTGATAACTCTGATAAAGTTTTCCATGCTATCAAAGAAAAAACTGGTGCAACTGACTTCGTTGGTTACGACAGACTTGATGTTCAGGCGAAACTTTTAGAAGTTGTCGACATGGGCGAAATGAAAGGTCTAGTTTTCGATACAACTTCTTTCTACGGTGAGTCCGGAGGACAAGTTGGAGATATCGGTACAGTAAAAGACGGTAAAAACGTTATCGCTCACATCGACGACACTCAAAAACCAGTTGATGGATTATATGTTCACTTCTCAAAAGACGCTGATGCTCTTGAAGTTGGAAAGACTTATACGCTAGCGGTTGATGGTCACACTCGTAAGTTAATTATGAGAAACCACTCTGCGACTCACTTACTTCAGGCCGCACTTATTAAAGTTCTAGGGCCTCACGTAAAACAAGCAGGATCAATTGTTAATGCTGAAAAACTTCGTTTCGACTTTGCTCACACTCAAGCTCTAACAAGAGACGAGATCGAAAAAGTTGAGGACTTGGTAAACCAGGAAATCAGCAAAGCTCATAAAGTTGAAGCAAACATTATGGATATGGCCGCTGCTCAGAAAAAAGGCGCCATGGCACTTTTCGGTGAGAAGTACGGAAACATCGTTCGCGTTTTAACGATGGGTGATTTCTCGACTGAACTTTGTGGTGGTGTACATGTTCATAACACTGGAGATATCGGTCTTATTACAATACTAAGCGAGTCTTCATTAGCTACAGGTGTTCGTCGTATTGAAGCAACGACATCAGAAACTGCAATTCATTATCTGTCACACAGATCTCAACTTCTTAAAAAAGTAGAAGGCCTGTTCATGGATAAAGAAGAGCGCGCTCTGGCAAAACTAGAAAATCTTTTTAAAGATCTAAAAGACAAACAAAAAGAAATCGAAGCTCTTAAAGATAAAATTCAGGCAAGTGAATCAAAAGATCTATTCAACACTGTTGAAAACATCGGTGGAATTGACTTCGCTGTTGTCGAAGCAAGTGCTGATACGGATTTAAGAAAACTATCTGACTTATTTGTGAGTAAGTTCCAAAACGGTGCAGTTGTTCTATTTAATACAAATGGAGATAAAGCAACAGTTCTGGTTCGTGCTTCAAAAGGTGCTGCTAAAGTAAACGCTGGAGACGTTCTAAAAGAAATTCTTCCAGTGATTAACGGGCGCGGTGGTGGAAAGCCAGATATCGCACAAGGTTCTGGAGAGGCCGCTTTAGTTGCAAAGATTGCAGCTCAGGCAAAAACTGTTTTAAAATCTAAACTAGGTTAATTCATGATGAAAAAATCGCTGGTGTTACTGAGTCTCGTACTCGTTTTAGTGTCTCTTACAAGTTGTACTAAAAAAGCTCATGTGAAAGAAAATAAAATTCTTAACATGGCACTCACCAGCGAAATTTCTACCCTAGATCCGGTAAACTCTTACGATAACGTTTCCGGAACTGTTATTTGTAATATCTACGAGCAACTCTACGACTACCATTATTTAAATCGTCCATATGAACTTAAGCCTTTGCTTGCTGAGGGAATGCCAACGATTGAAAATAAGGGTCTTAGATACGTTATCAAAATCAAAAAAAATATCCGTTACCACGATCACCCTGCTTTCAAAGGGCAAATCAGATATGTAACGGCACAAGACTTTATCACTCAACTCAAAAGACTTTCATACAATCCATTAAACTCGACTGGATGGTGGGTTTTAGATGGTGTGGTTGTTGGTGTTAATGATTTTAAAAAGAATGTTGGAAATGATTTTGAGAAATTTAAATCAACTTCAATCAAGGGAATTAATGCTCCGGATGAGCACACTCTAGTCATTGATCTCACTCAACCATCCCCTCAATTCATTTATAAACTTTCAATGAGCTTTATTTCTCCGGTTCCTCTTGAAGTTGTTGAGTATGATAAAAACGACCTCGGGCATACTCCCGTTGGAACTGGCCCATTTTATTTAACCAAGATGGATCCAGCTAAAGAAATCATTCTGACGAAATTTCCTTACTACCATGAAAGCTTTTATCCAACAGAAGGAGATCGTTATGCAAATAACCGTGCTCTTTTGAAAGACAGTGGCGAAAAACTTCCTTTTATCGATGGAATTCATTTCATCATGGTTAATGATAATAAATCTCGTTGGACATTATTTAATGAAAACAAACTAGACTTCATTACACTGCCTCAAGAGTTCTACTCTCAAGTTTTTGATGATGTCGGAAATCTTCGCGAAGACATCAAAGCTAAAAACATTCGTCTTCAAACAATGCCAACACTGACTTACTGGTGGCTGGCCTTCAACATGAAAGATCCACTTTTAGGAAAAAATCTTAATCTAAGAAAAGCGATTGCTCACGCGATTGATATGGATTTATACATTCAGAAGTTCACGAACAGTACAGGACAAAGAGCAAACTCAATCCTTCCTCCGGGCATCCTGGGTTACAATCCGTCTGCCACTCTCCCTTATGAGTACAACTTAGATAAAGCAAAAGAGTTTCTGGCAAAAGCTGGTTACCCTGAAGGAAAAAATCTTCCTGAGATCGTCTACGACACTCGTGCTGAATCAAAAATCAGTTACGCTCAAGCTGAATACTTTAAAGCTCAACTAGCTCTTATTGGTATCAAACTTAAAATTATCAAAAATACTTTTAAGGAGTTCTTAGAGAAATCAAGAACTGGTCATCTTCAATTCTTCCAGGATGGCTGGACACTGGATTACCCTGATGCTGAAAATATTTATCAGTTACTTATTTCAACAAATCTTCCTCCGGGGCCAAACTCGTCTTATTACATCAAGCCAGAACTGGATAAAATGTATGAAAAGATCAGCAAGCTTCCAGATGGTGATGAGAAAAAAGATTTGATTATTAAAATGGAAAGCATCGTTAACGGTGATCTTCCATGGATCATGCAGTACTACTCACGTAACTTCATTCTTTATCATGACTACGTGAAGAACTACCGCCCTGATGACTTAATCTGGAACTACACTAAGTACTTAAGAGTGAAATAATTTATTCTAGGGATGATGAAATACTCATCCCTTCCATCTCTACCGCCCACCCACGAATCATTCTAACTTATCTACTCAGGTATCTTCCTCACCTAATTCGGCAAGAATTTCCTTTCCCTCTCCCCACCTTTCCCAATGTTCATCTCCGCCCCTATGAGAGCCGAGAAGGAGGCAAGATTCAAAGACTGCACTTTGAATAAGAGAGAGTTTAAACAATGAGAAAATATTTTGAATTACCTGTTCTATTTATGATTGCCCTGGCCTTTACGGCCTCAATGGCAATTGCCAAAGACTACGTTATCTACAGCATCTCTCAAGACATCCCAATGGGTAACAAAGACGAAATTGTCAGAAAGAACTTCTACGTTGATATGGGATCAAACCAAGGCGTTAAGAAAGGAAGTGTCCTTGATGTTTACCGTGTTGTTTCTGTACTAGATCCATATGAAAGTAAAAAGCGCTTCAATCACCGAATCAAAATCGGAGAAGTAAAAGTTCTTCACTCTGAAGACTCATCTGCTATCGGAATTTTAAATAAACTTGAAGAAGGTGAAGAAACGCCGGTCTTTGAAGTCGGCAAGATGATGATTGGGGATATCGTTACTGTAAAAGTTAAATAGTGGACCAAAAAAATGCAGCCACGGCTGCATTTTTATATATTTTGAAAATGTAAAAAATAAAACTTCTTCTCAAGAGCTTGGGCTACACCTTCGCACCATGAAGCACAGACCTTCTCTCACGTAAAAGATCAGTCATCCTGTTAATAGCATCAATAGACTTCTCTAAACGCTCTACTTCTTTCTCACCAACGTTAGGATTATCTTTAATCGCGCGCAAGGCAAATGTCGCCATTCCATGTGCTACAACAATGTGATTAGAAATATCATGAAGGAACTTACGTTCTTCGGCCGTCACGTCTTTTAGAACATCATCACTCATAGTATTAACCTCGTAATATCTATACTATCAGTTTTTGTTTACTCTATCTTCTTATATTTCAATAAAGAAACCTCCAACACAGATTCTTTTACTGATCTTAAAGTCACCCAAAGGAGATAGTCCTCTCCTTTATCTAACTCAGCACTTTGATGAGGGTAGACATGTATTTCCTTAATTTTTGATCCATTATAAAAGCCCTTAAAGTGAAACCTGAAAAAGGTTTTGAGGGTTTTAGGACTGGATCTTTTGGCCTGGCATCGACTGAGGATCAAAATCATATCTTGCATAAATTACTCCGGTATCAAATGCATTGATTTTGCATAAACTAAGAGTAAGTTTTTATAGTAAGATGCCGAAATTAAATTAAGCAAAAACATTACAGGTTAATTTTATGAACAAAGACGCAACACTTTCGAAACTCTTTTTAAAGAAGACCGCGAAATCACCACACCGTAAGGCCATTGGATGGATTGAAGGTTCAGATCTACATTTCTATAACAACGATGAATACCAACAAAAAGTCCGAGTGATTTTTTATGGTTTAAATAGCCTTGGTATAAAACCACAGGATCGTGTAGCAATTCTTGGACAAACTTCTAAAGAATGGCACTTCTTCGATCTTGCCGCTCTTTGTGCCCGCGCTGTCGTCACTCCTGTCTACCCGACTTATATGTCTGATGAAGTGGAGTACATTTTAAATAATAGTGAAACAAAAATTCTTATTTTAGAAAACGAAGCTCAGTTTCAAAAGATCCTAGCTGAACAAGACAAATTGACTCACTTAAAATGTATCGTGGCCCTAAAAGATATTTCAGAAGAATCAGTTAAAAAATTATCAGATAAAATTATTTTTCAGACTTATCAACAATTCATCGACATTGGGACATTAGAATCACAAAACTCTCCTAAGCTTTTTGAAGCAAGCATTGAACAAAGTGAACCAACTGATATCGCCTCAATCATTTACACTTCTGGAACAACTGGTGACCCCAAAGGGGCCGTGATTAGTCAAAGAGCTTTCGTTGTTATGTTAAATAACGTTTATTCTTCACTGAAAACGAATATCCTTCCAAACGATAGAACATTAACATTCCTTCCCTTGTCTCACGTATTTGGAAGATGTGACTCATTCTTAAATCTCGTTTTTGATTTTGAATGTGTCTTTGCTGAATCGATGGATAAAGTTGTCGACAACATGCAGACTGCAAAGCCAACTATTCTTTTAGCTGTGCCTAGAATTTTTGAAAAAGTGTATTCAAAAGTTTTAGAAAATGTTCAAAAAGAAAATGAGTTAAAAAAGAAAGTTTTCGACTGGGCCTTGTCAGCATCAAATACTTACTACCAAAAAATCAATGCTGATAAATCTCCAACGACTTTTGAAATTTTACAAAAGAATCTTGCTTATAAATTAGTTTTCGAAAAAATATACGCCCGCTTCGGTGGACGCATTCGTTTCCTTGTTTCAGGTGGAGCTCCATTGTCTCCGGACATTATGAACTTCCTACAAAATGCTAACCTTACTATCCTTGAAGGTTACGGTCTGACTGAAACAATTGCTCCTTGTATTTTAAATCCTCCTGTAAGACAAATTCCTGGGGCCATCGGTCTTCCACTTGGTGACGTTCAAGTCAAATTTGCTGAAGATGGTGAGATCATGCTTAAGACTGAAGCACTCTTCAGTCAGTATTATAAAAATGAAGAAGCAACGAAAGAAGCATTCAAAGATGGATGGTTTTTAACTGGTGACATTGGTGAATTAACAACTGATGGTTATGTGAAAATTACAGATAGAAAAAAAGACATCATCATCACGAGCGCTGGTAAAAACGTAGCTCCTCAAAAAATTGAAAACATTTTAAAACTTCAAAAGCATATTTCAAATGCCATGGTTGTTGGTGATAAGAGAAAATTCTTAGTTGCTATTGTCAGCATTGATCGCGAAGCTTTTATCGACGAAATGGGTTCTTCTAAAACTTATGAGGAACTAGCAGCAGACCCTCAGGTCTACGAGACCCTGGATAAGGAAGTTCACGCCGCAAACTCAGACCTGGCAAGCTTTGAGTCCATTAAAGGATTTATTGTCGCACCGAGTGATTTTACGGTTGAAAACGGTCAATTGACCCCATCTTTGAAGCTTAAGAAGAAAATTATCTTAAAGGCCTATGAAAAAGAAGTGGACGCGCTGTATAAAAAGCTAGAATCTTAGAAGGAACAATGATTGCTTATAGACAAAAATCCCGTTTGATACTATAACCTAAAGTTCGTAAATCTATTTTTGGCCTAACGGCCCAGGAGATAATCCATGGCAAGAATTACTATTGAAGACTGCTTAGAAAGAGTAGAAAACAGATATGAACTAGTTCACCTAGCTACTAAGAGAGTAAAGCAACTAAGAGAAGGTGCTGAGCCTCTAGTAAAGTCTAAAAATAAAGAAGTTGTTACAGCACTTAGAGAAATCGCTGCTGGAAAAATCAAACACGCTCCAATCAGCGAATACGATTCTGACGAATTCTAATTAAAAATTTTAAAGCATCATTTTTATAAGAAAGACCGCCTATTTTAGGCGGTTTTTTTTTGCCAATTCTTAAGGTTAATTTTATTTAAATTGATCGAAATTTATCCGATTAGATATGGGTAGACCCTCTAAATGGATAATGACAAGAAACGGGGAATTGGAATTATTTAAGAGAGTTTATAAGAGAGGCCAGTGGAGACTGGCCTCTTCTATTTTTAGAACATGTGATCAAAACTCTTAATACGAAATCTTATTCATTACTCATTCAAGCGATATAAAAATGCTCCACTGGAGCATTTTTTTTGATCACTTTTTAAGCGCGATCTTTAGAACTTCATCAAAATGCGATACTGGAAAAAACTTCATTCCCTTTCTATGTAGAACAGGAACTTCTTTAAGGTCTTTCTCATTCTGTTTTGGAAGAATGATAGTTGTGATCCCTGCTCTTTTAGCAGCAAGAACTTTTTCCTTAATCCCACCAACTGGTAGAACCTTTCCAGTTAAACTTAATTCACCAGTCATAGCGATGTTAGAATCAACCGCTTTGTTAGTTGCTAAGCTGTATAGAGCAAGTGCCATCGTGATCCCTGCACTTGGACCATCTTTTGGTGTTGCCCCTGCAGGTAAGTGTAAATGCACTTCATGAGCTGCTAAGTAATCTTCTGGTTCATGTTCAACAACTGCAGGAGTTCCTGCTACAGGTTTTTTAGTTCCCGCTTTTTTCTTAGTAGCAGCTGTATCAACATCAATTTGGTTTTGAAGAATTTTCTTCACGTATGAATAAGCAAGACTTGCTGACTCGTTCATTACGCCACCAAGCTGACCTGTAAGCTTGAATCCTTTCCCTTTAAGAGGAAGAGTTTCAATGAAAAGAATTTCCCCACCGTATGCTGTCCAAGCAAGACCTGTAACAACACCTGGTTTATTTTTCTTCTCAGCTGAATCAGAGTGGAATCTTGGAGACCCTAGCATTCCTTCAAGATTCTCAACTGTAGGAACGAATTTCTTCGCTTTTCCTTTTGGCTTAGAAACTTTATCAAGGGCCGCACGTCTACAAAGTTTAGCGATATGTTGCTCAAGTACACGAACACCTGGCTCACGAGCATAGTCAGCAATGATTTTCTTGATAACGTTTAAGTTAAGAGAGAAATCAGCTTTTTGCAGACCGTGCTTTTTAAGCTGACGAGGAATAATCCATTTCGTTGTGATCGCAACTTTTTCTTCCAGCGTATAACCCGATAGCTCGATAACTTCCATACGGTCTAGCAGAGCTTCTGGAATATCGTTAATGTAGTTCGCTGTAGCAATGAAAAGAACCTTTGATAAATCGAATGGGATATCAAGGTAGTTATCAATGAACGTTGAGTTTTGTTCCGGGTCCAGTACTTCTAGAAGTGCTGATGCCGGGTCACCCTGGAACGACTTACCGATCTTATCGATCTCATCAAGCATGATAACCGGGTTGTTTACTTCAACACGCTTTAGCGCTTGAATGATCTTCCCTGGCATTGCTCCAACGTATGTACGTCTGTGTCCTTTGATCTCTGCTTCATCTCTCATACCACCCAGAGAGAAACGGTAAAACGTTCTTCCAAGAGCTGCTGCGATTGATTTACCAAGAGATGTCTTACCAACTCCCGGAGGACCTGCAAGACAAAGAATTGTTCCATCGTATCCTGGCTTTAGTTTTCTAACAGCAAGGAACTCAAGAATACGCTCCTTAGGTTTTTCAAGACCGTAGTGATCTTTATCAAGAATCTTTTTAGATGTGTTGATATCCAGATCGTCAGTCGTTTGTTTTTTCCATGGCAGATCAATCAGCCAAGTTAAGTACGTACGAGCAACGTTGTATTCTGGTGAGCTATCAGGAATTAATTCCAGGCGCTCTAGTTCTTCCTTCGCTGTTTTTAAAACATCTTCAGGCATCCCTACTTTTTCTAATTCCTCTTTAATACGTTTGATGTCGCGTGATTTTTCATCTTCTTCCATTCCAAGTTCAGAACGGATAACTTTTAATTGCTCACGTAGGAAATACTCTCTTTGGTACTTGTTAACTTTATCGTTAACTTCGTCAGAGATTTTCTTTTGAATATCAGCAACGTCTTTTTCTCTTTTTAAATATACAAGAAGTTTTGCGAATCTCTTTTTAACAACAAGTGTTTCAAGGAAATCCTGAGCTTCAGGGATATCAAGAGAGATAGCGAATGCCACAAGGTCAGCAAGAGACCCTGGTGACGGCGAGTTCAACATCGCAAGCTTCATCTCTTCGTTGAAGTACGGGTTGATTTCAGAAAGTTTCTTAACTTGGTTGATTACCGATCTAGTGTAAGCATCAAGCTCTTCATCTGTTTCTAAAATATCATCGAAAACTTCAATTCTCGTTTTTAAGATTGGAGACTCAGATAAAATTTCTGAAGCTCTGTATCTCTTCATACCGTGAACAAGAACGTTCACTGATCCATCTGGAAGCTTTAGCTTCTTAACAACTTTACAAAGTACACCGACTTTATAAATGTCCCCAGACTTGATTTCGCGTTTATCGAAATCGATATCCTCTTCAGGAATAATACTTCCTTCATCATCTTTCAGGTCGTTCTTAACAAGGTTAAGAGCAACGTAACCTGTTTTTAAAAGTGATTCATCCAGTTCAGGAGTGAATTTTTCTTCACTTAAAATAATAGGTGCAATCATTCCCGGGAAGATTGGGCTATTCATGATTGGGATAATAACTACGATCTCAGGAAGTTTCGGAAGATCGTCTTTGCCACTTGATGGCTTTAGCTTTACTTGGAAATCGCTTTCTAAATCTGACATATTCAACTCCAGGAAAATTTAATTCTTTAAATCAATTACTAAGCGGCCCGGGTTTTCCAGGTAAAAAATATCAGCACTCACTTTGCCTTTAAGTTTTAAATCAAGAGATAAGTGATTCGATTCGATCGGGAAGAAATTAACCTTTTCAATGAAACGCGTGCTTGGAACAGATTTAAAATCTTTTGCCAGCGTTGTTTCAAAAATATCCAGGTATAACTTTTTGTCATCACTTGAAATGTGACCATAAATTTTAGGAACTTGATTTGTCGAAAAATCCATAACGATTCTTTCGAACCCTTGCTTTGGATTGTAAGACTGACGAAGAGACTTCAAAGACGATTGAACTTTCACTCCACCATTATGGAAGATTCCTTTTTCAATATAGATTGAAGTTTTGTTGCTGCTTAACTTTCTGATTCTTTCTTTAAAAAGATCTTGGCCAAAAGATATTGATGTTAAGCAAAAAATAGTTACAAAGAGAGCGATAATTTTCATACGGGCCTCGGCTAATAATACTCATAAAAGTATAAATCAGCTTAGGCTAACTTGCTATAATGTTTTGTTTTATTATGCTTAATGATTGAAGAGGTAAGACTACATAAGATTAGACTGAAAATGAGACCAATAAAAAATCCACCTGGTCCGTTTCCGGGACCACCATTCATGTCGACAGTACCACACGCGATACCACTATCTTTTTTCTTTCCTGAAGGCGCAGCTGATCCCGTTGCACTATAACTTGTTAACGCATATGTATTAATCGCATCTGGGCAACTACTGTTATCGGTTGTGACTTCGTTCTTATATGAAACCTGAGTGAAAGTTCCATTACCATTGTCTCTCACGATAGATGCAGTGACCAAATAAAAATACAGTGAGTCTTCAAAGGCTGAACCTGCAGGAAAATAATCTGATTTTGTATTAGGAAGGCCAACAGGAAAATTGGGGAACTCCATAATCTCTGGAGTCACAGAAATCTCAAAATCATTATCCGACTGAACTGATCTGTTAATCAAAATTCTTACTGTTGTTTCTAGATTTAAGGTCCCATCTGCTTCTTGTACATAATTAGGTGTGATAGCAGTCGTCACTCCACTTCTCTTGATCGCAATATTTGCTTTAAATGGAGAATAAAAAGACTGGTTTAAAACTTTTAATTCGACATAAAGATCAGCTGTAGGAGAAATCCCATTCCAGTTAACGTTCGAATATCCCATTTTAAAATAATCAATAGCATTAGAAGCAATATCCTGTGATGAGAAATATCCAACAAAGGCATTCCCTGTTCCAGAATTCACATTTGATTGAATATCAAACAGCGCCGGAGTCTGATCTTTATTTTGAATATAATCGACAGGTACATCAAGACCGCAGCGGATACTAATATTTCCAACTGCCACTGATGAAGAGTTTAGTTTTACGGCCTGAGGATAACCTTCACCTGAAGACCCACAAGATTGAAAAAAACTTCCGCGATATTTTTTAGATGAATTGCAAAAATCAAAACGAGCATTATTATATCTCGACGGCAATCCAACTAAGGAAATTGGTTTTGTATAAATAAAATACTGATCATCGCGATCAAGACCCGCGATAGAAAAACTTCCATCGAGATCAGAAATACTGGCCCCTGAAATATGCCCGGTTTTAAGAGAGATCGCCTGAACATGGGCCCCAAAAACTGCGGCCAGGGATTTCCCTCCCATAATTTTTCCGGTCAAAGATCCTTTCGATGAATCCCCTGTTGGATAGATCGAATAAATACCCGCCTTATCATCATCGGCAATTTGATTCTGTCCTCGCGAAAGTGCATAAAACATTGTCGAACCGGCGACCTGACTATGCCCTAATCCAAGAAAATGCCCCATCTCATGAGTGATCACATTTCCTAAATAATTGGCCTCATTGATATCAGTTGAAAAAGTAAAATTATCATTAATGAGAATGTCTGCTTCAATCATTTCTCCGGTATTATTTTTAAAAGAAACCTGAGTGACCCCGACAACTCCTGTCCCATTAGCAAAAACGGATGGATCTGTTGAAAAGAAAATCTCATTCACACTTGCTTGATTTGAGCTCGGTGTACTATTTTGTCTGATGGTCATACGAGATTTGCCATTCCACTCCGCAATCGATGCGGCCACTTGTGCAGTCACATCAACTGTCGAGAGTGATTGTGAATTAGTGGGATTAAGATACAGGTCTAGAGTAAAACCGGCCCCGCTCCAGTGAACTAAAGCATCTGTCGTTGTACGATTTTGAACATAAGCTTCTGCTGAGTTGGCAAACCAACTCAGAATTAGTGCAATAAATAGTGCGAATGGCATTTTATTCAATTAAACGCTCACACCTTTTTTCAATTTCCACCAGATCGTTACACCACTGATGCTGAACAATGCCAGGAAGGCCCACATTGCGACACAAACACCTTGAGCTTTACTATCTTCGCTATCATCAACCTGTGCTGGTTTACGTTCTTCGTAGACATCGCCTCTCGGAGCTAATGTTTTTTCTAAGGTTTTAATTCCCGCTGGTCTGAAAGAATCAGGTTCCGGAGCTCTCGTTACTTTAAATTTCATTTTCATCAAATCAACCATACGGTCTTTTTTCACTCTTCCTAAATCTGAGTCATAAGGAAAAACAGATGAGACGTAATAAGTCTGCCCATCAGATTCTTCGATCTTATATTTCCCCATCGTGAAGTTACTTAAATAAAGTTTTGATTCAATTTTCTTTAAAAGAAGAAATGATTTTTCACCAACCGCAAACTCCGGTGCTCCATCAATGTAAGACGTCACTCCATTCAAAGATCCACCCGACATCGTGATTGTAATCAAATCTCCATTCATATCGCTTTCGCTAATGTTGTAACCATCAGTCACCTTGAATGAAAAATCCGTCATGATCATGCCAACTTTATTCATGAAAGTTTTTTTCGACTTCAATTCAACTTCAGCTCCACTACTCGACTCTTCAATTAACTGGTCAAGTGGCATTACTTGAAATGTTGTCGCAAAAGTTTTGAATGAAATCATCATTCCTAAAAAAATTATGAATAGAGTTTTATTAAACACGTTCATTCCCCCATGAATTAGTACTATTTTATCGGTTATTCATGGGGGAAATTGATTTAAATTATCGAATTTATTGTCTAAAAACTAGACACTCAAAAAAGTGCTAACTCTTTAAAACCTAAAACTCGATTTGATGATGGGAGATATGGGCAAAGAAAGCATTTTGGTCAATTACTACAACAGTGTTCCCAGTGCCAGATAATTGGTGCAAAAGCTCGGCAAGAGGTGCGTATTCATGATGAGAAAGACCACTGGTTATATTCTCAAAAATGATCAAGGCCCCTTGAGTTTTTTTATCTAAAAGACTTAAAAGTTGCAGCCTTTGTCTCTCTCCACCAGAGAGAGAAACGAGTGTTCTATCAAGTGAGAGATAGTCTAATTTTAAAATTTTAAAGTATTCAAAAATTCTCTTTCCCTTCGGTGTTAATCTGATGTGATTTAAAACTTCTGATAGAGGTTTATTAAAAGCTTCGTAAACTGTCATCGTCCCATCTGAGATATTTGCATAATATGGTTTAAGCTTTTTCCCCTGACAGTCTTCACAGACAAACTCCACGTCTTCCATGAAATACATCTCAACGGTTTTCACTCCACGCCCTTCACAACTCGAACATTGTCCTAGCTCAGAATTTGAAGAAAAATGCCCTTCTTTAAGTCCTAATTTTTTAGAAACTTCTAAGTTAGCAAAGTACTTTCTCACAAAACCACCCAGGTCAGTATAAGTTGCAACAGTTGACCTCGAAGAGATTTTATCCAGACTGCTATTAATAACAATCACGCACGATAAATCATTGATGCCTTTCAGTTTTTTAAATTCATAATCCTCGAATGAAAGCCTCGTCCCATTGGTATATTTATGAACTTCGTTAGCAATAATATTGACGATAAAAGATGTCTTACCTGTACCCGACTCTCCATGAACCCAGTTAATCGCATCTTTTTGAATTTCAATTTTCTTCTTAGTCAGACCTCGAATGCTCGCATCTGTCAGTTCAATAAAAGTCTTCTTCCCACTTAGATCAAAATCCATTCGTGGAAGTTTCACCTTCTCTTCTTTGTAAGGCCCTTGATAAAGAACTTCTCCACCACGCCCACCTGCAAACGGCCCCATAAGAACGAGTTCATCAGAAGTCGATTTTAAAAACTCCGAGTGCTCTACCATTAAAATAGTATTGCCCTGATCGCGCAGTTTTCTTAAGTAGGTAATAAGTTTTTTCTGAGTCGCAAGACTCAACCCCAAACTCGGTTCATCCAAAACAAACAAAGACTGAGATCCTTCATAAGAAAGATACTTCGAAAGCAGCAATCGCTGATACTCACTGGAGCTCATCGAACGAACTTTTCTCGTATTCTGCAAATGCCCTAACCCTAAATCATCACTCACACTATAAAGTCTCTCTAGCTTCTCAAACGTGCTGATCAGTTTTTCATACTTCAATTTATCAATGAGATCCTTCTTAATATTCGCCAACATAACTTTCGAATTTTCAAAATTCAATTTCAAAAAATCTTTGAAAGTCACAATGCTATCTTTCAATACAAGAGTCACACTTCCCGCCTCTTCAGAAACTCTCGTTCCTTCGCAGGCCGCGCACAACATTTCTGTCTGCATGCTTCTCATATAAATACGAATGTTCTTTTTATAGCGTTGAGTTTTTAAGTACTCAAAATAATCATTAAACCCTTCGTATTTTCCATGTCCTTCATAGAGGAATTTCCAAATACTCTGCGGCTGATCTTTAAATGGAATATCTAAATCATATCCAAGCTTTTTTGCTTCTTTCAAAAACGCCGGCAACAAATGTAAAAAATGCGAAAAATTTAAAAAGTTAATCGCTCCTTCTTTAATACTTTTCGTCGGATCTTTTACCAGTTTTTCTCTATCATAAACTAGAATCGCACCATGCCCTTCACAAGTCGGACAGGCACCAAGAGCATTGAGTGGAGAAAGTGATTCAACAGTCGTCACCTTCGAAGACGGTGCCTTCTTACTACAAATCGGACATCTATATTCAAACGTATTTTTAAACTGCGCTTTCTTTTTGCCACTCAAAGAATAGAGTAAAAGCTCTGCTCCTTCTTCCAGTTTAGTTTCTTTAAACTTCGGCAGAATCAAATCCACACTCTTCTTTTTCACACGGAAAAGCTCATACCACTGATCTTCTTCGTTAAACTCTTTGACAGATTTCCCATCAAAAGTTCTCGACGGATTAAACTCATTCGAGACGTTCCTTCTATAATCTTCGGCCTTACAAAATAAGTGATAGACTTCATCTTCACCGCTCTTATCTTTCGCCAGATTAGTCACCACCGTCTCAAGCGCCATATACTTTTCATACGGCACATGATGATCCGGACAAACAAATGACCCCAACTCCATAAACAGGCGCTGTAATCTCTCGTGCCCACCCATTACATCCAGGGCCACCGGACGCGAGTTAATAACCGGATTATGCTGAGGAAGTCCCCAGGCCGGTAAAACCGGATAAATGCTATCGACGTCTACCGTATGAGGGATTTCCCAAAAGAACTTCATATCGGTCGGAAGCGAGTTAATAAAACGCCTTTTGGACTCAGTTAAAAGTGTATGGAAAGCCAGCGAGCTCTTCCCAGACCCCGAAGGCCCAGCAATACACGTGATTTTTCCCAGAGAAATATCAATATCGATGTTTTTTAAATTATGTGTGCGAGCACCGCGGACTTTTATGATGTTTAAGTTCTGCATGGAAGGGATTTTAGGCCCAGAAAACAAAAAAGCCTACATTTCTGTAGGCTTTTATATACTGACAAAATATAGACAAAAATATTATCTTTTTGAGAATTGGTATCTCTTACGAGCACCTGATCTACCAGCTTTCTTACGTTCAACAGCTCTTGGATCTCTTGTTAGGAATCCTGCAGCTTTAAGTTCTGGACGAAGGTTTGGTTGAACTTTAATTAGGGCTCTTGAGATTCCTAATCTGATTGCTCCAGCTTGTCCTGAAATTCCGCCACCGTTAACGTTGATTACGAAGTCAAATTTCTCAAGAAGTTTAGTAAGATTTAGAGGTTGATTAACAACATAAAGGTTAGTTTCTTGTTTGAAGAAATTTTTAAGATCTCTTTTATTGATTGTGATTTTACCTGTCCCAGCGGCCATGTAAACTCTTGCAACAGCAGTTTTTCTTCTTCCGATTGCGTGAGTATCGTATGTTTTACCTTTTGCAGCCATGATATGATCCTTTTATTACTTTAATTTATATTCTGTAGGGTTCTGAGCAGCGTGATCATGAGATGCGCCAGCGAAAACCTTAAGTTTTGTTAATTGTTTTCTTCCAAGAGTATTTTTTGGAAGCATTCCTTTTACAGCTTCCATAAGGATTTCTTCTGGATGCGACTCAAGCATTTGCTTAGCCGTTCTAGATTTAATTCCACCTGTGAAGTTTGTGTGCCAGAAATAGTCTTTGTCATTCCACTTGTTTCCAGTGAACTTAACTTTATCTGCATTGATAACTACTACGTAGTCACCAGAATCAGTATTGTATGTGAATTTTGGATTCAATTTCCCTCTTAGAAGATCTGCAATTTGAGTTGCAAGTCTACCTACGATTTGGTCTTGAGCATCGACAACGAACCATTTTTTGTCTGCTTCAGCTGGCTTTAGAACGAATGATTTTTGAGTATACATAAACGCTTTCCCTTAAAGTGATCCCTTCAGTTAAACTTTCCGAAACGAAAAATTACGAAGTATTAATTCAAATATAAAATGCAGAAAAATGCAAGTGTTGTCCCTTATAACGAGTTTTTCGGCCCTCCGTCAAGCACTTCTTCGAGAAGAATCTGAAAAGATACTTTCTTGTTTATGCGTCAATTGGGATCTAAAAGAAACCTATTGATAGATGGAAGCGACCTACTGAGTCACGTTGCTGGTCTGGATAAGTCTTGCGTTGCAGCTTGAAGCCGTAATCAAAATCTAAGGAACCTACAGGTGTCACATACTTAAGCCCCGCGCCAACAGAAGTTCTTAGCTTCATTGGTTGGAAATCATCAACGTAGACTCGTCCTGCGTCAAAGAAAATTCCGATTTTTATCGCGTCGGTGAGATTGTAGCGCGGTTCGAACTTTAGTGCAGTAAAATAAGCTTCTCTTTGAACAATTACTTCACCGATCGGAGTTCCGTCGATTAAGCGGTTAATTTCGCCTTCATCATATCCGCGGATTTCATCATAACCGTCTAACCTAAAAACCTTTATACTTGGAATGTATCCACGGGTCTTCGGCTGTCCATTAGCATTTAAGACCGTGTTTCCATTGTTATCTACCAATTTCTCTTCAGCAAAGTTTTTCTGATATCCGGCCGCAATTGAAAGGGCCACAACGAAATCGCCCATAGGGTAATAAAAGCGGTTTCTACTGATAACTTTAACGAAGTTTACTTCCAGCTCTTTTTCTTTCATTGATCCAAAGAAATTATTCGCCCACTCTGATGAAAGAGTGAAAAAAGCACCTTTTCTAGGATTAATGGCATCGTCTCTTAAGTCCCATGTAACAGTCGGAGTAATACCGCCGATGGAAAAGTTGTCATTATCCTTAGTCTCAGTAGCGTCGAACTGAACAATGCGCTCAAACTGGTATTTTACTGAAGAAGAGAATGTTCTTGTGAAGTTCTTTGAAATCTGTGGAGAAATTCTAAAAATATCAGCATCGAAACCATAGAAGCGGATTCGCTGGAATGTTGAAGATAACTCGAACTCTAATTGAGTCTTAATCATATTATAAAAGACATAAGGCTCAACGAATGAAGCTTTGGCCGAGTATTCGAACAGATCTTTATTTTCTGACTTTCTTCTTTCATCAAAACCATCAAGATTAAATCTTTTGTTACCTTGTAAACGAAGAGATGCTGATCGGTTCATTCCACTGATATTGTTATAAGTAACACCCGTTGAAAGCTTTGCTCCAAGGTCAGTACGATACCCTGGGGCAACTTCTATAAGTCCGAAGTCCTTCTCTTTCACCTGAATAACCAGGTTAGTTTTCGGACAACTGGTCGCTTCCGATTCGTACATCATATAAGGAGTGATTCGCAGTGAAGAAAATAAGTTTAGTCCAGAAAGCCTTTGTCTTAGGTCTTCTAGCTTTTTAGGCGTAATAAGATCACCTTGTTTCAAATCAATTTCACGATTGATAACTCGCGTGTTGGTTTGAACATTTCCGTTGATGATCGCTTCATTATAACAAATCTTTTTATCGAGATTAATTTCTGGCCTTAAGTCCACGCTTGCATAAGATTTCTCATACACCAAAAGTGTGTCTGAATTTAGATTTGTGATATTGGCGAAGTAATATCCTTCATTTTGGAAATAAACGATCATCTTGCGAAGATCATTTTCCAATTCGATGATATTAACAGGAGAGCCTTCTTTATTAATTAGAGCAGTCTTCGCTTGTGCCGCAAGATCATCCGGGACCTTTGCGAAAGTTATGTTCTTCAGAATGACTTGTTGTTTTTCAGCAATTCCATATTCGATTGTGACAGAATCATCTTCATCATTACTCACAACTCTTGGCCTTGAAACTTCAATAAAAACAAAACCGCGGCTCAAATACTCTTTTTTAAGGATGTCTGAAAACTCATCAAAGAATGACTTATCATAAAAGCCCCCTTTTGCCAGGGCCGTTGCATGACTCTTAAAGATGTCATTGATCTCTTCATTTTTTAAAAAGGAATTTCCACGATAGCTGATATCGCTGACTTTAATTTTAAAACCTTCATCAATAACAAAAAAGTAATTGATGACTTTGAGTTTTGAAGCATCCACTCCTTCGCTTTGATAATTTGTGACTTTAGTTTGATAGAAACCAGCATCTTCATATTCATCGGCCAGGAAGCTTGCTAAATTTTTGACATCCACCTTACCAAATTCATTTCTTATCTTATCCAGTAACTTTGTTCTTAACTCCTGATGGCTAAAAATGTGATTGCCTTGGAATTCAAAATTTATGCGATCTTTTAAATCCATCGTAATTTTAACAATCAGCTCATTTTCAGTTCCACCTAATTCAGTTTTAATAACTGAATTAAAGTATCCACCAGTGAAGAGTTCTTTAGAGATTAAATCTGTTTGAATTTTTAATGTTAAGGCATCGTATGGGCGCTTCACAACTTCCTTGAAATAACCCTTAAAGCGTTTTTCCATTTCCTGATTAGACCATTCAATGCGTTTAACAATTGCACCTTTGGCCGGTGTAATGTCTGCGGCATTGGCCATGAGGCAAAAGCCAAGCGCACATAAAAGAATAAGTCTTTGGAGTAAAATCAAAACGACTTCCTCCACTTTAAATCGGCCCCGAGTGAATTAGGAGTCGTTGACGTATTTTCTTCCTCAGTAGGTTTTACTTCGTAAACTCCTTCCAGTGAAAAGTTTTTATTAATTTTTAAATTGATATTCATCTCTTGTTTCTGCTCAAGTGATCCACCAATAGTACTGGAAAGAGAAACATCCACACGGTTATTAATTTGTTTATTGATTTTAATTTTAGTCGCTGATTTCAGACGACTTGTTCCACCTTCACTGATAGCTGATTTTCCGGAAATAAGAGTAGTCTCATCTTCTTTGAATTCCGGCTGCACACTTAGCTTCACCCCAAGAGTTGCATTCAAGTCTTCATTGATTTTCAATTGATCCACTAAAAGAGTTCCTATTCCTACAGTTGTTACAAATCTTCTTTCACTGGCTTCCAGGTTTTTTGACATGTCTGAGGTAACTCCTAAAGTAAGAAGTGAGAGAAGGTCCTCTTTTGACAATGCTGGCTCTGAAGATAAATCAATATTAACTTTAGAGATACTTCCTGATAAATCAAGCTTCATATCGTAGTCATTGATTTTAGCAACTCCGACGAACTTTAAATCAGAAACTCTATTTTTCCCACGATCCCTGATTTCCACATAACCCTGATTTAAAGCAAAGTCATGGCCTTTGAATTTAAATTTACTGATATTAGGAAGTGTTTCTAATCGCGTATTTAATTCCGGAGACTGAACATCTCCTGTCACTAATCCGTTACCTCTAACATACACTTCGGCCATATTGTTTTTAATCACAATTGGGTTTGCTATTTCAAAAGATAAATTCAGTGTAATGATTCCCTTATTTCCCAAGAAGTCTTTTTCTGGAAGATATTTTTTATACTCATCAATTGAGACCTTATCTTCTTTCATTAGATCTGCCGGATCATCAAGGATTTCACCATGCTGAAAAATGACTTTACCATTTAACTTATAAGGCAAATCTGTTCCAGTTAATGTCCCTGTGCTGCTAATGAGAACATTTGATCGCTTAAATAAAGGCACTAATGAACGGTCAATTTGATAATTAAGATTAATGTCCGGATAAAGGTCATCAAAAAGAATTTTTCCTGCAACTTTAAATTCTCCTTCTCCGTAATTTCCGTTCATGCGAGTTACTTCAAAGGCTTCACCTTTTTTTACAACTGCATAATTAAAATTGGTAACAAAACCTGGAAGACCTTTAATTTTCAGTGAGTGATTATCACCATAAAGATTAAAATCCTTTACGCTAATTTTTTTATCTAAAACAACTAAATCTGTTCCCTTAATGATACCTGTCGCGCGTTCAACCTGATCCGTTACAATCTCTAGCAGACTCGCCTTCAAAGCAAACTTATGTTCCAGAGCAATAACTCCGTTAGAAATATTGCGCCCTCTACTTAGAAGAAATTCATTACCGTCACGAAGGCGAAGATCCCATTTTTTAACCACACCATCATCAACTTCAATTTTGTTAAACCTTGGGTCGACAGCAAACTTAATGTCTCCTCTCGCCAGATTAAATTGATCGATATTCAAGAAGAACTTTCTGACTCCAAGAGAGCCAGTACTAACCTGCATATTTAACTGTGCCTTGATTTTTCCAGTAATTCCTTTATCGGTCATATTATGGCTAGAGAAAATTCCTAAAAACTCTCTTAAATCATTTGTATCGATGCTCGATTTAATAGCAGCAATACCTGTTTTAAAACTCATCAGAGAATCGACTTTAATCTTTCCGCCAAGCAAGCTTCCATTAGTCACAATATCATTTGAATTAATATAAAAGATCGCATTTGACGAAGAGGCCGGCATATTACCAATAAATGCATTCGTCACTCTTGTTTTAAAGCGTGAGCTAAAATCATCAGTTGTTCCATTACCATCAAAATCTAAAAATAAATCACCATCATATTCAAGGCTCAAGTTACGATAGAAATTGAAATCGCGAAGTCTCAGCCCTTGTGTCCCTCCACTAAGCTCAATGAAGTTATTGGCAAGGTTGATATTAACGTTAGCGTTTAGCTCCCCACGTGACTTATTAATTTTAATTTGCTTTAAGCTCAATAGATTATTAGCAAGAGAAAGCTTTAATGCTATTTTCTCAGCTTCTTCGCCAGCAATTTTTAATTCAGTTCCATTAACCTGTCCTTCGACTTTTAAAGTTGCAAGGTCATAACCACCTTTGATGGTATAGCTTGAAGAAAAATTAAACTCTGGATCTGCTGGTAATTTAATATTTTTGAAAACTAAATGGAGCATCTTTCTGGCATCAGAGAAACTCGAGTTCTTAAAATCAATCTTTACATCCAGACCTTCACGAGGGCCATCAAAGCCCAGGGTTCCTGAAGCAGTGTAATTTGATTTATTGTAAATTCCTTCAAGAGAGCGGATATCAAGAACCAACTCTTCCAGGTGCAAAGAAAAATCTGCTTTCACTTTACCAAAATTTAAATCCACAACACTGAAGTTATTCCAATCTACGTTAAAATTAAAAACAACATTATTTAATGGCCCTGTGACTTTTACTGTTGCTGGTCCCGCTCCTTCAATGGCAATTCCAGAGATAGGGCCCAAAGATTTCATATCAATTTTTGAATCAGTCGTAGCAATATCGATTCCCTTGTCTGAAATCTTTCCTTTTGCTAAAATTTTTGAATTTGGCATTGAAGCTTTGATATCTACATTGACTGAAAAATCCTGATTGATCGTGATCGCACTATTTTCAAGAGAGAATCCAGGATTCTTTAAAATATCTTTTTTACCATTCGAAGTCGTTAGTCTGAAGTTCTTGATTTGTACTTTGTCTTTTATTGTAAAGACCGCTCTATCTTCAAATAACGAAGCTTCCACATCACCCGTTAAAGATCCTTTCAATGTACCTAGTGAATCTTTTGTCGAAAGTAGAAAGGTATCTGTATAAGCATTTTGTAAACGTAAACTAAAATTAAAATTGGTGAATTTTTCAACTTTCAAATCATAAAAGGCCTGAGGCTTCCTCAGGGTATATGACTCAACTCCTCTAGTCGCACTTAACTTATTGGCCACGATTAAGTTTTTCTTTTTGCTGACGACTCCGTTTACCACTTCCAACTCAATCCATTCTGTAATCACATTCTTCGCACTGAATGTAACTGTTGCATCCGGATCATCAATTATCCCTGTGGTTTCAAACTTACCTTCAACGTCACCCTGAATGGATCTGATATCTTCCGGAAGCATTTTTAGCGTACTTAAAATACTTTCCGCATTGGCTTTCAAAGTTCCGTTTGAATTTAAACGAAGAGTCCCACCTTCATTAAATGCCACTCCACGGATAGAAACTTCATTTTGGTTTTGAACGACTTTTAAATCTTCTACTCTCCATTCATCTTTTTCCATGCTCGCAAGAAGCTGAATATTATTTATCTCAATAGGTGGCAAATTTTTATTATCATGAGCAACTTTAAGATTTGCCACATCAGCTTTCAGACGGGCCCTAAGTCTTTGTGGGGAAAATGTTAGACGATTCACATCCATTGAAGTCTTATCAACAATCAGCTGGATTTTTTCAAGAGTTAGAAGATTTAAACGAACAGGAATGCTTGTCAGTACCTCTGTGTATTTAATAAAAATTTCTTTTGTCTTTAAATCACGAAGGACAATATCAGTATCGTCTTTTTTATGAGTCGTAAGATTTACCGTTCCATTTCTTAAACTGAATTCATCAACTTCCAACTCACTGGCGATAAAGCTTGAGTAAGTAAAAGCGACTTCAAGTTCTTCCGCGATAATTCCTACATCCAAAAGTTTTGGATCGGATTTAGAAATTTTTACATTTTTAAAAGTTGTAGATAATGGAAAGAGACTAAAGTCCACTCCGGTAAAACTAAGTTTTGCCCCGGCCTTTTCAGTTAAGATTTTAGAAACCTTAAGCGAAGCTTCTCTGGAAAACCTTTCAGAGTGTATGAATCTCCACCCACCATATAAAGTGAGACAAGTAATTCCCAAGAATATTAAGATAATCCTATTTAATATCTTCAAGTTCTCTAAGCCTATCTCCCACTAGTCGATAGTGTGGATTGTGTTTTTTAATTGATACAAAAAGCTCACGGGCCTGTTTGTGTTTTTTTAGTTTCAATAAACTTTCTGCTTTCAAATAATTAAATGCCAGGACTTCATCTGGAAGTAACGGCTCAGTTTCAAAAGTGTCGTCTATTAAATCTGTTACTTTATAAAATTCATTATTGTTGAATAAGGCCTGTGCCAACATGAACTGAATACCTGCTCTAAGTTTTACTTCTTTCACAAGTGGGATCACTCTCTCACATAAGCGCACAACAACTTTATCCATTCCGAGTAAACCAAAAGCAACGATCATGTCTTTGCCTTTATCTAACAACTCAGCATCATCAAGGTTTTGAATTGAAACCAGGATTCTCTTTTGCTCAGTAATACTTGGTTCTTTCACACCTGAGATAACATCCATTGCTAACTGATCATAGTCAACATTTAATGAGTCATTATCATTGGCAGAAGTTTTATCTGGTGCTTTAACTTCAAATGCTTTCAAGTTAACTTTTTTCTCTCGAAGAAAAGCTAAAATGTTTTCAGAGTGTTTATCTTTTTTCAACTTGCGTGATTTTTCAGCAAGCAAAAGAAAAAGTTCTTTATCGTAATAGAATTTCAGAATGTATTCGTAAGAAAGTTTCCAGTGTTCTAGTGTCCACTCAGTCTCTTCCAATAAGAAATTTCTTAGAATATTTTTTGAGTTTTTCCACATCTCTGGATGATGTTCAAACCCACTTGAATCCTCCAATGAAAACTGCCCTTTTTTCCCAAGAATAGCTTGTAGCATCGGGAATTTTTTATGGGTTGTAATAAACTTTGCTTCAGCTAATTCCGTCATGAGTTTTTTAAGTGCAGGCACTCTTTTTAATTCAATCAAATTATTTAAAAGTGCTTCGACATATTGCTTAGCGAGTTTGATTTTTCCAGATTCAAAGGCAATCTTCCACATCACAGAATAAAATCTCTGTGCGTGATCATGGCGATACTCAACATCTAGATTTTCAAAAATCCAGATGATCGATTCATTATCTTCGGTACTACTACGTTCTGAAATTTTTAAATCAAGAACGCGTAAAACCAATGTCCATTTTTTCTCATCGATTAAGCGATGAAGTTGCTCGATTTCCAATAATTTTCCCTTCACTCAAAAAGAAGTTAAGTTGTTGAGATTATAATTATTTTAACCCGAAATGGTCAGAAGATTGAGGGGCAAATATATGCCCCTCAAATTATTTGTTGGAATTCTTGAGAAGATTACTTTTTATCTACAGTCGCGCGTTCTACGTAGTCACCAGTACGAGTATCAATTTTCAGTAACTCACCTTCTTTAATGAAAAGAGGAACTTTAACTTGAAGACCAGTTTCCATAGTTGCTTTCTTAGTTGCTCCAGAAGCCGTGTCACCTTTAAGACCTGGATCTGTTTCTGCAACTTTGATGTTGATGAAGTGAGGATGTTCAATCGAAATTGGACGACCTTTGTAGTAAAGAACTACAAGTTTTGATCCTTCCATTAAGTAATATCTATCGTCACCGATTTGGTCGTTTGATAGGTGGATTGTTTCGAAGTTCGATTGATCAAGGAAGTTGAATCCTTCTGTATCTGAGTATGTGTACTCTACTTCTTTTTCTTCTAGATCTGGTGCAGTTACGTTTGTAGAAACGCCTGATTTCCAAGTTCTTTCAATAACTTGACCAGTTTCTAGGTTTTTAATTCTAGCTGTAACGAAAGCAGAACCTTTACCTGGGTTAGTAAAATCAGATTTTAAAACGACGTAAGGTTTCCCATCAACTTCGATTTTTAACCCTCTTTTAATGTCGGTAGTGTCGTACATAGATATATTCCTTTTTAAAAAAGCTGAGTTTTCACAGCTGTGAGATATGCGATCTTTCCTAGGCCTTCCATTATGATAGTTGAAGCTTTTGCAGTCAACTTGATCTGTCTGAAGTCTTCGCGGCGATGAGTGTTAGAAATATGAACTTCAATCACCGGACACTTAACCATAGCAAGTGCGTCATAAATAGCCACACTCGTATGAGCGTAGGCACCTGGGTTAATTATTAATGCTTTATAATTTTTTTTAGTGGCCTCTTGAATCTTGGTAACGATCTCACCTTCGATGTTGGATTGGTACCACTCAAGATTTACGTTATCTTTCTCCAATGATTTTTCCGTGAAGGTTTGAATTTCTGCCAGCGTTAAGCTGCCATAAACCTCAGGTTCACGTGTGCCAAGCATATTTAAATTTGGCCCATTGATGATGAGAAAGTCGGTCTTGTTCATAGGCGTAACCTATCAAAGACGAGCTTGATAATCCAGTGCTCTTTTTTGGATTTTTTTCAGAAATTCAGTAAGCTTGTCTTCGATTTGGCGGGTTTTTTGGAGTTCCAATGATGGGGCTGCCGTAACGGCCGGAGCCGCTGACTTCTTTGCCGCGGCAGATGCCTTTTTATCTTCTTTGATCCCTTTGGCAATTTCTTTCATCAATGGTTCATTGGCAGCACCTAATTGCTGATCAAGAATACTCATTAAATTTTTACGGCCGTCTTCTTCTGAAATTTCTTTTAGTGGTTCCAGGTGTGGACGTGCGTGAGGGATCGTTATTTCTTTTGCGATCACTGGAGCAGCTTTCGGAGCTTTTGGTTTTTCTTCTTCGTAAGGGCCCATTAGAGCTTTGATCTCTAATATTTTATTGATGGTTCTTTCATCTGTTGGGTTTAGAATTAGGATCTTTTCTAAAACTTCTAAGGCCTTTTCAATATGGCCTTGACCGCAGTATAAATCGACTAATGTATGAGTGACTAATGGAACAGTTGTTGGAGCTACTTGAGGCCGATGACTCTCTGATGTTTGCTGTAACTGTACTTGTTCATCATCTTCTTCCGAGTCATCTGATGAATCGTCTTCGAAGTTTAGTTCAACATATGGGCCAGACTCTTTTGGCTCAGAAATTTGGTATGAGATTTCTTCTGAAGGCTTTGTTTCCACTTTTTCTTCTTCTGAAGAAAGGTCAACCGGAGCATCACCTTTTTTTAGATTCCAGAATTCATATGGATCTTCAGACTTTTTCTCTTTTTGATCGCGACTTAGATCAACGGCCATCCAGTCATCGAAATCAGCTTTGCTTGCTAATGGACGATTATCTAGTTTATCGATATCAAATAATTGATGATCGTGTTTTCTCTCATTTTTAAATTCTGATTCAGGAATGTAGATTGGTTGATGAACAGGTTTATATTGTTCTTCGATTAAGCTCTCAAGTGTCGCCACTTGCATTGCCACTTCTCTGTCTCTTGGGTTGATGAAAAGAAGATACTTGTAAGTATCAAGAGATTCTTCTCTGTAACCTAACTCTAAGCAGATATCTGCAAACAATTTTTGCAGACGAATATTATCGCGACTACTTTCCACCAAAGGTCTTAGTGTATTGTAGGCCAGTGAATATTGTTTTAAATCAAAATAGCAAAACGCTAGGCCTAAATAGCCCATCACGTAGGTTGGATGAAAACGAATTCCTTGTGAAAGAATTTCCATCGCCTTGTCAGTCATCCCTAACTTTCTATAAGTTTCCGCCAAAGGCGCAAACACTCTCGAGCGAGGATTTTTTTCATAATCCGCTTGATACTTTAGAAAGAGTGGTGAAAGAAGCTGTATTTTATCTTTGCTCATTTTTTATCTATTATCTACTAAACCAGCTTCTTCTGAGTTGATGATTCTTGGAGTTAAGAAGATGATCAACTCTTTCTTTTCTGTTACTGGATTGTATTGAGTTCTAAATAACCATCCAAGTAACGGGATGTCTTTTAAGAAAGGTACACCTGAATGACTTTCTGTATTTACATAAGTGTAGATACCACCGACAACGACCGTTGTTCCGTTATCGACCAGAACTTGAGTTTTAACAGTTCTTTTTGTTTCTGGTTTTGGTGCATTGTTGGCAACCTGAGTTCCTAATGAATCTTTTTGAACTGATACATCAAGAGAGATTGATCCTTCATTGGTAACTTGCGGAGTAACTTCAAGTTTTAACTTTGCATTCTGAGGTACCCAGTTACTTGTTGTTGTTCCATCTGCTGTCGATTGCTCAAGATAGTATGAGTTTTCATCCTGAACAATTTCAGCTTTTACGTTATTTTTTGTAATAACTTTTGGACTTGAAATAATCTTCGCCTTGTTTTCACTTTCCATAAGGTTTAGCTTGAAATCAAGGTTGATTAAGCGATTGAACCTTCCGATTGTTAAACCAAGTACGTTGTTAGCTTCACTAGGAGCAGTACTAAATGAGAATGACCCTGATTGAACCGCGGCACTTGGAGCTGAAATTGGATCGTATCCAAACTGAAGACCGTTTTCTAAACCGATTTCTTTTGAGTATCTTTCAACAACTTCAACGATTTTAGATTCGATTAGAACCTGTGGTGTTTGAGTATCAAGAAGCTCTACGATTTTTTTGATTTTTTCTACAACGTCTGCCGTATCCTTAACGATTAAAGAGTTTGTACGTGTGTCTTTTGCGATCTTTCCTCTTTTTTCGGTTGAGTATTCAACAACGATTTTTTGAAGATCGTCGATGTTGGCGAAACTGATTGGGAAGATTTTTGTTAAAAGTGGTTCTTGCTCAACTGCTGATGCTTTTGCTTTTTTTGCAATTTCTTGCTCTTTAGAGTAATTTTCGAAAGTATTAACAACTAAAATCATTCCATTCTTTGTTGCGACCAACTTGCTCATGTCTAAAACAGTATCCAAGGCCTGATCCCAAGGAACATCTACTAAATTTAAAGTAATTGGTGCAAGTTTTTTAACATCTTCAGCTAAAACAATGTTAAATCCTGATGTCTCAGCAATGATCTTTAAAATATCTTCTGGTGTGATATTTTTTAAGTTCATTGTAACTTTCTTACCAATGTATTTCTTGCGTCCTGACATTGTGATATTTTCAAGAATATCTTCAACAGAGTCTGATCTAGGAATATTTAACTTAGAAGCTTCTGCTGCTGAAACATCAGAAATTTTCTCTTTATAAGTTTGCCCTTCTTCTGCTTTCTTTTGAGAAAAAACTCCGAAACGATTTTCAATTTGAAGAATTACGCGATTAGGTTTTCTAACCAAAACCGATCTCACATTGTCTCTTAACTGGATAGCGATACGAATATCTTTATCTGACTTTGGCTTCTTATAGGCCTTAACAAATACAACTCCACCAGAAAACTCTGATGTATCAAATGCTCTCATAACTCTATCTGTTGCTGTAACATCAGTTAGGTCGATAATGATTTGCTTATCTTCTTTGACTTGGAATTTACTTGCTTGAACATTATTAGAATCGAAAATTAATTCAAGCTCACTAGTTTCACCCTTTTGGGTAAAATTGATGGCCTTCATATCAACTGCAGCACTAGCAATAGATGAAGTTAATAAACAAAATAAAACACTAAGAAAAAATCCTTTTTTCATGAAACTCATCCTTAAGTTGTCATGTTATATCCTCTATATTTTGAAGACTTATATTGATTATAGCATCATTTTTGAAAATGTTAGAATTTTTTGAGGTTTAATGACGGAGGGAATTAGTCGTTAGAAACTGGAATTACCGTTTCCAGATATTCATCTTGATCGTAAACATTACGGATTTTCTCAACTAAAACGACTCCCCCAGGGAGGATTGCTTTAACTTCGGCGCCGTTTTCTCCGACATGCATACCTTCCTTTAGATAATAAATATTATTATCTTTTTCTCCGCTCTCAGTTGTTACACCGATAACTTTTACAATGGCACGTCTTTCTGCTCCCAGAACAACTCCAGTTACGCGTAAACTTTCGAGAGGTTTATTTTCAAGGGAAGTATTAACGTTGCTATAAATACCGTCTAAATGGTTTTGCGCTTTAGCCTGGCTTAAACTTTTCTTTTTGTTAATTTTTCTTTTAAAGGGATCTCTAAGATCAAGTGGATTTTTAACATATGTCTTACTTTTAAATAGATTATATTCTCGTGCTTCTTCCTGAGCATGAGTCGCTAACGTACAAATAAAAAATATGATTAAAGCTAAATTTATTTTTTTCATTCAGCATTTTCCTTAACAGCTCTTGGTTTTTTAGTTGGAGCTCCCTGGTGCTTTTCATCTTTGAACTGTTGCTCAATTTCATCAATACCACGATCTTCTTTAAAGTTCGCATTGTATCTATAGGCTTCAATAACGACATCACCTTCAATCACTTGAAATTTACTTCTTTGAGGTAGCTCTGATTTTTTAAATGATGACTCTCCAACATTTAAAATTCTTTTATTTTCAGCAATTTTCTCAAACATAATAAGGAATTGTAAAAATGTCGCTTTAGCTTTTATTCTATATCTTCGAGCAATATAGAATCCTCTATCTGACTCCATTTCAGGTGCAATACTCAATTCTTTAATATTCACATCATCAGCCATTCTTCTTAATAAACTGATGTTGTCACTATCTGAGATTTCACTAGGAAGAAGCTGTTGCATTTTTTCAATTTCACGAGCAACTCGTTCAATTTTAACTTTTTCTTCCTCTATGTTTTTATAATAGTTAGTAATTTCTCTTTGAATTTTCTTATTTTTCGACAATTCAGCTCTACGAACTTCTTGCTGAGACTCAATATTCACAAGACGTTCATTGGCTTCAGAATATAGTGTATATAATTCAAAAGCTGCGTAGGCGATGATGAACCAGTGTAAATTTTTAAGTATTTTTTCCATGGGTTTATTTAGACCTCATGTCATAGTTAATAATCTTACCTTTCAGCTCAAAAACTTCATAATTTGTGGAAACACCATCAAGGTTATCTTTTCTGTTTTCTTGTCTAACTGGAGTGACACTTCCACCAAAATAAGGGGAATCATTGATATTGGTAATAAACTCTCCGACTGCTCTTGGTGTATATGATCCTCCCTCAATGGAAATTTCATTTTTTTCATTAATACTCATGCGATTAAACCAAACATCTTCTGGAATACTTCTAGCAACTTTTTCCAGAATCTTTTTTGGGTTTGTACGTGTCTTTAAAATTTCATCTACTTGAGTAGAACGACTTTGAAGTTTACTAACCTGAAGCTTGTAAGCATCTACTTGTGACTTAATGTTTGCATCTTTGTCCAATGCCGCTTTTATTTTGGTCGCCTGACTTGTTAAGGTTTGTAATGCTTCTTCTGCTTGAGTCGTTCTTTCAGAATAAACACTAGATACAATCACACTTGGAAGATAATAAATAACCAAAGCGACCCCAAGCATTTTAAGGTTAAGATTGTTTAAATCAATACCTAAAATTGTAGGAAGTACGACAGGTTGCTTCTTCTCGAGGAGGTTTAACTCAATCATTTAGGAAGACTCCTCATGGCCAATCCAATGGCACACACTCCCTTAAATGCTATTTCATTAATCATATCTTCAGAAATATTACTTTGATTATAAGTCATGGTCGTAAAAGGATTTAGAATTTGAACTTCTGTTTCAAACAACTCCTGTAGTGCTTCTGGTAAACCCGGAATCAATGCGCTTCCACCAGTAAGAACACAACCGTCAAATGCTTCTTCTGAAGTCGAATTAACCCAAAAATCGATAGTTTTCTTTAATTCTGTAAAAAAGGTATCAAGAACCTGATTAATTAAATCTACGATTTCTTCTGGGATATTCCCACTACCATCACCATGAATTTTTAAACTTTCAGCTTCATCATAATTCACACCCATCTGACGCTGAATTTCTTCTGTAATTGTTAAACCACCAATATTAATTTCTTTAAAGAAAACCAATACTCCGTTTTTATAGATCATAAAATGTGTTTTTTGAGCACCCAGATCCATTAAAATCCAAGTTTTTCCCTTGGCCTTAACTTCACTTCCCATAACACTTTCAAAAACATTTACTGTCGCTGCCGCATTTAGATCTACAATTTTTACTTTAAGACCTGTTCGTTCGATTATTTCTTTGAATGCTGCAATGACACTTTTTTTGGCAGCACCAATAATAACGTCAACCCCACCACCTTGATTCTCGCCGACAACACTAAATGAAATATTTCCTTCATCAATCGGAAAAGGTAGGTACTGCTCAGTTTCCCAAGTCACTTGATCTTCAAGCTCCTCATTGCTTCCACCAGCAAGCTGTAACCTTTTAATAAGAGTGTTCGGTCCTGATAACCCAAGACAAACAAACTTATTACTAGAATTTAATTCTTTAATACCTTGTTGAAGTGCTTTAATTATTTCATCTTCTTTTTGGATTTCATCTTCAATGATGGTTCCTTCCGGAAGTGTAATAGATGCATATTTATTGATTTTAAAGTTACCTTCAGAAATTTGAATTAATTCTGCAAACTTGATCGCACTGAGGCCTATATCGATACCGATAACACCTTTAGGACCGACATAAAAAATGTCGCCAATTTTGTCCTTTATATTTCCAATGATGTCTTTTGGATCCAATGCCCTTTACCTTCAAGAATTAATTATAATGAAATTATACATTTAATAACTAATTCTGATCAAGGAATATATGACATTAGATGTTTGAACCAGCTTTCGCCAAAAACTTGAAAAGCGCCAACTACGATAATAAACGGGCCAAAAGGTATAGGATTCTCTTTTTTAATTACCTTTGTTGCAATTAAAACAATTCCGACTAAAGCACCAAGAAAGCAACTTAAAAAAATATTTTGCATAATTCCTATAGGACCAAGATAAAAACCCAAAGCCCCATAAAGCTTTATATCTCCTCCTCCTAATCCAACTTCTCCTCTTAATAAGTAGAAAACCCAACTTACTAAAAGAGGAAAACCTAATCCAAGGGCACCGCCGATTAACCAAAAAGTCCAGGGATGACTAAACCAACTGACTAATAAAAAAAGTGCTGCGAGATAAAGATTAATTGAATCTGGAAGAATCTGATGCTTTAGATCAACTATGAAGTGAACCAGAAAGCAGCTGTAGACACTGAAAAAGAAAAAAAAGTTAAGTAAGGCCGGTGCAGATAGAGATGATGGTGCAATCAAAAAAGCAGCTAATGCGCTAATGATTTCAACAAATGGGTATTCCCAGGAAATTTTAGAGTCACAGCCTGAACATTTTCCACGAAGAAATATATAACTTAAAACAGGTATATTCTCATACCAGGAAATAACTTTATTGCAACTTGTACAAGAAGAGCGAGGTACAGCGATATTAATATTTCGTGGAAGCCTATAAATAAGTGCATTTAGAAAACTTCCTACTAGTAATCCAAAAATAGTTGCAAATATTATTAAGAAAATTTCCAAAATTAATCCAGGTTTTTATTTTTAAAAAGCAACATTATTAATGCGAACATAGCGGTTAAGTATAACAAAGCATATGCTTGAGTCATTACAAGATAATTTAAATCTATCGTTTGTTGATAAAGTAAAAAATCTTTCAAATTCAATTTATACAAATTAGGAATAAAGAAAAAGCATGTATCTATTATTAGCTTTAATACTGGGGATAGCTTTACAAGAATCAATCTAGAGGTTTCATTAAGCGCATGCCCCGTTACACATATCGCAAAAGTACAGATCACAGATAAAGTCACATTAGTTATTAGTGAAAAAAACACTGCAAAAACTAATATAATTAAAGCTTCAAAAAACGAAAATAGTAATACCCAAGGAAAAAGTGCTTGGCCTGTGCCTCCTTGTTGCATGAACAAGAATATACTTAATATTCCTAAGATAAGTGTATTTAATAATAATACAGATGAAAGACCTAGGATTTTCCCTAAAAGAAAAGATGTACGAGAAATAGGTCGAGATAGAATCATATACAAAGTACGTTGCTCAATTTCTTTACTCAATAATGTTGAACCGATAAATATCGCAATGGCAAGATTGGACAAAGACATGATTCCTAATCCAACATCAAGTGCTACTTTTGCAGATGCTCCATAGGCGAACTCTGAAGCAACATATGTAATTAATGATAGACCAAAGCCTAAGAACACAAGACCAAGCATTAACTTGCTTCTGTAAACTTCTAAAAATGTAAACTTTGCGATTGTTAATAATTTCATTTATTTTTTTATCTTATAAATAATTTCTTCTAATGTTGGTTTATCTTTTTCTAACTCCAGGATATTTACATTCTCTTGAAGAAAATTATTTAGAATTTGATTCTTCTCTTTTTCTTCAAAACGAATTGTTTCAATACTTTCCCCTTTTACATATCGAACTCTATATTGGTCACTGCTATGCTTTAAAATCAAACTATCGATATCTCCATCATAAAGAAGTTTCCCTTTTTCAATAAAAATAACCTTGTTACATATTTCTTCAACATCAGAAACAATATGACTGCTAAAGAAAATGGTCGTCCCATTTTCATTAAGCTCTTTTAAAATATTTTTGAAATCTCTTCTTCCTACTGGATCTAGACCTGAAAGAGGCTCATCTAATACTAAAAATTTGGGTGAATGGATTAATGCACTAATAAAACCAAGTCGCTGCTGCATTCCTTTCGAATACCCTTTAATTTGCCTATCTAGAGCATAATCAATCATTATCTTTTCAGACCATTTTTTAATCAAAGATTTGAGATCGTTTTTAGGTATAGAATTTATCGATCCTGTATATTCTAAAAATTCGCGACCTGTTAAATGCTGATAGAGATAAGCTCTTTCTGGTAAATATCCAATATTGGATTTAATTTCCAATACACTTTCTCCAAGAATTGAATCAAATTTTAATTCTCCAGAAGTTTGGCGACTAAAATCCATAAGTATCTTAATTAGAGTTGTCTTCCCTGCACCATTGGCGCCTAAAAACCCAACCAGATCTCCTTCATGAATTTGAAATGAAACATTATCCAAAGCTAGAATGTTTTTTTCCCAAAAGTGATTTTGAAATTTTTTAGAAATATTAACGAATTCAATCATAATGATATATTATAGAAATATGAAATTAAGTAAATATTTAAGCTTATACATTTATATAATGGTTATCATACTGGCATTGTCAGGTGCTTTCTTGATCTCCAGCCAAAATGCTAAGCCAACCTTGTTTGTAAGTAAGCAGCAAAGCACATTAAATATTAATGAGAACTTTTGGATGTATTTCAATCTGGGACAAAAAAGACTCATTTCATCTTTTTATTGGGTGGGAACGATACTAGACAGCGACGTAGATCACTATAAAAAGAAAGATTTAAATTCCTGGATGTTTATTCGTTTTAACACAATCTCTCTTCTTGAGCCCAAATTTTATGAAAACTATAAATTTGGTGGGCCATACCTTTCAATCATTAAAGATGATTTATCAGGGGCAGATATCATTTATGATAAAGGACTGAGACAATACCCAGATGATTACTCACTTTTACTCAATAGTGGATTTCATTATTACTTTGAACAAAAAGATTTAAATAAAGCTTATCCAATTCTTAATAAATTAAAAAACAAGCCAGAAGCTCCCCAGTACATGATTAGCGCACTGGCCCGTATCGAATCAAATAGAGGAAATCTAATGGATTCTTTTTTAATTTTAAAAGAATACCAGACCCGCTTTAAGCCTGAATCTCCTATTTGGAAAAAAATTAATGAGCAACTCTATAGTCTGAAAGCAGAAATAGATTTGAATTGTTTAAATAATAATCAAAAGAATTGTTCAAAAATAGATTTTGATGGTGTTCCTTACAAAGTTTTAAACTTAAAATATCAAGCTTCGAAGACTTGGATTCCCTATAGACCTAAATGGGTCTACAAATGATTCAGATAAAAAGAATCACTTTAAAAATATTTGAGAATAATTTTTACTTTCTCATGCTCTTAACGACAACAATACTCTTAATGTATTGGAAGGTTATCTCAAACGATGTGATATTAACTTATGATGACAATGTACTCTTAACTTCACTTTCTAAAATCCAAAATATTAAACATTATTTTTTCTCAATTAACAACGGACTGGTATTAGACTTTCAGCCAATTCGAGACCTTTCCTATCTATTAGATTTTAAAATAAAATTATTATATCCATCTTATTCATTTCATTTTACCAATGCTGCTATCTGGATTTTTTTATGCTATCTCGTTAGAAATATTTTCCTTCTTTCTTCCCCTAAAAATTATTATGTCATTGGTATATTGACACTTCTCTACGCTCTTAGTCCGATATCTGCTAACTCTGTAGCTTGGATCGCCGCTAGAAAGCACATACTAGCTACTTTTTTTATTGTATATGCCACTTACCTCACAATTAAGCATAAGGATAACCTGACATTTTACAGGGCTATCGTTATTACTTTTTTTTATTTCTTAAGCTGCTATTCGCAACCTATAAATTCTCTTTGGATCATTTGGTTTTCTTATTTCATCTATTCAAATAAGCCTCAATTGAATTCTCATTCTTATAAGATTCTCGCTCCTAATATTATTGTTTGCCTAAGCTCCATTACTATAAATTTTTACTATTACAAATTTATATATACCAAGCACATTAGCTTAATGAGCAAGTTCGCGAACTATACGACTTTTGACTTTGGTGATCCTTTACTTGCATTAGGGAGATATTTTTATCAATGTCTAAATCCTTTTTCTGCACTTCCGACCTCGCACTACCCTGGATCTTGGGAAAACCTGGTGGGTCTATTCACCCTTGTATTTTTTTTAGCCTACTGCTTTAAAAAAATAAAAAAGGGTAATTCTGATTTAGCTGGTCCTTTAATTTATTTTTTCTACCCCTTGATCTTAGTTACAGTAAATATGACTAATATTTTTGCTAGCGATACATACCTGCTGAATTCTTCGATTGGATTTTACTGGTGTTTCCTGCTAATTTCTGAAGAATTTAAATTTCAAAAATTATTAACATACATATTAAGTGCTTATTTATTAATTATTAGTTGTTATAGTTTTTACTACGTAAAAATATTCATTAACGAAAATGAACTTTGGATTTACTCATACAAGAAAGAAGCAACTCCACAAACAGCAATTATCGCATCTACAATTTACATTAAACAAAAACGTTTTTATGAATCATTTCTTTTAATCGAAGAAATTCAAAATAGATGGCCCCGTCAACCATACTTGCCACAGGTAATTGCTGAAAACCTCTTTTATAATCCCAACATAAATAGTGAACTTAAGATTAAAAAAATTTCTGAAATAAAACCAGCAATGCCATCTACCTATCTCTATTTAACTATTTTATATGGCTACGAAAACAATCGTGATGAAGTAAGTAAGGTTTTATATTTAATTTTTAATGATCCAATCAAATTTAATATGGAATTTCGTGGCAACGAAGAAAAGATTGCTGCAATTTTCATCTACACATGTGAATATTTTAAATACTCTCAATGCAGAGATCACATTGATAACTTTAAAGTAAATTCTCTTTATAAAGATTGGAACGAAGACCTGATTGATACATATCTGGACCAGCTAAGAAAATACCCCAAATATCAGATTAATATTTAAAAAAAGCGACCCCATTTAGGGGTCGCTTTTCAGATTAATAACCTGGCGTATTATTAGATAAGTTTTTAGTTTCTGTAATAGACCAAATATCTCTAGTCACTGCTGATGAAATCGAAGCTTCTGCAGCTGCAGTGAAAGTCGTTTGTGAAGCAGTTGTTCCTGCCAATGAGACGTCTGCTGGTTTGTTAGCAGTAACAGCGGCCATGTGTTGCAGTTTGGGTACGATTGCTCTTTCAGTTGTCGATGCTGTAGCACCCGCAGCTGTAGCTGCTCCACTTGCACAGTTTGGAAACTTACCAGTAGCATCAATACCTGTTACAAATCCAACTGTATAATATCCACGTGGTGATTGCTCATAACCCATAATTGGTAAACAAGTCGCGTATGTATCGTAATCTGATTGAGCACCTACTTCAGAATTGTAAATCGCCGCTAACTGAATTTTTGCTTCAGATTGCTTCGACTTGGCCTGATACTTTTTAAAATTTGGAACGGCGATAGCAGATAGAATACCAATAATCGCAACTACTACCATCAATTCGACGAGAGTGAATCCCGAAGGATTCTTCAAAAACTTTTTCATACCTTTCTCCTGTTAACCAAAATTAAGATTTGGTTTTTTATAAGACTTTTACCGTTGCCATCAAAACTACATGAAGAGCAGTTCCTCAAGCTAAATAAAAAATCCGGTTAGATCAATTTTAAACGTATTCATAAAAAATAGTAAAAAAAATTAAAAATAGTATAACTTACCGATATCTAATATCCCTATGCCCCTGCCGACATAAACATTGGAAGATACATGGCAACTAATATGGTCGCTATAATTCCCCCTAGAACAACAATAATTAAGGGTTCGATCATCTTAGTCATACCTGTAACTAGATTATCTACTTCTTCTTCAAAGACCTCTGCTACTCGAGCAAGCATTTCGTCAATTTGCCCGGTTTGCTCTCCAACTCTAATCATTTGAGTAACAATCTCTGGAAAGTAAGCAATCTTACTTAATGGTTCGGTCAGTGTTTTACCTTCCGTTACTTTCTTTTTAACTTCTTTAAGATCTTGAGCAATTACTGAATTATCAATTGTCTCAATACAAATATCTAGGGCATCAATTAAAGAAACTCCTGCTCCTAATAATGTTGCGAGAGTGTTTGAGAATGAACTTAAATTTCCTTTAATAATAATCCCACCAAAAACAGGGATCCGCATACTAAAGTTGTCCCACATTATTTTTCCAGTAGGTGTTTTTATATAAGATAAAAACATAACCACTCCAATAATCGCTCCCGGTACCATGACCGGAGTGTAAGTTCCCATAAAGTTCGAGGTATCTATAACAAATTGAGTGACCCAGGGAATTTCTTGATTTGATTCTTTAAGCATCCCCGTAAATTGAGGAACAACAAAAACCATCATTGCCCAAATAACAACCGCTCCAACTGAAACAACAACAGATGGATACATCATCGCCGACTTAATCTGTGCTTTAGTCTTCTCTTGTTTGTCCATATGTACAGCAAGTTTTTTTAAAATTGTGTCTAAAATACCACCGGCTTCACCAGCACGAACCAGGTTACAATAAAGTTTATCAAAACCTTTTTGTGATGCCATGGCTTCAGCAATAGTTTTCCCTTCCCCTACATCGGAAGCAATTTTCTTAATTGATAATTTTAGTGTTGGATTTTTTTCAGAACGATAAAGAATCTCTAGCGCCTGTAGAATAGGAACACCAGCACTAATCATAATTGATAACTGCTTAGTGAAGGTACAAAGCTCTTTATTACTAACAGATTTAGCAAGTCCTTTTTCTACCATCCAAGCACCTAGATCGAACTCCAGGATTGTTGGTGGAACAATTTTCTTAACTCTGATAGTTTGTGCACGTAAAACTTTACGAACATCTTTTTCAGATGCCGCATCGACTTGGCCTGTCACTTTTTTTCCGTTGGTGTCTACACCTTCGTATTTATAAATACCCATAACTTATTTTACTTTAATTCCTAATTGAGTTGCTAATTCATCCGGTACATTTGAATAGCCCATTGCTACGTCGGCAGAAATTGATCCTGTCTCAACATGCTTTCTTAAACTTTGGTTCATTGTAATCATTCCCGACTTATCCTGCCCGATTTGCATCTGAGAATAGATCTGGTGCATTTTATCTTCACGAATTAAATTTCTAATACCTGTTGTTGGAACAAGAATTTCCATCGCCGCTACACGGCCTTTCTCGAACGATTTTGCAATCAGCTGCTGAGATACAATTCCTTGAAGAACGAATGATAAAAGAGTTCTAACCTGAATCTGTTGGTGTGCCGGAAAAACGTTAATTACACGATTGATGGTCTGAACGCACGAGTTCGTGTGAAGAGTTCCAAAAACCAAGTGACCTGTTTCCGCAATTGTTAAAGCAGCTTCAATTGTTTCCATATCACGAAGCTCTCCAACCAGAACGATATCCGGATCCTGACGAAGCAAGCTTTTAAGGGCACTACTAAATGAAAGTGAGTCACTTCCAATCTCTCTTTGATTCACGATACAAGATTTGTGCGCGTGCACGAATTCGACCGGATCTTCAAGAGTTACAATGTGGCCTGCTTCATGTTGATTTAAATAATCAATAAGAGCTGCAAGAGTTGTCGACTTACCAGAACCAGTTGGTCCTGTAACAAGAATTAATCCGTTACTTACGTCACACATTTTAAGTAGAACGTTAGGAAGGTTTAATGCTTTAAAGTCTGGAATGATACTTGGAATGATACGAAATACTGCTGCGACTGCACCTTTCGAATTAAAAACGTTAGCACGAAAACGCGCAAGGCCTTTAATACCGAAAGAGAAATCCAGCTCAAGCTTTTTTTCAAATTCGTTTTTTTGATCTTCAGTTAAAATTTGGTAGATAAGTCTTTTTGTATCTTCACCTGATAAAGGAGAAGTTTTAACTTTGATAATTTCGCCGTGGACACGAAGCCCGGGAGAAGTACCAGAGGTAATATGTAAATCCGAAGCACTGCTATCAACCATCAATTTGAATAGCTGCTGAATTTTTAAGTTCTCATTACTCCCGGCCTGATTGGTGTGAGTTTGAGTGAGCCTTGTTGAGGTTCCGCCTTTTCCAGTATCGTCCATAATAATCCTACATTTTATCAGAAGCTGAATTCGACACAGCTTCATCAACAGTTGTTAACCCTTGGGCCACTTTAGTCAGAGCACACATTCGAAGAGTCTTCATGCCTTCTTTGATTGCCTGTCTCTTTATCTCATCAGTTGAACCTGATCTTAATAAAATTTCTTTCACTGACGGAGTCATTTCTAATACTTCATAAATGGCTACTCGCCCTTTATAACCAGTATTATTACATGTCCCGCAACCTTTACCTTTGTATGCAGTAATCTTCTCAGCTGATGCTGGAGAAATACCACATGACACTAAAACTTCTTTTGTAGCTAGAGGATCAACGTCCTTACAATCTTTACAGATCTTTCTACAAAGTCTTTGAGCAACAACAACGTTAAGTGCAGCTGCTACAAGGAAAGGTTCAATCCCCATATTCACCAGACGAGTAATCGTACTTGGTGCATCGTTAGTGTGAAGTGTAGATAAAACCATGTGACCCGTAAGTGCGGCCTCAACAGCAATCTCTCCAACCTCATGGTCACGAATCTCTCCTACCATTATGATATCAGGATCCTGGCGTAAAAAGGATTTTAAACAAGCTGCGAATGTTAATCCGATATCTTTTTTTACGTTTACCTGGTTGATACCTTCAAGGTTAAACTCGACAGGATCTTCCGCGGTAGAAATATTAGTATCAATTTGGTTCAACTCGGCCAGAGCAGAATACAATGTCGTCGTCTTTCCTGATCCTGTAGGACCAGTAACCAGACACATTCCGTAAGGACGATAAATACCTTCCTTAAAAATCTCAATTTGCTTAGGTTCAAATCCCAGCTTCGTCATATCTAGCTGAAGATTTGATGAATCCAGAAGTCGAAGAACGATTTTTTCACCAAACAATGTTGGAAGTGAAGAAACACGATAATCGATTGGCTTACCACCGATTTCAAGCTTAATACGTCCATCTTGAGGCTTACGTCTTTCAGAAATATCCATCTGGGCCAAGATCTTTACTCTCGAAATAATCGGAAGCATTAGGGCACGTGGAGGTCTTGCGGCCTCAACTAAGCTTCCATCCTGACGGTAACGAATACGGAAGTTATTTTCATAAGGCTCGATATGAATATCAGAGCACTTCATAACAAAAGCTTCGGCCAGAATCTTATTAACATATCTGATAACGTCGTCACCGATGTCATCTTCTTTAATGTTTTCATCTTTCTTTTGAGAATCAGCTTTGATCTCTCTAATGGTCTCAAGTACGTCATCAATATTATCCGGAACTCTGGCAAAGATGTCCGACCATGATGAAAGACTCGTTAGAATAAATTCTACTGGGTATTGAAACAATGCCTGAAGCTCAGCTTGCAATCTAATAAGAGATGGATCAAAGATCGCAACACTTACTGCGCGTGAGTTTTTTTGAATTGGAAGAACACGGTATTTTACGATATCGCTCTTCTTAACAATTTTTAAAATTCTCTCAGGGATTTTTGCTTTTGATAAATCGATATAAGTAAGATTGTAGCTATCAGCAATTTGCTTAGCGAATCTAATGTCATCAAAAAACTTAAATTGTAGTAGAGCAAGTTCTGAAATCAGTAATGGATCTTTGTCGATAATAAGCGGGCGTAGATCCTTAATTGGAACCATTCCCGTTTTAGTTATGACATCAACAAACTCTTTTCTGAACATAAAGTTGTTACTTCTCTTATTTTACTTGCAGACGATATTTGAATAACTTATCGGTTGATTGAGAATGTTCTTAAATAATTTGAAGATATTACGTAGAAGACTACTTAGACCAAAATGCTACGGCATACAAAGCTTGTCGCTCAAGCATTTCCAACCCGTCGACATATTTATGAACTTTGCCAGGAATAGTAGAAGAATGCTGACTAAAGTTATAATTGAAGTCCCAAAATAGTGCCCTATTAGGGATTATACCATTAAAAATGAATTCTCTGGCACACGTATTAATAACAACGGGTAAAGCAGTTGGGGATTGAAAATGTTCAATTAAATTTAGTTGATTAAAATTGTTGGTTTGTTTACGTGATAATACTTTGAAGCTTAAACCTAAATTCTTGAGTGCGAGCCTGGCAACAGAGGCCATCACTCCATCTCCAAGAATAATCACCTCAAGATCGCCATAATCTTTTTGCATCTCTTTTAAGATATCAACAATCGCAAGGTAGTCTGTATTCTCCCCTATGACTTTACCCTTTTTCTTTTTAAGGCAGTTGATCGCTCCGATTTCAAGAGCGGTGCTCGTGAGTTCAACCTGAGTTAAAAAGTGTTTTTTATAAGGTGATGTGATGTTGATGCCATCATAGATATTTAGCAGATCAAGAGCGCTGGGAATTTCTTCTGCTGTTTTATAATCCAAAAGATCATAATGAACACTTGGTGAAATAAGCTTGCGATACATCTCAGGAGATCGAGAATGAGAAATATCTTTGCCGACTAATGCATACTTATTCATGCTTAAAATATTCTCGTGCCAATTCAGCATCAGCTGTAATTTGTTCAACAAGGTCGTTAACGCTTGGGAACTTCTTTTCATCACGAAGTTTCTTGATAAAACTTACGCGAATTTCTTCACCGTAAATATCCTGAGTGAAATCCAGTAAATGAGATTCAACATGAACTTCATAACCAGTATTAAACGTTGGATTGACTCCAATGTTTGTAACTGAATTATAAATCATATCTTTAATCTTAACCTGGGTGATATAAACACCTTTGGCCGGAATAATTAATTCTTTATCGTAACCAAGGTTAGCTGTTGGATAACCAATTTTTTTACCACGCCCCTCACCTTTAATAACTCTTCCTGATAGAAAGTAATTTCTTCCAAGAAGCTCATTGGCCTTAGGGATATCACCTGCTAAAATAGCATTCCTCACTTCAGTCGATGAAACCGAAGAGCTCTTAATTTTATATTCTTGTTGAAGCATTAAGGCCGTTTTTTTGTGCTCACAAAAAGTCTTCGCCACATGGAAGTCTCCAGACTTATTTGCTCCAAATGCGAAATCATGACCTAGGTAGATTTTAGAAATACCATCAAATGAAAAGATGTGTTTTGTTAAAAACTCTTCAGGTGTCAGCGTGCTGAAGTCTCGAGTGAAGTCGATTTCAAGTAAGTAGTCTGCTCCACAACTTGCGAGAAGCTCTCTTCTTTCTGCATAAGTATTAATTAAAAAACCTGAATGAGCTTTAAGAATTTTTAAAGGATGCGGGACGAAAGTTACGATCACAAACTTTGCATGATCTTGAATACAGTCTTTTTTTATCTGATGTAAAAACTCACGGTGCCCAACATGGACACCATCAAAGTTTCCAATAGTCACATGGACTTTGTTTTCATTGTATACAGTTTTTAGCTCTTCAAGGTCTTTAACAATAATCATAAATTTTTCATCAGTTCATTAAAATGTTTTTTCTCAAAAACGACATTCTGGCCGTTTCTCTTTCCTTCAGCATACGCCCCACCTTCGGTAAAACTCAATGCATTTTTGAAATAGTTTTTAGCTTCATTTGATAACTGACTATCATTTATAACATTTGTAATTGAAATTCCACCTGCGGCCATTTTATTTGTTTTATCCAGGGCAACCAGTACATGATAAAGCTCTGAATAACGAAGACCTTTCTTTTTCATTACAGCGATATCGCGTTTGATCAATTGCGAAATATTCTTTGGACCAGAACTATTTCTTGCTGATAATCCCCACTGAATTCCAACGATAACTAAAAGTAGCCCTAATATCGTATTTAAAACCAGGAACCCACGATCAAACCACTGTCCTTGCCCGGATAGATTAGGGCCAACAAGACCTATTTGATTTTTCTCTACTGCGACTTCTTTCTTATTTTTAAATAATGAATTTAAAAAATTGTTTCCTTCGGCCGCTGGAGTTGTGGCCTCAGGTTTAGTTTCACCGCTTCCATTCGTCGCGGCCGCAACACCACTAACTTCAATTCCAGGCACAGAGATCTTTTTCTCAATATATTTTCCTGAGCTTGGTTCAAAATAAGCAAAGGCCATTTCTCTTGCTGGAATCTTAACCGGGCCTCTTGCTAAAAGTGTGTATTCAAAAACTTTCTTTGCTGCTTGCATCCCCATTTCTGTTACTTCAGATTTTGTATCAAATTGCTCTAGATTATTATCTGCATAGATAACTGGAGCATCGAAATTTTCAACGGCCCCCTTACCTTTTACTTCTAATTTAATTTCGATTGGTTCATTAACCAGATACTTTCCTTTAGGGACTGAAAGATTGAATTCATGCTCTCCAATTAATCCAGTAAAGCTACTTGGCACACCTTCAGAAGGAAGGGCCAGTACTTCAACTTCAATGCGTGGACTTGAGAGGTCTTTATTCTTATATCTTTGAGATCCAAATCCAAAACCACTGTAATCATTTTCTATCATCTGAACAGAAATCGTCATTGGGTCCAGGACTGCTGAACCTACCTTTTCAGCATAGAGCCTTGCTGAATAAGCGAGAATTCTTTTAAAAACTTGTCCTTTATATTGAACCGTTTCTACTGGTGCATTGATGTGGTGAAAGCGTTTAATAAATTTATTTAACTTAGGAAACTCTTTTACATCATTAGCAGAAATAGATGTTTTGAAATAAAGATAGTAATTAACATCAAGTCCTTCTCCCAAATAGATTTTTGTTTTTGAGGCTTCTGCTTCAATAAAAGCATCTGGGATTCTTCGGGCTTCATTTAGGACGTTTACTCTAACTTCACTTACTGGAATAGTTTTTCCAGACATTTCAACTTTAACGTTTCTTAGGTAGACCTGCCCTGCTCTTTCAGCAAGCAGTTCATAAACTACGGCCTGTTCTTTTGTCGTTGTAAACTTACCATTGATAACGACTGTGGAAATAGAAAGACCTTGTGATCTTTTTCCTAAAACAGAAGCACCATAAGGAGTGAACGAAATATAGGGCTCTTCACTTCCTGAAGTTTTAATCTTGAAAGTAACAAAAAAGTTTTCATTGATAACCGGCTCTTTAGGCTCTACAACAACTTCGACTTCTTGAGCACGAAGGGCCATTGAAAACATTGCCAGAATAAAAAACATTATTATCTTCATTACCAGTCTCTCTTAGGTTTAGGTGCTCCACGCTCATTAGTGGAAGTATCCATCATCTTCTTTTGCAGTTCACGGTCATCATTTAGTATCTGCTTAACCATGGCAGGCGTTTTTACCATTTTTCTTTTTTGCTCAATCATTTTTTCTTTTTCTTGTAATGACTTGGGAGCGGTGTCTGGACGATCAGGTTTATCTAGATCTTTAGGATCTTTCTTTTCTTTTTCGTCTTTCTTATCTTTGTTATCCTTATTGTCTTTTTTATCTTGTTTTTGATCCTGGCCATTTTTTGGATCTTTACTGTCTTTGTTATCCTGCCCTTTCCCGTCTTTCTTATCTTCTTTTTTGTCGTCTTGTTTTCCGTCTTTATCTTTTTTATCTTTTTCGCCATCTTTCTTGTCGTCTTTTTTATCGTCCTTCTTGTCATCCTTCTTATCGTCTTTATTCTTGTCCTGCCCCTTCTTATCATCATTCATAGTCAGAAGAAGATTGTGGCGCATTTTATCTTTTATTTCTTCATTCGCACCCTTATAAATCTGTTGAATGAGTGGCATCGCTTCATCTAACTTATGTGCTTTTAGAAGGGCCGTTGCTCTGTTAAAGACGACTTGTTGTTCGTCTTCAGGCCTTGCATATTCTTTATACAATTCACTGGCGCGTTTCTCATCATTGTTTTTCAAAAGATTCTCAGCGATCTTTAAAATCTCTTTGCGATCGGCCTTACCGTCTTTCATTTTCTGCATCTCTTTTAATAGTGCAGGTGGAAGAGGTTTTTCCTTCTTCTCTTCTTCTTGCGAGTCTTGCGCGTAGGCACCAGCATTAAAAGATAAAAGCGCAATGACCAATAAACTTGCAACTGTTTTAAAACTAGCAAATCTTCCTAGAACAATTGAAAAGCAGTATAAAATAATCGCTGGGATTAGGATCAAATGAGAAAATACCGGACGCACTCGCATATCTCCTTTTCCATTGGCCTTATTATAAGTGCCTCTGAAAAAGTTCATAATATCTTCTGTTGGTAAGGAATAAGAATTCGCAATCCAATACTTGTAATTTTTTACGTTCTTACCAATCTTCTTAATATATTCTTCATCAAGTTTCGTAACGACAGGTTCACCTTTATTTGTTTTATAACCTCTAAAAGATCCATCTTCCCATCTCAGAGGAATATTAGCGCCTTTAGCTGTCCCAATACCAACAACCGCTAGGTTGATATTATTTCCCAGGTCTACATCAAATGATCCATCACTTTCTTCTGCATCGGTAAAAACTAAGATATTTCCATTAGCGGCCTTCCTGTCCCCATCTGTATCAAAATATCCAACAGCTTCAGAAATCGCTTGCCCAATATTTGATCCTCCGGACACAGCATTTGTTTTTTCCAGTGCTGCTAATCTTGAATCAAGTAAATCAATATCATCTGTAAAAGGGATTAAACGTTTTTGGATATCAGAAAATAGAACGACTGAAATCTGATGTCCTGCTGCACTTTTAACAAAGTGACGTGCCAGCTGAATGGCTTTTCCAAAACGACTAGGACGAATATCTTCTGCCAACATACTAGATGAGCTATCTAAAATAATGATGGTTTTTTGATCTGGAAGATTCGTTTTAACTTTTTCTTCCGGACCTCTTAAGTCCAATAGAGAAACAAACATTAGGAATAAACTGATGACATAAATCAGTGTGGAGAAACGGCTAAGCCATGTTCTTTCAAAAAACCAATAGGTCTTCACCCATTTAAAGTATTTAGAATTTAAATAGATGATGAGTATCGCAAAGATGATACTTCCAATAATAATATGTGGGAGATACTGAGTGTTGCTAAAATTCATGGGCCCTCCCTAAGGAGTAGACGTCTGGATAATTCGGCCCCGATTAAAAGCAGAACTCCGATTAAAAGATATTTGAAATACAGCTCTTCATAGATAATCTTTCCAGATTGCTCAATTTCCGTGCGCTCAAGTTTATTAATATCACCTAAAACGTTTTGAAGGGCCTTATTATCTCGGGCCATATAAAACTTCCCGCCAGTAATACGAGCGATTTCTTGAAGACCTTTTTCATCTACACTTCCACCTGGAATGACTTGATAGCGTTGAACCCCAAACATATTGGCGCCAACTGGAATGCGTGCGTCTTTTGCTCCTCCAATCCCAATCGTGTAAATCTTAATTTTTTGTTCAGCCGCCATCTCTGCTGCCTGAAGTGGCGTAAGTGTCCCTACGTTACTTACTCCATCCGTAAGAAGAATAATGACTTTATTTTTCGCCAAAGACTGAAGAAGACGACCAACGCCTAAGGCAAGAGCATCACCGATATTCGTTCCATCTCCCAGCACACCTAACTTAATCTGGGCGACCATTTTATTAATCAGATTTAAATCAGTAGATAACGGAAGGAGTGTAAAAACTTTTTCTGCAAAAATAACAATTCCAATTCGATCGCGTGGAAAAAGTGCAACGAAGTCCTGAATCTTTTGTTTTGCTGCTTCAAATCTATTGGGCTTCAAGTCTTCAGCAAGCATTGATCTTGATAAGTCGAGAACAATAAAAATATCGTTAACCTCAATAGTGTTTTTATCCATTCCCATAGGTCTGCGAGGACCGGCAAGAGCAAATGAAATATATAACCAACTCACGACTCCCATAATGAAGATCAAACTTCTTAGAATAGGAATGCCTTTTTTCTTATATTTCGAGGGAATAAAAAGCTGAGGTTTTTTAAACCAATAAAAGAAGCCGATGATCCAAAAGATCAAACCGACTCCACCGAAAATAGCATAATGGATATGTTGAAATTCAAAATTCATTTTTCAAAGCTCCTTCTGATGATATCAAAAGAAGATTTCACTTCCTCAATCTCAGCATTCCCCCATTCTTTTTTGAACTGGTGCTGATTAAGTGTTTTTAAGAACTCAAAATGGGCCGGTGCTCTTTCAACTAAAAGCCCCATCCAGGTCTCTTTATCCTTATAAATCGCTTCAAAGTCTTCTCTCTTTGCTGCTCTTCTAAAGATCTCATCATATTTCTTTCTAGCTTTTTTAATAGAATCTGGTTTTAGGCCTACAAGGAATTCTTTAATCGCCTTTCTTTTAATGACGGCCAAAACCAATAGCACAATCAACACACCAAGGATGATCATCCAGATAATTGATTTATTCAGCGATTGATCCAGGATATAGAAATCTGAATTTTTTCCTTGGAGCTCAGTAATGGCAAGTGCACCTGACTTTAATTCAATCAGTGTATCGTTATACTTAAACGCAAAAGTTGGTTGGGCCTTGGCCGTTTTAACAATAAACAAACCTTTGAGTTCAACTACATCAGCATTGTTTTGAGAAACACCTAAGCTGGTAATCTGAGCAAGATATAAAGCATTAAAGAACAATGTCTTTTCTAGTTTCTTAAACTGAGTCAGGTCGGCATTTTCAATTGGCCAGACTCTAATCGTGGCCTCAATCAAATCACCCTCTTTCACCTGGGTCGTGTTTTGAGAAGGAATGAATTCACTCTGAATAGTCTGAGCAAAAGCAGAACTCATCATCATCGCGATACAAATAATTAAAGCAGATAAGACTTTCATCTCATCTCCTTTACAAAGTTTTCTAAATACTTTTCTTGCACTCTTAATCTCTTAAATTTTTTCCCATACTCATGGGCCAGGTCTTTTTTGCCAGAAAAATCGTATTTCCCTAAGCTGGATGAACCCTTAGGGCTTGCTGAAGCATGCAGTGAGTATGGAAGGGTTTTTGCTTCATCTAATGGGGATAGTATTTGAAAGCAATGGACATTCGATCTGGCCAATAACTTTTTCATTACATCTGCATCTACAAAATCATTAAAATCAGAAAGGAGAATAATTTCTCTTTTGCGACTTAAGTGCTTCATGATCGAGATATATTTTTTCTTTTTATCAACATTTTCTTCGAAGCGGCGTTCATAGTTCACTTTGCCTTTACTCGTAATGATATTTTTTTCTTCTAACACTGAAATTAAGTGAGTAATTCCTTTATCCCCAGATAACTTTGGAACATCGATAATTTCGTCTGTAATAATCAAGGCGTGGACAAAGTCACTTGTCTCTTTAGCTAGTAAGTAAAGTAAGCAGCAAATTTCAATAGCGGCCTGAAGTTTAGAAACCCCGTTGAATCCAGTCATCATTGTCGTTGAAGCATCAATCACGACAACGATCTCAACGTTACGTTCTTCATTGAAAGTCTTTACATAAGGATGACTCGTCTTCGCCAGAATTTTCCAGTCGATGAATCTGATATCATCACCAAAATTATAAACCTGGTGCTCCTTAAACTGGAGACCTGTTCCTTTAATATTGGTTTTAAGTATTCCAATTGAATGGGAGTTAGCCCTCTTAAAAAGATTGGCCCTAAGCTTCCCAACAACTTTTCTAACTTCGTTTATGTTCATATTTTATACAAGCGATTTTGCAATTTTCAATGCAACATCAGATCCTTTAAAATTATCAATTGAAGCTTCGTAAGAAAGAATTATTCTGTGTCCTAAAACACTTGGTACAATTTTTAATATATGGTCAGGTGTAACGAAATCCTTTCCTTCCATGAAGGCCATGAATTTTGAAACTCTATATAACCAGATCACTGCTCTTGGTGAAGCACCTGCAACGATCACTCCCTTATACTCTTTTGGAAAATATTCAGAATCTGGTCTTGTTGCATGAACAATTTTTACAATCAGGTCTTTAATTTTGTCATCAACGTAAATAGCGTCAACTAGCTCTTGGGCAGTAAGAAGATCATCAGTCGATAAAACAGCTGATAATTTATTAACTGCATTTTTCTTAAGATCAATAATATTTTTCTCTGAAGCAAATGATGGATAATCAACATTCACTTTCATCATGAAACGGTCAAGCTGAGCTTCTGGAAGTTGATATGTTCCTTCCTGCTCAATTGGGTTTTGAGTGGCAAGAACAACGAATGGTGAAGACAGTCTGTGCGTTTCATCCCCGATTGTGACTTGTTTCTCGGCCATTGCTTCTAATAGAGCTGCCTGAACTTTTGCCGGAGCACGGTTAATCTCATCGGCCAGTAAAAGCTGAGTGAAAATCGGACCAAATTTCGTACTGAATTCTTCGTTTTTCTGACTGTAAATCATTGTCCCAATTAAGTCTGATGGAAGTAAATCTGGTGTGAACTGAATTCTTTTAAACGACAGGTCGCAAAGTTTACTGATTGTTGAGACCGAAAGTGTTTTACCAAGTCCTGGCATACCTTCGATAAGTAAGTGACCTTCACAAATAAGAGAGGCCATGATGGCGTCTAATAAATTGTCTTGCCCAAAGATTACACTTTTGGCCTGTGTTAATGCTTCATTAATACGTGATCTGATTTCAGTACTCATAATTACCCTCTGCTCACAAAATAAACTAAATATTTAATATAAAAACTTTTATCTTTAAATCCGCTGAATGGATGATCCATCCCTTGAACACCTAAATCTAATAACTGAACACGTTGAGAATTCTTTAAAGCTGCCTCTTGAACAGTCTTATCTAATTCTTCGTAATTCACATGGTGAGTACATGAAGCAACAACCATTAATCCTTCATCACTTAAAAGTCTCATCGCTTTTAAATGAAGTTTTTCATAACCTTGAAGGGCCTGAATTTTATTTTTTTCTGATTTAGTAAATGCTGGTGGGTCACTCACAATAACGTCGTATTTTTTCCCACTCGCAAGTGCTGTATCTAAGAATTTGAAAACGTCTGATCTTGTGAACTGTCCTCTTCCCTTGAAGTTATTCAATTCAAGATTTGTGTTCGTTGCCACTTCCATATTGGCCTGGTCAACAAACTCAACATTTTCAACACCGGCCTTCAGCATGTGAAGTCCCCAGCTTCCCACGTATGAGAAGAGGTCTAATCCTGTTTTTTTAGGAAACGATGTGCGAGTTAAAAGATTTGCAAGTTTGCTTCTGTTTTCTCTGTGGTCATAGTAGTAACCAATTTTCTGCATAACAGTCTGAGAAATTCTATAGTGAATTCCATTTTCTAAAATATCTAAATCTTCCGCAATCTTTTCAGGTTCATGAACCGGAAGAACTTCTGATTTTCTGTATTCAAGATTATCGAAGAACAAAACTTTTTGCTCAGGGTATTTTTTAACAATTTCAGCTTTAATCAAATCTCTAAATCGATCCATTCCTGCCGTGTTAATTTGAGCAAGAATATATTTTTGGTATTTATCCACAATGATTCCCGGAAGAGAATCATTCATTCCGTAAACAAGACGAGCACCATTTGAATAGTCTGTTAAATAATCACGTAATTTAAAAGCGGCCTGAAGATTGGCCACAATTAATTCGCGGGCCACTTCTTCTTCATCACTTTTCACATTATATTTTTTCGTTTTATCTTCTGTGAGAATTTTTAATTTATAAAAACTTTCAGCAAAAGGATTGATGTAAGCAATATAGTTTTTCTTTGCGAGTTGATCTTCAAGAATGATCCATTCACCAGGACGCAAACCTTTGGACATTTCGAGCAAGTCTTTTTCAGACAATTCACGCTCACCACGAGAGACTTTCGACGAAGACTTATTTTGTAATATTAATGATTTCAGAAAGGGCCTCTAAAGAAGATAAAATACTGTTATCTCTCTAGTATAGAATGAGTTTTTTATTCTTCAATAAAGTAATTTTTAACAGAGTAAAAGAATCAGTTAAACTGAAGCGGGGGTTTCACTTCCTTGATCCTTAAAGCTGGGATTAGGTCATCGATCATCTTATTTAGTTGATCAAAATTTTCCACTAATAGCTTCTTCGTCGCCACCATTAGATAAGTATCACCACTCTCTTTAGATTTTTGAGTCAAATACTTCAACATAGTAGCTGGTTCATCGAAATGGTAGTTCGCTTCACAGTTTGAATCTCTGCTCATACAAACAGAGCTCTTAGTTGTGAAGCTCAAATAGTCTCTTATTGGCGTGAAGTCGATTCTAGCAGCATTGGCGATTCTGCCTACGTTAAGTCCCATGACCTTAAACCACGAAGCTTGATTGGCATGAAGTTTATCAAGGTAGCGGTAATCTTCACGGATTAAATTATAGGCCTGGCCAACGTTTTCAGGTTTATCCATAAAGCCTATTGCCAGGTCTATACCTTGAACAGTTTTGCTGAGATATGGAGACAATCTTGGGTCAGGTAATTCATCAAATAATGTTGTCTGAAGTGCAGAGAAAAGCTCATTCAATGCAAGGTAGGCCACATTCTTTTCTGGAACATTTGTGGATGCCAGTGAATCTGTTAAGAACACCAAGGCAGTGTTGACTGGTTTAACAGCATCGATCAGTTTCATATCTTTTGGAAAATTATTTTTTAGTGCCGGGTACTTATCGATCAGTTTTTCCAGAGCTAAGAACATTTGAAGTAAATTATTGTCTTTGTAACGCTCGTCACTTCCATCTTTAAACTTAGTTCCAAAAACAACTTCAGGAGTTCCCAGGTAAGATCCCACAAGAAGTAGTCTCGCCACTGTATCTTCTACCAGTCTTGTTTGTTGGTAATCAAGTGAAGCTACCCAGTCTATCGTATTATTAATTGCGTTTTGTGATTCACCCGGAGGTGTCGATTGAAGTTTCCATAATAATCTTTCAGCAGATGGCCCAGCTTGATTTAAATCGAAGCCATATAAAAGAGCTTTATCAACACGATTAAATTTATCGCTATTAATAAATTCTTCAAATTCTTGGCGTGTTCTACCAACACGATCTCGGATGACACGTGCCATGTTCGACCACATTGTCATACCGGTCATTTCACCTAACACACGACCGTTATGCTGAACGAGTAATTCTTGTTTGATAGGGAGTAATTTAACTTCTTGTGCTTCAAAGGCCGAGCTTGCAACCAAAGTCTGCTCAAAAGTTTTTAAGAAATTTCCATATTTAAGTCTATCGTCTTTTTTATAACCATTATCTACATCAATAAGAGCATCAAAAGTTTCCAGAGCATTTCTTCCCATTCGTAGCTCATCGTCACTCATTGGACGGCCACAACGAACACCAGGAATCTTTAAACACTTAGCAAGCAGCCCTCTTCTATTGTGAGCTTCTTCGTTATAATCCTGAGCATGGGTAATCGCATTCAAGAATGCAACCCCAAGATAGTTATTATCAAATCGTACGTCACGAATAACAACTTCAATTCGCTCTAAGACTGTCAGGACTTCATTAGAACTTTTTCCCGCTTCATTAACATAATTCGTTTTTGTTTTGTTAACTTGAAAAGTCTTATCACTTGTATCGTACAAGTACTTCATTGTTTCCTTTAACGTCATTCTGTATTTCTTAGTCGTCTTAGATCCAAGAGGAATATCTAGTCCCTCTCCAGGCTTAAGTGCTTTTAATAGATTCGCAACCGCAGTCCCTTGTGGTTTTTCCCAGACAGTTGCCAGGTAACTCACAATTTTATTCGTATTCTTTTTTACAATTTCTTTTGAAGGACATGCGTATTGAGATACGAATTGATTAACAACTTTCTCACAATCCTGATTAGGATCGTAGTCTCCAATTTTGCGATTTTGAGCTTTAACTAAATTACCGTTTTTAACCCAATCACTATACTGAATCGACACCGTGGCAAGATTTTTAGTGAGATCATTTGCTCTGGCGAAGTTCTTTTCACGAGTAAATGTTTTGATCAGGGCATTTCTATGAAGGATATTATCCTCAGGACTCACATCAAACCATTTTGTTAAAAATGCTAAATTTTCATCTGCGAGCTCTGCTGCGTGAAGATCATTTAAATGATATTTCGCTGATCCCATCACATAACGAATCCCACCTTTCGTAGGAAGAGTCGAATCGATATCTCCTAAAAGAGAATCCAGAATCTTAGCTGTCCCCAGAGTCGTGTTAAGCATATAAGGACTTAAGATTCCTCTTTTACTTAAAATCGTATCACTTGAATTTTTTCCAGGATTGAATTCTTTAAAAGTACTTTCAATATTATTGAGCCATCCAAATAATCTAAAGGCGATATTCTCATTCGTTATTTTAGAACAAGCTTCTGGAAGTTTTCTTACGAGCTCATAAAATCCATTTTCGATGTCTGCGAATTTCTGCATACATTCGATCACTGGACGAGCGTCATAGTCATCCCCGTCAGCAACTTTAGGATTGTACACAACAGAGAACTTATATTTTTCAGTTTTTGATTTAGTAATATATTCATCAGAACGTAAGTATTTTAATTCTGCGACAGCATTAGAATTGATATTACTTCCATTTGAAATAACTTCTAACACTTTTAGAATCTGATCACGGCCAAAGAACTTCTGGAAATCCAGTAGTGTTTCTTTTCCGGCCATTTGATAAAAGAAATCTTGGAGTGAAAGATAAGACATCTCTTCTTTAGTTTCAGTTCCCATCCAGCTATCTTTGAAAATAGGCTGAACGTCTTTTAAGTCATCGAGAAATTTTGTATAGAAGTCAAAAAGAAGAACAAACTGTGTATCTCCTTCAAAATGCCTATCGACAAAGTTAAACACAAAATTCTTTTCTGTAGAATTAAAGAAACTCCAGAAATCTGCCACACCTTTAAACTTACTGTCGTTTTCTTCTTTTAAGTTTTCTTTTAAAAACTCACCAATATTTATATAAGCTTCTGGTTGAAGATTTTCTACAACATCATAAATGACTGGATAGAACTCTCTCGTGTGTTTAACAATCTGTTCATTAACGATATTTGCATTTGAAAAGATATCGCTGGCAATCAGATCAAAAAGATAAAGGTTTTCTGCAAATGATTTATCCAGATCCCCTTTCGCTGTCGTATGAAGTGCCAAAAATCTCACAAGGTCAAAAAACTTTTTTTCTCCCAGAAAGCTGGAAAGATTCGACATCATTTTTACGAAGTTAGTATTGTATCTATTTGTCACCATCTCGCGACACACTTCAGATGACATTTTCAGACCGACAACTATTGAAGACGAGTAATCATAATAAGTTTTATAATCACTAGTTTTTAGAACTGTGACATAATCACGAAGATGAGTTTTAAAATCAAATGTGATTAATTCGTTCGGATCCTGGGCATCTTTAATTGAGCAATTGAAGTTATCATCGTAGGCCATCTTCAGACCTTTCACTTCACCAACAAATACTGGATTCGTAAGGACGGGGTATTCAACCAGGTCTCTGAATTTTTCACGAGTCATTTTTACATCATGAAACCATGCATAGATCCATGGCACTTCACCTTTGGCGTCCCCTGTAAGAAGAATCTTTCCAAGGAATTCTCGGTCTTCTTTACTTAAACCGGCCTGAACTTTTTTAGCAACAGCATCTACAAGTTTCAAACGGACATTGATGTAGACAGGGTCACTTTTAAATTTATTAATTTCCGCACGTAATTTTTCTTCATTAGGACCGATAGCAACATTTAATCCTTTAACGAACATAGAGGCCTGGCCGATTGAATCGGGAGTTATGTCGATAAGTTTTACGATGTTTTTAAGTGAAGTTCTCGAGGGAATATTAAGTCTATCAACGCAAATTTTATCAGAAGAGTTCTCTACGCATTTAAACATTGCCCTTACAGAATCAAAAAAATTGGTTTCGTTTAAGGCAACCAGGACACGGCTTAAATCATCTAAACCATTTTTTGCATCAAGATCTTTAATATTTTTAAAGACACGGTCTCTTCTCGAAAGGTTTTCTACAAACTCTTTATCGATTGGGCCCATTAAATGATCCCAAGAAGAACTTTGGATCCTTTTAATAGACTGGTACATGTAGGGAAATTCCAGGTCCCATTTCGTACACTTAAATAGCTTCAGCATATTTAAATGGAGAAGAACACCCTTGCTGAAATTAACTCCGGTACAAGCTTCTAGCCTGTCAATTTCCTGCTGGCTTTTAACTTCACCAGTATCAATTGAAGGCGCTTCCTGCTTTGAACATGAAAACGTAAACAAAACAATTGTCAGCACTAGAAGAGATTGAATTTTTTTAGTGCTAAATTTCAATTATTATTCCTAACGTCTAAGCCCTTCAGTCATAAAGCGTGATGCTTTTCCTGTATTCACTTCATATTTTGTAAAGCGAATCGCCGTATTCGTTTCATTCTTCACTTTCTTTTCTTTTTCTTTTCCATTCGCTGGAATCGTCGCTTCACTTAAATTTTTAACTGTTACTTTCGATGGGAAACCCATTCCACCCACAGTTAAGTACTCAATCGAGTTTGTAACCGTATTTGTTGCAATACCTTGCTTACTAACAGAGACAACTTTATCCATAACCAGCTTGTTATTACTCCATGCTTTTGGAGTCTGGAAGAATTCAGTCTTAACTGACGAAGCAGCTGCCTTTGTCTGTAGTGTTTTTAAACGTCCATTATTATCAAATACCAAGTCAACTTCAGGAACGGCAAGTGTATATGAGTCATCAATTGCTTTGATTAGTTTCCCATCAGCAATCGGCTCAGCTTTAAGTGTGTAAGCTTTAAATTTTTCAGAGAACTTTTCTGGAATAATGAATTCAAGTTTACCTTTGATTAACGCACTTAAGTCGTCGCGAACTTCCTGGAATCCTTTTGGAAGACCCATGACTTCAACTTTATATTGCGCTGGAGACAACCAGTAAATTTTAAAATAAACATCAACCAATTTTCCAAAAGTTTGAGTCTTATTTAAAATCTCAGTTAAGTTATCAATGCGAGCTTCGAATACTAAATCCGTTAGGCCACTTTTTTGTGGATCATAACTTCTGATCTCATATTGCTCGATGACTTCATTTTTTGTTTCTGCCCAAGCCCCTACAGAACCAAGCAGTGTAGTGATTGAAAGTATTGATAATAAGAAAGTTTTCATGTGTTTTTAACCCCTAAATATAATATCTATTCTATAGAGTGCGGGCGTTACCTGCAATCATGGCTGCCCTATGGTAATTATTTCTTTCCAGTTTATATAATTGCATCTCAGATATCTTGGTTTTTTAATAAGGACCTTTCCCTGTGCGCCTTTTAAACCCTTTACGTTCTTTAGTTGACTATAAATCACAGGTATTTCTGTTATCTCTAGTTGTGAGTAATCTCTAAGCATTGAAGCAATGGCCGACAAATCCTCTCCACTAAGAGTACTAATATCATCATTTTTTATCAAACAATGAGCGCCCGGATAGTTTTCAATGTGAAACCAATAATGATCTTTGGCCGATTGAGACCTTAGCCAATCATTACTTTCAGCATCCAGTGCAATCGTTCCAGTAAACTTTTTGAGCTGAAAGTTTTTTACATTGTGATCACTGTTAGCTGATGATCGACCAACGGCCGATGTTTTCCAAAGAGGTGCTATCGCCTTCTCTTTAGTCACTTCGTATTCAAACTCACCTTGTTTTACTTTTGATAACTCTTCATCCGTTTCTTGAAGCCTGCTCTTTAAAATCTCTTCGGCCTTCTTAAGCTTTTTTATTTTTCCAAAAACCACATCGCGCTTTTGCCATTGATTAAGGTGTGAGCTGAATTTTACTTTATGTCCGTGAATCACTGTTTGATGTTCACCAAACTCGACTTCAGTCTCTTCTGATAAAAGATCATCTTCCATCAAGTGCCATTTCTGAACATCACCTAAATCACTTGTAATATTATTGAGTTTTTTCTGAAGAAACTTTTCTTTCTTTTTTTGAACAGGCTTTCCGCTCATTTTCTTTTGTTCATCTTCAAAATAACTTTCTAAAGTCCACGAACTCGCCCTTGTTGTTTCAGGAAGACTTTTTTTACCTAACAATGAATCAACAAGTTGGCCGATATCTTTCCCGCTTGATGTCTCACCATTCCAGCTAGTATAAATTTCTTCCTTGCACTGTCTGACGAAAAACAACTGACGATCTTTGTAACCAAAAGAAAAGGAATTATCTGTATGCTCATTTTTAAAATGAAAGAGAGTAAGAAAATGATTGTCATCCACTTCCATTTTCCCCAGGCGCGCTCCGACCAGATACTTTCTCGTATAATCTAAAAGACGATCCTGAATTCTCAAATATGACGGCGGAAATTTATTGGAAAGAAAAAAACCTTCGTACTGATTTCCTCTACCAATGTATAAAACAACATTCTGACCAGGAAATCTCAACCCAAGAACCAAAAAATGAGGCGTTGTATACGCTTTTTGAATTGGATAAAATTCATTTTTTGAGAAGAGAGTGTTATATTCGTCTCTAGTTATTAATAATTGTTGGTGAGTTTGTATCATGGCCCTTAATCTTCTAAACGGTAATTCTGAAGCTCTCGAGCTCCTCGATTGGTCACTGTTGGTTTCTGATATCTCCAGCTTATCACATTTTGACCTGACTAAAGTAAAATTTAATTCATCTCCAAGAGCGAGAAGCATCTCTGTTATTCAACAGGATTTAGATTTACTGGAAAGCTATTTAAAAGATTACGATGATTATAGTCTGTCTTTCAATTCTAAACTTCGTATGCTGCCAGCAGATGAATCGGCATTCAAACTAATCCGCGATATTTCTAAAGGTAAATTCTTTGAAGCAAAAGAACTTCACTTCTTTGCCCAGATCGCTGAATGCTACCAAGAAAGTTTGTCTATGTTCCGTTCGTTAGTTTTTGCCAAAGACTATTCTTTCGAGGCCAATACATTAAGCAAAATTAAAAGAAACTTTGTTAATCCACTAAGAGACTTCGTTGACTACAACGGAAACGTTTCTTATGAGAGACACCCGGTTCTCAAACGTTTATACGCAGAAGTTTTGGCACTAGAAAACGACCTGAGAATCTCCATTCAAAAAGTCTCTAAAACTGATTTATATTCTAATAAACTTCAACTTGATAGTTACGATATTATTAACGACCGCTATGTTCTGGCCGTGCGTTCTGATTCTTACAATTCTGAATTAGGGCCTATCGTCAGCAGATCACAAAGTGGTATGACTTTATTTGTTGAACCATATGATGTGAGAGAAAAAGGAAATAAGAGAATCCATCTTCTTTCTGAAATTGAATCAACTATTTTAAAACTTACGATCGAATTAAGTAAGACTGTTCACCTTTATACCAATGAATTTGTACTCATGAGCGAATGGGCCCTTGAGCTTGACTGGCTTAATACCAAGGCCACTTACACTCAAAAGCTTGGACTTTCTAAGCCAAAACTAAACGAAAGATTCTATTTTGAAATTAACGGTATCTATCACCCACTTTTAACTAATCCGATCAAAAACAATATCGAGTTGGATTCAAGTCATAAGGGTCTGATTATTTCCGGGCCAAATACCGGTGGTAAAACTGTTGTTTTAAAATCATTAACTCTCTCTATTTTATTAGTTCATATCGGATTGTATGTTCCGGCCATTAATGCTGACATTCACCCTGTAGAAGACCTCTTTTACTTCAGTCATGACCATCAAAATCTTGCTGAAGGATTGAGCTCTTTTGCTTCTGAATCTAAGTATTATCTGGAACTATTAAAGTCCCTGGGCCCATTAAATCTCATTATCATCGACGAGATTTTTAACTCAACATCTTCTGAAGAAGCCTCAGCTCTTGCGATCGCTTTTTTAGATGAAGTTCACCAAAGATCAAAATCAAAAGTTGTTTTATCAACCCATCACCAGGTCCTAAAAACATTTATGCACTCTCGTGGTGATTATGTTTCTGCCCACGTGGGTTACGATTTTGATTTAAATCGTCCGACTTATAAATTAATTCTGGGGGAACCTGGAAGCTCACTTGCTTTTAAAATCTTTGATAACCTTTCTGAAAAATTTGGAATTCAAACAGATATTAGCAGCAGGGCCCGTGAGTTATTAGATAAAAAACAAGTGACCTACGAAACTCTCCTTCAAGAGCTTTCACAAAAGAAAATTGACCAGGATAAACTTCTGGCCTCTAACCGCTTATTAAACACTGAGCTAAGAAATCAAAAAGCTGCGATGGAAGGAACTCTCTTCCTCGAGCGAGAAAAGATCCTAAACGAATACACCAGAAAAATTAAAGGACTTTTTGATCAAGCAGAAAGACTTTTAGCTGACGTTAAAAGTGGTAAAACGGCTAACAAACGCGGTCTAAATAACGAGATCGCCGGCATCCAGTCTTCGCTTATTAAAGAAAAACCAGAACGTAAAAACAAAGAAGACCCGGAAAATATCTACGCTCACTTTCGCCATATCAACATTGAAGACATTCAAATTGGTGGAACAGTATTCTCTCTTACTGTGAGAAAAAATGTTAAAGTTCAAAACGTAAATTTGAGAAAAAAAGAAGTACAAATCCAAAACGGCGCCCTGTCAGTTTGGGTATCACCTGACACTCTTAGATACCCTTCTGGAGCAAAACCCCCCGCACCGAAGGTCAGTATCAACATCCAAAAAACAGTTCGCGGAGATATCGAAGTCGATTGCCGTGGAATGCGCTTAGAGGAATTCCAAAAAATTGCTGAAGACTCAATTGATGAAGTTATCACAGGAGAAATCCCATTTGTGACTATCATTCATGGACATGGCGATGGAGTTTTAAAGAATTGGCTGCGAAGTTATCTGAAGAAGGAGCATCGCGACCTTCGATGGGAAAACATCGAAGGCAATGATGGTTGTACGAAAATTTTTACTTAGTTAATCGGAGTTCCGATTCTCCATGGACGGAACTTCGCTGGATTTTCCCCGAAAGGGAAAATCAGTGAGAACCATACGAACATTGCTCTACCCTTAATCTGTTCGTGTTTTACGAATCCCCAGTAACGAGCATCGTAAGAGAAGTCACGGTTGTCACCCATTACGAAGTAGCTATTAGCTGGAACTGTAATCTTATCAAAGTCTACTTTGTAATAGTTGTCGTTATCTTGTTGGATAACATGTTCAACATCACCAGTTTTAACTTTATAGAACTTTAGATTGTAACCTTTAAACTTATCATCCATGTCATCCATGATCTTCTTGCCATCAAATTCATGAGGCTCAAGAGCTTTATCATTAACGAAGACAACTTTGTTTCTGATTTCAATTGTGTCACCCGGAAGACCGATTACACGCTTGATGTAGTTAACAGAAAGATCTTTTGGATATTTGAAAACGATAACGTCACCTCTTTTAGGTCCGTCTCTTTTTACAACATATATAGGATCGTAGCTCTTATCCCCGATCACAACGTCTGTGAAAGGAACTTTGAAACCGTATGCGAATTTATTTACCAGAATAAAGTCACCAATCATAAGAGTGGGAATCATTGACCCTGAAGGAATTCTAAATGGTTCGAAAAAAACTGACCTGAAAGTTAAGACTGCAATAATGATTAGTGCAATTGATTTAACTTCTTTAATTAGCTTTTGCTTCTTTGTCGTATCCTCTTCAACGCTTTTCATTAGTTCAGCGTGAGGATCTTGCTCACTAGATTGTGGTGTTTGATTTTCGCTCATTTCGTTTACCTATCTCTCTTTTAGTACTTTTTTTTCTTTGTTGGATGCTTTCTTTTTTTGATCTACTACTGGCTACGCTCCTTTTGTACTTCCTGACTTTACGTCGGGACTGTGCCATGCGAGGCATCTTAACCATAGTGATCGGAACTGGACGAATCTCATTGTAATAATACTCAATAATGTTTTTAGCAAGCATTGTCGATTTTACGTGCCATCTTTTAACGTTAACGTTCATGACACTGATCGAAATACCTTTTCCACGCTCATGGTCGCGAGGGATTGCATAAGCTGAGAACCAGTCTCTCTTACCAAAAGGTGTCCCACCCGTAATACTTCCCGTTTTTCCACCGATCTCTAACGCGTTCTTGTAACCAGTGTTCATTTTACCGAAAGACTTTCTAGCTGTTCCACCATCGATGGTCATCGCCATCATCTCTTGCATTTCTTTTGTTGTTTCAGGGGCCAGTACGCGTCTTTCAATCGCTGTGTTTTCCCAAAGTGTTTCACCACTTGCTACATCTGAAATCTTCGCAATAACCTTTGGGTTTTTCATAATCCCGTTGTTAGCAACGATAGAGGCCATCATCGCCGCGTGAATTGGCGAGATAACGGTTTCATCATTGTAGCCTGAAGCAAATTCAGCTAAACGGTAATCGTCACCAGCTGGTGCAATTCCGATATGTGATTTCATGAAAGGTAATTCTTGAACAAATGATTGGTTGAAACCGAAGTTCTCTGCCATCTTCACAAGCTTTTCACCATTCATGTATTTGATGGCAGCTTTACCGAAGATTACATTGTTTGATTTTGCAAAAGCAGTTTCAAAATCCTGTGATTTATCCCAACGATTATTTTTTGATTCGTCTAATTGGTATTTGAAGAGAGTTGTACTTCTTCCACGGAATTCAAATTCAGTACTACGAGCAATTTTTGCGTTTTGAATGAGCTCAGCTGCCGTAATCATTTTGATTAATGAAGCAGATGGGTGAGTGCTGTTTAAAACTAAACTGTCATCGACACTACCAGTTCTACCTTCCACACCAACTGCAGCTAAGACTTCACCTGTTTCGTTATCAATAACGGCAACTGTTGCATAATCTGAGCGGTATGACTTAAGAAGCTTCGTGATATACGCATCAAGCTTAGGATCGAATGCATATTCGATACTGGCCTTCTTCTTATTTACATCAATTGTTTGCGGCCAAGTGGTCGCTGACCTGTATGATCTATCAATCGAAGATTTCAGATCATCAGACATTTGAGGAGTGTTGCTAGGGTCATTGACCTCAGCAGCGTTGAGTTTTTGGTTAAACTTACCTTGGAAAATGTTAATCGCACTTCCGCCAACGAATACGCTTAGGCAGGTAACGATCAAGATTAAGGCAAACTTACTGTTTTTCTTTTTTTTAAACGAATCCATGTTTAAAACCATCTTGGTTGCAGGTGAGGTTCTATTATGGCCTAAAATTCTTCCCAATGACAAAATATTCTTTAGAAACTGAACGAGTAGATTGAGGTCTCAGGTAATGAAACTCAGAGAAGTGCTTCTTTTGTTCTTTTAAAAACACCTGGGCGTCGTTACTTTCAAAAACTTTCACCACGACATTTCCACCTGGTTTTAAAAATTTAGGTAGTAAAAAGAATACCATCTCTACTAAATTTAATGATCTAGCCTGATCAACCGACTGAATACCTGTGGTATTTGGTGCCATATCTGACAATACCACATCGAATTGCTCGCTTACTCCAAGCTCTTCCATTGATTGAATTTCCAGAACATCTTTTTGATAAACGCGGACATTTTTTAGATTGGATAACTTAGTATTTATGTCTCTTACATCGGCACCAATTACCATACCGTTGACACCGACCTTTTGTGATGTGTACTGAATCCACGATCCAGGGTGATATCCAAGGTCGATTACCTGATCATCTTTTTTGAGAATTTTAAATCTCTCATCGATTTCTTCAAGCTTATAAACAGAGCGAGCTAGAAAGTTTTCTTTCTTAGCTTTGTGAAAAAAATGGTCTTTTACTTTGAAATTCATTTTATTACTCGAGAAGCAAAACTACTTTAGGATTATCTTGTGAGGCGTCCGAGATTGCTTGAATCAAGGCGTCCATGTAATCAGCACCAAGTTTGCTTTTTAGGATGCTGAGATATTTAATTTTAATAACCGTTTGGTTCGAAAGATCAGTGCTAAGTGTATCGTAAAGCGAATCAAGATTCTTTCCATATGAACTTGAGAAGTTTAACTGTTTCGCCAGCATAGTGTGCACATGCTCTTGTGACTTCACTTCTTTTCCGTTGATTAAAACAGATCCAGAGGCCAGCACTTGAAAAGACATAAGCATCGATACCGCGGCCACTACTGCAGTTTTCATATATTATTCCCCAAGAATAAACAATTCAATTTGCTGCTTTTTGCGCTTAATTCGAGCGAAAGTCAACGAAACTCCAAGGCAGATGTATTTTTTACGCGGCCAAAATACTAGCGTCTGAACGCATTTTTAGAGTGTTGATCTGATACTTTTTCGCCTTTTGAATCAGAGTTGTTTTACTCATACCAAGTCTCCTGGCCGTATCGTTTACCCGACCGCCGTTTTTCTCTAAAATCGCCTTCAAGTACATTCTCTCAAACAACTCCAGACTCTGATTGAAGTCCATGGGAAAACCCTCAATAAAGTCCTTTTCCTGAGCTTTAGGAAGGATTTCTGCGGTTGGAGCATTTTGTGGAAAATCAGAGAGCTTAATCTGGCGCTCTTCACTCATAACGACTGCATACTCAAGTGTGTTTTTTAATTCTCTGAAATTCCCCTTCCACGGATTCTTTAAAAGGAAGTTTTGGGCCTCTTCAGAGAAATATAAATGTGGTCTTTGATAAGTTGTTTTTAGTTTAGTTAACAGATCCTGGATTGACTGTGACAAGAGTTCCGAATTCTCACGCAATGGAGGAAGTTCCAGTTTGAAAACAGCTACACGATAATACAAATCCTCGCGAAACAATCCTTGATCTACCAGACTTTTTAAATTCTTGTTCGTGGCCATGATGATTCTTCCACAAAAGTCTTGTGACTGAGTTGAACCAAGTGGGGTGAATTTTTTTTCTTCAAGAAGATAGAGAAGTTTTTTCTGAGCATCTAGAGAAAGCTCTCCGATTTCATCTAAAAATAATGTTCCATTACCAACATCACGAAGATAACCATTTTTAGCATCGATAGCTCCCGTAAATGCACCTCTTTTAAAACCGTAGAGTTCACTCTCCAACAAATCTTCTTTCAAACTCGCCAGATGGGCCGTGATAAATTTTTCTTTATAAATTCTCGATGATTCAAAAACCTTCTTCGCTAAAAAAGATTTTCCTGTTCCCGTTTCACCGGTAATGAGAAGTGGTGCAGATAGATTGATGAATTTTTGTAAGAGTCTCTGATTCATATGACTTCCCCCTATGAGTTTGAACCACTCATACAACCAGGGTTGGTTTAATGAACCAGATAAAAGACGCTTTAAATCTTATTTTTCACTTTTGAATTTTTGCCCACACTTCGTGAGCAGTATCTTCCGGGGCCCAAAGTAAAATGCCCTTAATATGAACTTGGTCAAGACGAGTGATCTCCACTCCGTTTTGATACATCTTGATTCCACGTTGAGCACATAACACTGAACCAGCTGCAATATCCCAAATGTTTTTTGGACTTAAACTTAAAACGAAATCGCATCCACCGCTAGCAAGCAGCCCTAACTTAAAAGCAATACTTCCTCTTGGAGTAATTTCAATTTTAGGATCGAGATCAATAAAGTCTTTGAAGTATCCCTTCTCAAATTCTGAGCGAGATACCATTCCTAAAATTTTTTGAATTGATTTGTTATTAGAAGCAACAAAAGGAGTGTCGCTATCCAGGTTAAATCCACTGAATGGGTTATAGAGCCATCCATAGTTTTCCGGGTCAGAGAGTTCAGGAGATTTCATCAGTGCAAGTGAAACGGCACACTCAGCTCTTCCTTTGGCAAGCTCACGAGTTCCATCGATAGGATCGAGAATGGCGCTGGGAAAAATCAGCTGATCAAATTCTTCTTCGCTGAAAAAATTGTAATTTGTATACGTCGGATGCTTTTTTAATTTTTCTTTTAAAAGAGTTGAAACGAATAAATCAATTTCAGTCACGATGGTGTTGTCAGATTTCAAATTCACTTCAATACCTTTTGAAGCTTTCGGGCCAAATAAAATACTAAGTTTTTTTGTCAACTCAAGAATAACTTCAGTCTGAGTGATTTTCATATATTTCCACCTTGCATCATTGAAACTTTCTTACAATATTCAACTTAATTTAGTTGACTTGATTATTTTATCCACAAAAAGTGCCGAGTTATCCACAATTTGTTTTTATGCTGAGCAATTTCACCACAAATATTAAAATTTTTCTATTTCATTATTTTAAATAGTTAGGGGTGATATTCACAACTGTTTGTTACTTGTAAAACATATGTGGGAGATTTGCCACTGAAACACCGTAGTTATTCACAAAAAGTCAAAAAACTGTCACTCGGGTATTTAATAGCGAGATATAATGTAAGAATGATTTTTGAGAGTGAAAAGCTTACTGAGAACAAATGAATTGCTCCAGTAAGCACGATTGAAAATTTTCTTAAACCAGTTCGGTCTAAGTCTTAGTTGTTCTCAGTTGAGAGAACTTCTACGTCACCACAATTTGCAATTGAGAGCGCGAAGATTTCTTTCCCAGACTCGTTAGAGCTCATGAGATTAGTGAGAAGTTTCATAGTGCCGGTAGATGGGTCAACGAAGATAAATGGGGCTGCTTCTAGTTCAGTTCTGTTCAGGTTGTGCGTGCGTAGGAAGCTGTCATAGATTCCTTTAGTCATTCCTGTTCTAAACATTGCGACTCCACTGGAAAAGGACAATCACATCATTGTTATTGCCTTAAACAAATTGTATCACATCTAAAAATTAGAAATGTTAATTAACTGTTAAAAATCTTAATAAAGAGCTTCACTCGCCCTTCAAAATGGGAATCGAGCAAACAGATCAGGATGTAAATCACGTAAATCATGTTGCGTTTCGAGCGCAAACGGCTAATTGATTGAAAGATCAACTCCAGCGGAATCAGGCTCAAAAAGGCCAGGGCCCACATGGTTCCAAAGCCAGTTACCAGGGAATCATCCCAGAAAAGCGATAAAAGAATGAACATAAAATAGGAAAGAATAACAATGTTCAAACTCTGCTGCTCTATCTGAAAATCTTTCATGATTTTGATCTTTGATGAGTACGTTTTCACCAAGATTGCAATTAATCCAAAAAATGAAAGGATGAAGAAGGCCTTACGGTCAATCTCTCGTGCCACTACTCCTAGGAAAGAAAAATCTATCGAGTGAATCGACTCTAGCAGATCCATGTGAGTAAACAGATGTATCAAAGTTAAGATGATTCCAAAAAGCGCGTAACGAAGCAGCTGTCTTTTGTACCAGCTTGTTCTGTCTTTTAAGAAAAAGAAATACAAGAATCCAATCTGGAAGAATGCCAGGATGGCGTAACTTTGATTTATTAGAGCCCCCCAGTAACTGACAAGACCTAGAAACAGTCCAGCCCTGTATGTCGAGCTCTTGGTAACCCATAAAAGCGTCCAGATCCAGATCAGCGAATAAGTCGTGAGGAATGAGAACTCAACGTTGCTGGTGAGCGTTTTACTGAATGACCAGGTTGAGACTAAGGCGAACACTCCGAGTAATGAAAGTCTTCGCGAAACGAAGAATCTGAGGAATGCGTAGAAGACTAATAAGAAGAGTCCAAGTCCTACGATGTAAAAATGTAAGCTCCAGGCCAAACGAAAAAGCCCCGGATAAGTTTTAAAAGGGTAGTAGTTTACGATCATGAAATTCCAAAATGGATTCCCGATCTTTTCTAATGGATCAAAATATAATTTCAACAAATCCACGTTGGCCTGTGGAGGAAGTTCTGGAACTGAGAAAATAAACATTAAGAGAATTAAGGCGACGAGAGTTTTTTCAAAACGATCGAGGAACTTAAATTCACCAAAATTAGATGACACTGACTCTTGAATAATTTTTCCACGAGTAGGCCATGAGTAAAACAAACCGAGTACCACCCAGGTAATCCAGTAACTGTTGTAAATCCACTTGGAGTCGAGGAAGTTAATCATGTTGAATAAGAGAATGAAAAAGAACATTCCCAGAAATAATCTATACACAACTCGATCAATGGATGAATTCACTCGGAAATAAATTTTCAAACGGTGATCGATTTCTTTACCAAGCAAGAACCATTGGCTCACTATAAAGAGTATATAAAGAGTCATCAAAGCAGCTAATGCTAGAGGCTTTAACTCAAGTCCTTTTTGGACATATACGGGTATTAACAAGAAAGAAAAATAGCTAACTATTCGGAAAGTGAAGAACTTCCACTTTAATTTAAAGATGTTTGAACTATTTGCTAAAGTATTATCCATAATAACCGATTAAATAAGTAAGAAGTTTATCCCAAACCTAAACTTCGGAAATTCATCCTAGATTTAAAGCCCGGGCCCCATCCTGGGCTTTTTTTATTTTAGGGCATGCCGAGCGAAATTCACAGCTATTAATACTGTAGCCCCTCACTCAACATTACATACATTCGAATCATCCGAGCAAAACCTGCCGAGCGTATGGTTGGTCCTATCGAATATGATATTCTTTGCCATAGCGGTCACCTTAATTCAGGAGGAATTTTGGCCATATCGTTCGGTTCCATCAATACAGGTCTTCCAAAAGATATTGTTAAGCAGATTATTTCTGCTGAGCAAATTCCTATCCAGAACATGGAAAAGCAAAAAGGAAAGATCACAGACAAGAAAGGTCTGGTCGATCAGCTGGTAAAGCTGGTTGAAGACGTGCGTGGGAATTTAACCATGAACGCCAGCGCTCGCTCTTTACGTGAATTAAAAGTAGATACCAACACTGACATGGTTGGTGTGGCCGTTGATAAAAACAGGGCCGTACCGGGATCATATCAACTTGAAGTTGTCTCTCTTGCTCAAAAGTCTTCTGCGATGTCGACGGGTTTTGAAGATAAAGATGAAAGTTATATTGGGGTAGGGTTTATTCAGTACACACTTCCCAATGGTGATACAAAAGATATTTATGTTGATTCAGATAATGCTTCACTAGCGAGTGTGGCCAAGCTGATTAACAAAGACTCTGCTTTAGGAATCACGGCCAACGTTATTAACGACGGTAGTGGATCTGATACGCCATGGAGACTTATTTTAAGTTTAAACAAAACTGGTGATGAAGCAGCTGTTGATTTTCCACATTTCTATTTTGTTGATGGAGACCAGGACTTCCAGCTTGAATTCCAACGAGAAGCTCACGATGCAAAAATTAAGCTCGATGGATTTGAAATTGAAACTCCGGAAAATAAAGCGGCTGATTTAATCCCGGGTGTAACTCTGGATTTGAAGAAAGCAAAGGAAGGCGAAGAATTCACACTTAAAATTTCCGAAGATACTGCGGCCGTTGGTGCGAAAGTGACTGACTTAGTTGCAAAAATTAACGGTGTTTTAGGATTTATCAAACAACAAAACACAATGGATGAAAAGACAGATACTTCACGCACACTGGGTGGAGATATTATGCTTCAGTCATTGGAAGGTCGTATTCACTCTGCCGTTTTTAAAGATGTATTAACTGACAAAGGTTATATGCGTGCCGGTGATATCGGAATGAGTTTTAACCGTCAGGGTATGATGGAATTTGATGAAAAGAAATTCCAATCGAGACTGGATGCTGACTATAACAACGTTGCACAGGTTCTTACCGGAACATTCACTCCTGAAGGCGGAAAGACTGAAGGATTCATGGATAACTTAAGTGGCATGGTGAACATGGCCCTAAGAGTACCCGATGGACTTGTCCAAAGTAGAAAGAAAACACTGACAAGTAACATTGAGCAAATCGACAGAAGGATTGCTCAAAAAACGAAATACATCGAAGAAAAAGAAAAAAGTTTAAAAGATAAATTCGCAAGGCTTGAAGGAACGATTTCAAAGATCAGATCTTCAGGAGCAGGACTTCAGGGAATGAGTGATCCTGTACAACAACTAGGATAAAGGGAATTTAGGAGGAATATATGAGTTATGGTTATGGTGCGTATAAAAAAACAGCAGTAAGCACTGCCAGCAAAGAACAAATCCTTTTGATGTTGTATCAAGCTGCTATTAAAAATTGTAAAAAAGCGATTGAGGCCATTGAAGCAAAACAAATTGCTCAAAAGGGTGAATACATCGGGAAACTTCAGGACATCGTTATTGAATTAAATAACAGCCTGGACTTCGAAGTTGGTGGCGATATCGCGAAAGAATTATCTTCGCTTTACGACTACATGTTGTTTGCTTCTACACAGGCAAATATCAAGATCGATGCTGAACCTCTTCAAGGATGTCTTAACGTTCTTAACACTCTTTACGAAGGTTGGAGTGAGGCGATTAAGAGTTTAAAAGCGGCACCAGCTGCTGCTCCAGAAGAAGTTAAAAAGTAATCAATATACGAGGATAATTTATGTTAAATGAAATCATGATTAGCATCCAAGGCCATCTGGCAATGCTGGAACTCGCACTTGCGAGCTCTAAAAAAATTACTGCTTTTGCAAGTTTAGAAAACCTGGACGCTGTCGTTGCTGAAACAGACAACCGCGAGCGCCTGGTAAATATTATTGGAAAATTGCAAAGCACGATTGAAAACCAAATCAATCAACTAAACGCTGCTGCTCTACAAGACGATGATATTATGATTCTTAAAGCATGGTTTCACGACTTAAGTGTATGGTCTGACAGAATGATCGAAGCTGATAAAGAAACAGTTGAGATTTTAAGTCAACAAAAAGAAAATACGACGAAAGAGATCGCCCACCTTTTCAAAAACAAAGAACTGTTCAAAGGCTACAATCACACTAAAAAATAAGTATCACTTCACGTACCTGGATCTTCTTCTCTCATTGACAAAAATCCAGGTACGTGAGGTAATATTAGAGTCTGCGGAGCTAAAGATTAGCTCTCGCACTAATTGACCTTTTTGAACCTTAAGGATGAGGCGCAGGGGTACCATGAATCACCTACCAATTATTTCTTCTTTCGACATTAAAACATCACGTACTGAACAAAAAGTTCCAGTCGTAAATGGTGTCCACCTCCATTCAATTTACAATCCGTTTAAAGAAGCTGAGAACTTAATCAACAGCAATCTTGAAGCGTTGGAAAATAAAAATGAAGTGTTAATTTTGGGCCTTGGTTTTGGTTATCACGTTAACTTTGCCATTGAGAAATTAACAGAGATGTACGGTAACAATTTTAAAGTGGTTGTTATTGAACCTAACTCAAGAGTGCACGAAGAGTGCTTGTCTCTTGATCTTTTGAATAAGAAAAATGTTTTAGTTTATTCTGGTTTTACGGCCAATGAACTTTACAGTGATCTTGATCTGATTCACTTTCTTCTAAGAAAACCTGCGATGATTGCTCATCCAGCTTCTTTCAACCTTTATCAATTATACTTTAAAGATTTCCTGACTTTTGAGGCTCCAACAAAGATTGAAGACATTTCAAAATTCACCGAAGTTCACCAGGTAAAAACATATTTAAAGAACTTTGATGCCTCTTCAACATTTGAAGAAGCTTTCTATAATGAACTTCCACAGAAATCGCAATTTTCCGAAATGGATTTCCTGGCAATGGCATTAGTTGAAATGACAAAGAAGAGCCAGGACGCAAGTTCAGATCAAAATTCAGGAGAGGCCGAGTAATGAAGAAGATATTAATCATCAACCTTAGAAGACTAGGCGATGTATTTTCGACTGCTCACTTAATTAACTCGCTTACAGCTAATGGTGAAAACCAGGTTTCACTTTTAACTTATAAAGAAAGTTCAAAAGCTTCAAACATCTTAAAAAATGTCAGCAATGTTTATGAAATTGACCGCAAAGAACTTATTACACTTAAAACAAATAAGCTTTTTTCTGATGGATTTGCTTTCGAGCAACTATTCAATCAAATTAGCGCAGTTAAGACTCAAGAATGGGATCAGATCATCAACTACTCAAACGATGTAGTTGGAGCTTATCTTTCTTCTTACTTAAAAGAGTCTTGTAAACAAGTGATCGGTGTTCATTACAACGCTCAAAGAAATGTTATTATGCAAAACGAATGGGAACTTCTATTTAACGATGTTCTTCCTGTCGTAAAATACGCTCCTATTCACTTCGTTGACTGCTACCATAAAATGGCCGGCGCAACTCTAGTGAAAGATGGTGAAAAATTAAATACAAATGCTAAATACAATGAAATGGCATTTAACAATATTAATGCTGTTAGAAAACAACACAGCACTAATGAATGTAAAGCGATTGGTATTCAGCTAAAAACTGCTGATGCTTCTAAGGATATCCCGGAAGAAACGCTTCACGAGCTTATTGATTTAATCAGAAGCCATGAAGAACTGATCCCATTTCTTCTAATTGCTCCTAATGAAGACGAAAGAAGATTAGCTGAGAGTTTTAACAATGCTCATGAAAATGAACTGGTTGTTGTAGAAGCTGACCTTCAGGCCATGGCCTCAGTTCTTATGAACATGGATATGTTAATCACTCCATGCACGGCCATTAAGCACATCGCTGACCTGACTGAAACTCCAGTGCTGGAAGTTTCTCTGGGGCACGCTCCTTTCTTAAAACAAGGGACATACTCAAAAGATTCACTGATTTTAACTGACGTAATTTCAAACCGTGAGTTCACAAAAGAAAATGCAACTTCCGGGACTGCTATTACTGCTCTGGATATCATGAGCTGCATGCTTTATGCTCTGACTCGCTCTAAGTCGATTAAACCTCGCCTTTCAACTAATGTAACTTTATACCAATCATCTTTTGATCAAATGGGTATCAGGTACACGCCAGTAGCGGGAACAGTTAATACAAAAATTGAAATTCACCGTTTAATGTCGAGACAATTAATCAGTACATGGTTTGAACAAAACCCAGATATGCATATCTACCAGGATGTTTGTAATCTTGATTTAAATGCAGCGACTGAATGGACGAACTCTGAAAAGACCGTTGTAACAAGTGTCATGAAGGACATTTTAGGAACACTGAGATCTCTTCTTCAAAGTGCAGAAAACAAAAAAAGCTCAAAAGATTTCGTTATGAATCTTGGGAAGCTGATCTCGCATATCGACAGTGAATCCCTGGTGCAAATCCCGGTTTCAATGTTCAAGAGCAAAATCGAAGCAATTAACGTAAAGAGTTTTGAAGAAAATTCAAAAGAAGTGGAAATGCTTCTTTATGAATTGAAATCAGATATGCAAAAGATTCTTCAGTGCCTTCAAGAACTTGAGGTGCAGATTAATTCAAGCAAAATGGACGACATGATTACGAGAAATCTGGAATCCACTAAGCTTTAGACATTCACACTCTCGAAAAAAATAAACCAGGATGGCTTATGAATATATTTCAGGATGATATCAACAAAGAATTCGATAGAATCAAAAACACACTGACAAATGGTCAGCCGCTAACCCTGGAAGATTTAAAAATCATTCTTTTAGCTGAGCTTAATGAGGAGGATTCTCATGAAAGCAAATAGTGCAACCAACTCAGGCCAACCTACGATCGCCCTGCTTCAACTGACTCGTCTTGGAGACTTAATCCAGACAGTTCAAGCTGTGCAGAACTTTAAAAATGCTCACCCAAACTACCGCATGGTTTTGATTGCCAGGTCACAGTTCGCAAAACCTTTGAGTTTTGCACTAAATAAACATTTCGATGCTGTTTACACACTTGATACTCAATCTATTTTTCAAGATCACGAAACAGCGGGATTATCTAAATCTATCAATGGAATCAACTCATTTTTAAACGAAATTAAAACTGAAAAGATCGATGCTTTAATCAATCTTTCTTTTTCTAAATCATCATCATATTTAACTTCATTAATTCCAGCTGTGCATAAGATTGGATCTTTCCACGACTTTAATAATAAAGTTCAAATGAACGATAAGTGGTCTCAAATTTTATACTCAACAGTTATGCGTGGGGCCCTTAATCCATTCTCACTGGTTGATCTATTTAAGAACATTATCGGGATTAAACATACTGAACCAACTCACGCAACTCCAGCGAACTTAAGCGCACGTCAAAACCTAATTGTTGTTCATCCATTTGCTTCTAGTGATAGAAAAGCATGGAAAGCTGAAAAATGGGTTGAAGTTATTTACAAAACTCTAAAAGACAACGACAAGTGCACAATCACTATCGTTGGTGCAAAAAATGAGATGTTAAAATCTCATGTGATCACTGAAAATCCTTTATTGAAGCAGTATTCTGCCAGACTATTAAACGTCACTGGGAAAACTTCAATTGAAGAGCTTTCAAAAGTTATTTCTCAAGCTAAACTTTTTGTTGGACACGATTCAATGGTTGGTCACCTGGCCGCTTTAAACAGCACGCCAACACTGACAATTTCATTGGGGAACGTAAGACCTCACGAAACGACTCCTTACCAAATGAACGCTTATAATCTTGCTCCAAGAACAAAATGTTTTCCATGTTTCCCATCGGACTCATGTGCTTACACTCAATGTCACCACGATATTCCATACCAACTGGTAAGCAATATCATTAAGCAATTAATGACTGGAACACCAATTGATGCTGACTGGATTAAAAACGCAAACTCAAGTTTCCACTTAAGTTCAGTTAACTTCTATCGCTCTCGCTTCCACAATGGTCAGATGACTCTTGATAGCTTAATAGGCGATCAACAAGACGTGGCCGACATCTTCAGAACTCTTTACAGAGTGACGTGGTCATTTGTTATGAACAACGTTGAAGAAAACTTCCCATTTCCTAAATTAACTCCATCATCTCACCGCGATCTTCTGGATGCGATGACAGGACTTCAGCATTTATTTGAACTTTCAGAGTTTGGACAAAAATATTCACGCTATATTCTTGAAGAGATTTCTTCATCAACTCCTAGTATTTCTAAAATTAAAGAATACTCAAAAAAGATTGATGAGATTGACCACCTTCAAGCGATGGTGCAAAAAACATCTCCATACCTGGCACCAATTATTGACTATTTCACTGTGAGAAAAGGAAATCTTTTCGGAGAAAATATCGTAAAGCTGACTGAAAGCTCTTACTACTGTTTCGAGGAAAACGCTCAGCTAACAAGTGTGATGTATGAATTAATTCAAAACACTATTGCTGAATACAAAATCACAGGAAGCAAGATTAACTCTCGTTCTGATTTAAACAAGTAGGATAATAATGACATCATTAAATAAAGATTCTAAAAATAACTCTTCTCTAAACCTTGCTTTCGAATCAATTGAATCATGTTTTGGTTACGTTGATTATATTACAGCACAGATCCATAAGTTGATTGAGAACTACAATCAAGGAAACATGGATCTAGCTAACCAGAATTTTGTAGAAGTAATTGAGCTTATGGATTTATACATCCAGCTGGTATCCCGCGTTTACCGCGTGCTAAGAGTTGAGATTCCAACTATGCATAAAGATGAAAGCATCCAGAAGCTAGAAATTCACTTGCTATCAGTCATGAAGGCCCTTCTTCAGGCCAAAGAAAAAAATGACACAATCATGCTTTGTGACTTGCTAGAGTATGAGCTCGCCGATAACCTTACACAGTGGAAGATCAAGGTTTTACCAGAATTAAAGAAATTAAAAAATTATTAAGTTCGAATTCGTTCGAGCTTAATAATTTTGAATATAAGGCCAAGCCAATTAAGGCCTTCAAAAGCATTTTTGAAAAGAAAGTCCTCATCTCATTTAAAATCAACAAACAGACAGAGCTGGAACAAAAGTATCTTCATAAAGAAGAACTGCGATCGCTCTTGTCTTCTATTTCAGAAATTAAAGAGCTCCCTGCGGCCATTTTAAAACTGCCGGCACTAAGCTCATTTGAAACCTGCCATGTGTTGGTTCATGAGAAGGGAAAACCTGTGGGGCAGAACTATCTGGCCGTTCATGGCGAAAATGAAGAAACTAAACTCATTGCTGTTCAGAATTTCAATTCGCTGTTTAATCTGGTTAAAAAAAGTAAAAATAAAATCTTCAGTCAGTCACTGACGCTAAAAGATGATTTATCGGTAGTAGGGAATTTCCTCGCAAAAGAAATTGACCTGAAAAACTATTCGGTAATCTATCTTATGTCCCGCAATTCTTTTTTACCTCCAAGCTCCGAAGAACAAGACGAATTTCAGGCGCTGTCAGCTTTTTTACATCCTCTGTTACTTAAGATTTTGGATAAAGAAAAAAATGATCTAAAAAAAGAAGTTCTAAGACAGTCATTGGAAAATTTTCCCGAAAAAATTTCCATTAAAAAAAACAATCAAATTGTTTTCACTAATAAAACGGATGTCACTTCTGATGAAAACTCCAACTTGATGATTTTCCCATTAGAAGCTGAAGACAATAGCACGACTATGGAGCTTTCAAATTTCAGTAAAGATAAAATCTCAACTGAACTTTATCACTCTCAACGTGTTTCTCTTTTAGGTGAACTTCTAAATACCCTTCAGCATGAACTATCTAATCCTCTTTTTGGATTGACCTTAACCAGTTCAATTTTAGAAGATGAGACAACAAACGAAGAGACAGCAAGTATCCTGAATGAAATTTCTCAAAACGCTAACCGCTCTCAGACTATTATTAAAAACTTCTCGAATCTTTATAACGACCAACAAGAATTTAAGAAAATTAATCTCTACCGCTTTATTGACGAGGTCATGACCCTGACAAAAAGCGAGACCAAAGAGATTGCTAAATCAATTCAATCTATTGGTTTTGACCCCAATGATCCGGCAGATGACTTAGAAATTACCACCAATCCGACTTGCTTAACGCAAATCATCTTTAATTTGGTCATTAATGCGGCCCAGGCGATTAAAGAGCATGGGACTGACTTTAGAAAAAATAGCATCGTAGTTAGGCTCACAAAAATGGAGTCCTCAGTTGAGATTTCGGTCATCGACGACGGGCCAGGCGTTAAATTAGAAGACGTTCCCATCATTTTCCAGCCTTTTTTCACGACCAAAGATTCCGGAACAGGCCTTGGGCTTTCCATCTGTCAAAACCTTGCCCATCAACTTGGCAGCAAAATCGATTTTAAAAACAATTCCCCTTTATTAGGTGCAACTTTCTCGATAAACTTACCTGTCTAGTCACAGGAGTTTATGTTGAAGAGAATTTTACTCATCGAAGATGAACCGCTTATTCAAAAGTCGCTTAAGAAGCTTTTGGAAAAGCGCGGGGTCAGCGTTACTGTTGAAAGTCGCGGTCGCGAAGCGATTGGCCTCATCCTCAATCAAGAGTTTGATCGTATTATTTGCGATCTTATGCTTCAGGATATTTCCGGATTTGACGTTATCGAAGAGGCCAAAGGTCGCTTTACGATGGCCGAAATCAGCAAACTATTTATTATCATCACTGCTTACAGCTCACCTCATGTTATCGAAAAGGCCACTCAGTATGGGTGCCTGCTTTTATCTAAGCCATTCGAAAACATCGACGAAGCTCTAAACATCTTTTTATCTTCAGGAGGCACGAGTGGCCCAGCTTAAGAATATTACGATTGTCCTAAAGCCAAAAGTCACTGCCGAGTTCGAAAGTATTTTACCCAACCTTGCTTCATGGCTACACAGAAGAAAAAAAACTGTAATTTTTCTCTCAAAAGAAAAAGAGCGTTTAACTAAAATTTTTAAAGGCAATTTAAACAACCTAAGCTTCGTTGAAGAAAAAGATCTTCATAACGACACAGACCTGATCATCACGATGGGTGGTGATGGAACGCTGATTGGTGTCAGTAGAAATGTAAAAAAGAATTCTCCGCCAATCTTTGGTGTGAATATGGGCAACCTGGGTTTCATTACTGAATTTTCTAAAGTCGAGTTTTTCGATCAGCTTGAAAATACCATTAAGGGTACTTATAAGCTGACTTCGCTTCCTCTTTACCAAGTTGAAGTGACGAAGAAAAACAAAGTATCTTTTAAGGGAACATTTTTGAACGACCTGGTTATCAACAATAATCAAATCTCACGCATGTTAACTCTTTCTGTTGAATCAGAAGGAGAGCATATTTATAACCTTTCTGGAGATGGTTTAATTATCAGCTCACCGATTGGTTCAACAGCTTACTCTCTAGCTGCTGGCGGGCCGATTATCAGTCCTAGTGTTAATGCCATTACGCTGACTCCAATTTGCGCTCACAGTTTAACTCATAGACCCCTGGTAATTCCTGACAACACTAGTGTATCAATCAAGGCAGCTAAACCTGACGAGATGATTAAACTAACTCTGGATGGGCAGGAAGCGGTCGTCGTTACATCTCAGGACACAATTAAAATTTCAAAAAGAAAAACTCTTCATGTTAAATTAATTAAAAACCCTGAAAGAACATATTTTAGAACACTCAAAGAAAAATTCACACACGGGATGAGGGATACAAAATGAAAACAAATGAAACACTTTATTTGAAATCATTGAACTTGCAGAATTTCGCCACTTTTGAAAACCAAATTATTCAATTCGACATTAAGTTCAATACTATTGTCGGTGAAACTGGTTCGGGGAAAAGTTTAATTTTAGATGCTCTTCAAATCATCTTTGGTGGACGCGCGGATAAGAAACTTATTAGAAAAAATGCTGAGTTCGCAACGATTGAAGCCGTTTTCTCTTCGAACGATCCCGTTATCAAGAAATACTTCCACGATATCGGACATCCTTTTGATGGAGACGAAATTGTTGTTAAGAGAAACATCTTCACAAATGAAAGTTCAAAGTCATATTTAAACTTCCAGTCATGTTCTGCTTCGCTTCTAGCTGCTTTTGCTAAACGCTTCGTGGATCTTGTTGGCCAGTTTGAAAACCAAAAGCTTTTAAGTGAAGACTATCAATTAGTTCTTCTGGATTCATACGCTGGCTTAAGTCAGGACATTCATGACTACCAGGCGCTTTATACGCAACTAAGTAACTTCAAAAAAGATTTCAGCGATCTGATGAATGAAAAAAGTCTTCGAGCTCAAAGAGAAGACTATATCCGCTTCCAACTTGAAGAACTTGAAAAGTTAACTCCAAGTATTGATGACGAAGCTGAGTTATCTAAAAAGAAAGACCTGATCTTAAACGTTGAAAAAAGACAACAAACACTAGGCGCTCTTGCTAGTGCGATCTCTGATGATGAAACCAACCTTCTTGACCTGTTAAAAGCTTGCTTAAACAAAGCAGAGAAAAGTGGTGGAATCGTTTCAGAAGAAATCACAGCAAAGTTATATGAAGTTAAAGCTCTTCTAGAAGACGTTTCATACGATTTATCTAAGGACTTAAACGCAACTCCTGAAGATGAAAATATCGAAGAGATCATTGACCGTTTAGATACTTACCAAAGACTAAAAAGAAAATTTGGTGGATCTACTGAAGAGATGATCAGAATGTTTGCTGAGTTTAGAGCTGAGCTTGATTCATTCTTCCAGGTTGACGACAAGATCGCTCTTATCTCAAAAAAAATCAGCGACCTTGAAAACCGCTGCCAGTCTTTTGCTGAAGAACTTCACAACATTCGTATCGCAAGAGCTGAATCATTGTCTAAGGAGTTAACTGTAAAGGTTCGCGACCTGAAGATGAATGGTGCGACTTTAAAAATTAATGTAACGAAGAATGATCATCTAGGAAGCAAAGGTTTTTCTAAGATCGACTTCATTGCTGAAACAAACCCAGGTGAAGGATTCTTTAAAGTTAAAGATATCGCTTCTGGTGGAGAGCTTTCAAGAATTCTTCTATCTGTAAGACAAATCCTATCGAGCAACGACACAATTTCAGTGTTCTTATTTGATGAGATCGATACAGGAATTGGAGGCGAGACTGCGCTATCTATTGGTAAGTCACTTCAATCCGTTGCTGAATACTCTCAAGTTTTAGCGATTACTCACCTTCCGCAAATTGCTAGTTTCGCTACTCAGATCATTAACGTTTCAAAAACTACGAAAGTTATCGATGATCAACCTAGAACTGTTTCAATTATTGAGCAGGCGATGGGTGCACAAAGAGAAAGCTTTATTAAGGCAATGAATCCAGAAATTCAATAGTCTAGCGAAAAAATGCGAAGCATTTTTACTTGTTAATTAAGAGTTCGCTAGACCGGTTTAAAACTTACGTCTCCATTTTCGATGGAGATGTAGGTTTTTGTATGCTGGGCATATCCATTATTTACATACTCAAAACCAGACGCTGAAGTGTAGTGATCTTTTACGTGACTATGGCCTAGAACGATCATTTGGCAGGGGTGTTTTTTGAAGAAGACTTCTGCTGATAATCTAAAGTTGTCTTTAATGGGTGTTAAATCTGCTTCAGTAGAATAACGTTTGTTATTTCTTTTACGAGACTTCTCGGCCGAATACTCTCCTATCCCTTTAATTAAAAAATGTGGCATTAAATAATTTGCATAGTAGCGCAGGGGAGGAGATGTCACGACAGCTTTGAAAAGTTTGTAACTTGGATTATTTAATTCGATATCATCGCCGTGAGCGAGATAAATTTTCTTTCCGCCATCAAAGAATTCAAAATGAGTGGCCATCGAAAATAGCGATGCATCTAATTCAGAGTTAACTAAAAAGAATTTCCTATAAAGTTCCCTGATATGAAAGTCATGGTTGCCTTCCACGTAGCAGATATGTTTCCCACTTTTAATGAGTTTTTTTATTTCATCAAAATAGGCCTGGAATCTTACGAAGTATTGTGTGTGAGGGCCGATCATTAAATCGAATATATCGCCAAGAAGAAAGATAACATCACTCGACTGTACGTCAGGATTTCTTAAAAATGCTAAGAGCAAGTTTTCGGCGTTATCACCGGCGATTTTTACATGGACGTCTGAGATGGCTGCAAATTTCATACGATATTATTGATCGTTTTCAAGCTTATGTAAATTGCATATTGCCCGAACTCAAATACACCGTTTTTATTTTTTTGTTTTCAAAAGAAGTAATAAATCTCCACTGGAGATTTATTTCGGTCAATTAGCCTTTTTCATCGTTTGTTGAACTAGGATTTGATGAGTGACAAATTCTACCAGGTATTCGCGGTCTTCTGCAGAGATATTCATGAATCTAAAAGCAATTTTATATCCACCGTATGGAAGACTGTCTAATTTGTAGCGGTCAATTGTGATAGCATCAACACACTCAGCTTTAACTTTTATTTTGCGGCCAAGAATATCAAGCACGACCATTGGAAAGTCTTTTCCTTTAGCGATCACAACTTTATCTGACTTGGGAAGAATGATGGCGAATCCACCAAGGCTTAAATCAAAAACTGATTTTTTAAAAAGGTTTCTATTAAGTTCAAAACTCGCATAACAAGTTTTTAACGGAACAACTCTTTCATGTTTTCTGCGCTCATAGAAAGAGTAATCAGTTGGAAGATGAATTCTGATTTTTTTATCTACAGTGATGGTTTTTAGTCCAGCAGTAAAAGAAACAGAAAGCTCCGGAACGTAGATATTGAGTATGCGATTTCCTGAAATAACTTTTGAAAGAGCAGCATCATCTTCGTTTTTAGCAACGAGTTCGATTTCTCCGTAGTCTTTTCTAAATGCGACGATTTTAAACTCGCACTTTTCAACTACTCCACCCAGCGATTGCCACGCAAAAAATGAAATCTTATCCTGAACTGCTTCAACAAGCATCCTTTCAAATTCTCTTCCTCTTTTTTGCTCTTTCATAGTTTTTCCAAGGCTCTTTTCAGTTTTGTTTTACCCTTATAAAACCTCTCCGTTTTACGGGAGAGGTGGGGATAAAACAGTAGGTACTTTTTTCTTTAAAAAACCCGGAAGACTTTCATCTTCCGGTTATTAACTTTTTAATAATTATCCAATCAATCTTAGTGCAGAGTTTGGAATCTGGTTAGCTTGAGCTAAAGTCGATACCGCTGCATTCTTAACTACCGAGTTAGAAGCAAGGGCCGCAGAAGCATCAGCAACGTCCACATCCTGAATAACTGATCTAGCACTATCTTGGTTGATCGTTTGAACTTCAAGGTTCTTGATCGTCGATTGTAGTCTTGACTGAATCGATCCCAAGTCTGCTCGTTGTCCTGATACTTTTTCAATCGCTTTATCGATGCTTCCGATAGAAGTTAAAGCATCATCTTTATTTGCTATAGCTGTACTTGCGATCCCAATTGAGTCTGCTGAAGAGTTTGTCTCATTTGAGTCGAAAGAAATCTTATTTTGTTCACCGGCAAATGCTCCAACCTGGAAGTCCATTTTACCTTTACCTTTACCGTTTAGAAGTTGTGTTCCGTTGAATGTCGTTGATTCAGAAATACGATCCACTTCTTTACTTAACTGTTGATATTCTTTATCCAGGAATCCTCTTTCTGTATCACCAACTGTGTCTGAAGCAGCTTGGATTGTTAATTCACGAAGACGGATCAGGATGTTTGATGTTTCGTTTAATCCACCCTCTGCAGTTTGAACTAAAGACACACCGTCGTTTGCGTTTCTTGAAGCCTGTCTTAAACCTTTCGTTTGTGCTTCTAAGTTTGTAGCGATTGCGAGACCAGCAGCATCGTCAGATGCTTTTGTAATTCTCTTACCAGAAGAAAGTTTTTCTAACTGAGAGTTCCCAGCGTTTGAAACTTCTTTCAAGTTCTTTTGTACTGTTTGTGAAGCGATGTTTGTTGCAATTCTTAAACCCATTTGTAGTCCCCTGTTTTTAAGAGAATCCCCATTCTCTTTTGTTATTGACTGCTTTTGTCAGTCAAACAACCTATCGAACTACTCGGGGAAATACTTAAGCAAATTGTTTTGCTCGGATGAATCTTTGTGAGTTTTTGGTGTAGATTTAAACACTTAGAGGTGCAAATAATTTGATTAAAATACTTTTGTCAGGCCCTAAAAAAACCCTTCCGCCTATAATTGCGGGGAAGCGGAAGGGTTGGGCTTAAGTATTAGATCATAACAATCATTGCAAAATTATTATGAGCTATGGAGACTACTTAATTAGTAAAAAATTTAAAACTAGTTACTCTATTCAGAGTGAGTAGTTGTTTTTCTCTAAGAAGAGAGTGCTCAAACTCTAACTATTTTCATAGCGAGGAGCACTCTTCTTAAAAACAACTTACCCAATTAATCTAAGAGCAGAGTTTGGAATCTGGTTAGCTTGCGCTAATGTCGATACCGCTGCATTCTTAACAACCGTGTTAGAAGCTAAACTTGCAGAAGCGTCAGCTACGTCTACGTCTTGGATTACTGAGCGAGCACTATCTTGGTTAATCGTTTGAACTTCTAGGTTCTTCACAGTCGATTGTAGTCTTGACTGGATAGATCCTAAGTCAGCTCTTTGTCCTGAAACTTTTTCAATCGCTTTATCGATGTTTGAGATTGCATCTAGTGCAGATCCTTTTTCATCGATCGAAGTTCCTGCTACACCAATCGAATCAGAAGATGCGTTTGTTTCGCTTGCGTCGAATGAAATTCTGTTTTGTTCTCCGGCAAATGCTCCAACCTGGAAGTCCATTTTACCTTTACCTTTACCATTTAATAACTGTGAACCGTTGAATGTTGTAGATTCAGAAATACGGTCAATCTCTTTGTTCAACTGTTGATATTCTTTATTTAGGAAACCTCTTTCAGTATCACCAACTGTGTCTGAAGAAGCCTGAATCGTTAACTCACGTAAACGAGTTAGAATGTTCGTCGTTTCGTTTAATCCCCCTTCAGCCGTCTGAACTAGTGAGATACCATCGTTAGCGTTTCTTGAAGCCTGTCTTAAACCTTTTGTCTGCGCTTCTAGGTTAGTAGCGATCGCAAGACCGGCAGCATCGTCAGATGCCTTTGTGATTCTCTTACCAGAAGAAAGTTTTTCTAACTGAGAGTTCCCAGCGTTTGAAACTTCTTTCAAGTTTTTCTGTACCGTTTGTGAGGCAATGTTTGTAGCAATTCTTAAACCCATGTAATTCTCCTGTTAGAAGGCCCCCGCCTTCTTTTGTTAATAACCAAGCAAGTTGGTCAGTTAAACAACCTATCGAAACACTCGGGTAAAAACTTAAGCACTTCGGTCAACTATTATTAATAATAATTTAAGAAATTTAAAGATTCTGAATAGTTAGATTGGAAAAAAGAAATAAAAAAGGCCGAATTACTTCCGGCCTTATATAGATAGAAAAAGATAAAGGAACATTACTTATAACCGAGAACCGAGCTGTATCTAGTGCCCCAAAAATTAGTTCCATAATCACAAAACACATTTACTTTCTCGATAACAATCTGAAATTATAGTTTCTTTTGAAATTCGATCTTATTGATAATTACAATTGCTTCTTTAAAAATATGACTATCATTAGCGAGAACTCTTTTTAAAATCACACCCATATTATTTTCAATATTACTTAGAATGTTATTATCTATTTCTTTGAGTTGCTCATACGGTACATTAGGAATTTCTAAAAGTTCTTTTTGCTGCATACTTATATAGTTTTCCATAACAACTTTTTTAAGGGCCGATTCTATAATAGTTTGAGTATATTTCTCACTATCGATTTTATAATTTCTATACTTAGAATAAAGTCTTTTTGCTTCCTCTATTCTGATCTTTTCTTTTTTCTTAAAGGATGTTCTGTTTGAGATATTCAAAATCTCATTAATAGCGTAACCAATATCTTTTTCATTACTCCCGTCTACCTGAATAAAGGAGCGTAAATCACTTGCTACCCTCTCAAGATAATTCTTAATTTCCTTTTCATAATTAATTGAATAATAACCTTCAATCAACAAATCGTTATTTCTATTGATCCAACTGTAGAGATAGCCTACACGATCAGTTCTGCCGGTATACTTGTAAGCCAATACAGAATCCATATTGCTTCCCTTCAGAGTTGTCTGTAGCTCTTCAACACTTACATCTTTTCTTATTAGTAGCCCAACTACTTTGCGAGTATTTTGGCTATCCGTGTGTTTAAATCTCGTTCTTGCATACGCATAAACAATCTCATGCAGATAAGTAACTGCTCTACTATGTAGAGAGTGTTTGGTATGAAACATTAGTCGTTGATCGAAGTATAAATTAAGACCGTTAGAACCCTCATTTTGATGAAGTGCTATTGTGGCCACGACGCAATTACTTGAATCAAGTCGCCCAAGAAGATTGTAATCATCAACTGGATAAAGGCCATCAGGCTGTGCAACTGCCAGGTCAGAAGGTATTTTACTCAAAGTTTCAATAAGACTGTCATATAACTCTGGGGCTGAATTTTTCACTCGCTCAATCACTCTGCGCGCATAATCTTCTACATCTTCTCCTTCCATTATTTGAATCAGCTCTGGTGATTTTAGCTCAGACATTCCGCGCGAATATTTTGCTTCTACAAGATCTAGGACTTCTATACGAGTGATGTGTTTTATATGTTCATTGCGAATTGATCCATCAATAATATTTCCAGCTTGATCCCTTTCACGAATTTGTTTTGGGATTTCTGGTGTATCAAAACACACCAGTGCATTACCACCCCCACTAGATCCTGCACCTGCAAAAGTGGGGGGTGCTGAGAATGTCACTAACATTAGTGCTAAGAAAGACAGTGATTTCATAAATTCTCCATTACTTGTCATGTTAGACGATTTCAAAATATCCAACTCATTTTGAGTAATATTTCCATGGTGAACTTCTTAACAAGAGATCTTATAACGCAATAGGTTTTATTTCTAAAAATTCATGCTATAATGTTAGTAATTACTAACTATTCAAGGGTAAGGTATTGAAACATGATAGTTTTTGAACAGCCAGAATATCGAAACTATATGAAATATCGCCTGGATCAAAGACGTGGGACTAGGTCCGAGCTAGCAGAATACTTAGGATGTCAGAGTGGTTATATCTCACAGGTGCTTCAGGGCCTGTCTGATTTTTCGCTTGAGCAGGGAATGAAGATCACACAATTTTTACAGTTGAGTGAGGAAGAGTCTCACTTCTTTATGCTGCTGCTTCAATTAGAAAAAGCTTCTACTCAAATGTTGAAAGATTATTTCAAACTGCAAATTGTTCAGATTAAAAAGCAACGAGATGAAATTAAAAATCGTATTAAAGTTAAATCGCACTTAAAGGCCGAAGACTATCATCAGTATTATAGTTCGTGGGAATACGCCGCTCTTCACATTCTCGTTTCAATTCCTGAATTTCAGCAAAAAGAAAAAATAAGAAAGAAATTAAAACTAACAAATGCCAGATTAAATGAAGTACTAGATTTTTTACTTGATAAAGGTCTCGTTGAATTTAAAGATGATAAGTATGTCATTGGTAGCTGGAGAATTCACTTACCAAAAGATTCTCCCTATATTCTTTCTCATCATCAAAACTGGAGACTTCACACTATCAGAATGCTCTCTGATAAAAATCCATTGAACTTAAATTACTCTGGTGTATTTTCACTAGCGAACGCTGATATCCAGGCGATCAAAGAAATTCTCCTTCAATCAATTGAGAAAACTGAGAAGGTGATTGCGCCCTCACCAGAAGAAGAAATGGTTTATGTTGGTATTGATCTGAATGTCTTTTAAATAAAAAAAGGCCCCGCACAAGCGGAGCCCTTTTAATTCTAAGAATGATTTTTTCAATTATCCAATAAGTTTCAGAGCAGCTGATCCTGATTGATTAGCTTGCGCAAGAACTGAAGTCGAAGCAGCTGACAGAATGTTTGATTTCGCAAGTTCTGCAGACTCAGATGCAACGTCAGTATCTCTAATTCTCGAGTTCGCAGCTGCTAAGTTTTCGTTTCTTGTTTCCAAGTTAGAAATCGTAGACTGCAGTCTGTTTTGTAGAGCACCTAGATTCGCGCGGTTTCCGTTTACTCCGTTAATCGCGTTGTCGATCTTTTCTAAGTTCTCTTGAGCACTAGCTTTCGTTTGTACTCCCAGGCCTTCAATACCTAAATCAGAAGCTTTTCCGCTTGAATCCTGTGGTCTGTAAGCAAGACGATCGTTTTTAGCATCGTTCATTACTCCGATTTGGAATTCCATCGTATCACCTTCACCAGTTAACAGTTTTTTACCGTTAAACTCAGTTGAAGTTGCAATTCTATCTACTTCTTGAGTTAAATGTTGAAACTCTAAATCAGCAAATTTTCTTTCAGTGTCACCAACAGTGTCAGATGAAGCTTGAACCGATAACTCTCTTAAACGAATAAGAATGTTAGAAGTTTCGCTTAGTCCACCTTCAGCTGTTTGAATCATCGAGATACCATCACCAGCGTTTCTTGTAGCTTGTTGAGTACCACGGATGTTAGCTTTTAACTTTTCCGAGATTGCTAAACCTGCTGCATCGTCACCCGCTTTATTAATACGAGATCCTGACGATAATTTTGCCATTGAGTCAGCTTTTTTAGCTTCCACTTGGCCCATTGATGATTGTGCTCTTAACGATTGAATGTTTGTGTTAATTCTTAATCCCATTTTAGTCCCCTAGATTCATACCTTCCTCCTTAAAATTTAAGACTCGAACAACCATGTTGGAATCTTTGTTAGTGTCTGCAAAAGTCCCATCCTTTGCATGCATTAAATATCGGAGTAATAAAAACTTACTGAAGTGTTTTATTCAAAAATAGAGCAAAATTTTCCATGTTTTCATTGGAGAAAATGAATCGGGTATTAGATGGTTTTGAATGAATTTAGAGAGTTGATGAAAATGAATTCTTGAGGAAATTAGTTTTTATTTCTTGCCCTGAACAGCTTTGATTAAGTTACTCGTAGAATACCCTGTTTTAAACATGAGACTCTTCACCTCACCACCATTAGCAGTTACAAAATCAGAACCAACGATTTGATCTGGTCTCCAATCGCCGCCTTTTACCAATACGTTTGGTTTAATTAGCTTGATAATTTCCAGAGGAGTTTGTTCAGTAAAAATCTGTACGCAATCAACTGCTTTTAAGTTTAGAAGCATGTTGCCTCTATCAATTTCATTGTTAATTGGACGGTCAGGGCCTTTTAATTCTCTTACGCTGGCATCAGAGTTAATTGCGACGATTAGAACGTCTCCTTGAGCTCTGGCCTCGTTTAAATACTCAACGTGACCAAGGTGTAGGATATCAAAGCAGCCGTTGGTAAAAACGATTTTTTTACCTTTGTTTGCTTCAAGAAACGCCTTTGTCTCGTTTGAGAGAGTTTCCATTTACTTCACCACTTTTGTATCAGACAAACGCCCTTGAAAATCAAGAAGCATCGGTAAAAAGAGAGCTACTCCTGACAGAAGAGAAATCAAAGCGCGTGTGAATGTGTGTTTTACAGTTACTTCACCACCAGACACTGTCACCAGTCGGATACCAAAAATAGTTTTCCCTGGAGTTGAGCTTAGTTCTAAAATTGTGAAATAAAGTAGGTAATAGATTGAGAAAATCGCTGCCCCAAAAATCATCAGATCTTGTGGTGAGATTAAACGAGAGTACATGTTGAACTCAATTCCTGATGCAAAAACCAAAAGTGCTCCAGTTAGGGCCACAAAGCTTGCAATCACAAGAATATCGATAACCCATGCAAGTAGCTGCGACATTTGAGAAGCAGGTTTAGCAGAGATTGTTTTTTCTTTCTTAGTTTCAACTTGTTCATGAACTGGTTTCTCAAAAAGGTTTTGAGTTTCAGTCGCAGCAGGCTTTGTCCCGTAGAAAGCTTCAAGGCCAGAAGGCATTTGAGCTGAATTGGGAGACGACTTTGAAGTTGCCCCTATAGAAGTCGGCATTGAATTGAGTGATTGGTTCATCGGTGATTTGCTAGACCCGAAAGCTTTCACTTCTTTTGGAGCTGGCTTAAAAGACGGACGTTTCGTGTCGTGGTGAAAACCCAGACCTCTAGTCATCGGCTTAAAAGTGTCTTCGCTAATTTGGAATTCATCCAAATCTATTTTAATAGGCGGAGTTGTCTTTGTAGAAGGAGTGCTCTGGTCTTTATTCATGCTTTACCTGATGTAAGTATGTTTCTATTGTTAGAATCCCACAAACAATTCAAAGCATCAATGATATTTTTGATTCTTATTTAGGGCCATTTCCACTGGCAAGCAAATAACCTACCGAAGATGCGACCGCAGTTGGTGCGCGCATAATTGGAGTGGGTAGATGAATCTCCTGAACCTTAGAAAATTTCAAAATTTCCGCGACTTCATTTGGAGAAAAGCCACCTTCCGGGCCAATTAAAATTGTTTTGGCAACATTCTGAACTACTGACTTTGCAGTCTCAGGGTTGATCTGAGAGTTAAAAAATACCAGTGTATCTTGATGCGTGCTTAAAAAATTCTTAAGCGTTTGTTGCTCATGAATAATAGGAAAGAATGGATTGTTCGATTGGATAAGGGCGCTCTCAAGCACTCTTTGGATTCTCTCGCTTGGAGCATAATCGTATTGTGAGAAGTCTGATGAAAGAGGGTAGATATGTTTCAAACCTAATTCAACGGCTGACTTTAAAATGTCTTCGAACGCATCTTTTTTAGGATTTGCGATCGCCAGAGAGAGTTCGTGTTTGTAGTCAAAAGTTTCTGCGTGCTCAATCTTAATGTCGATTTCGTGCTTTGAAAGAGATTGAATAGCACCTCTTAAAATTGATCCTCTTCCATTTAAAAGAAGAATCACTTCATTATTTTTTACTCTCACAACATTTAAGTGGTGAGCAGCATCTCCAGTAATTGTTAAGACATCACCGGAATCAACATTATCAAAAGAATGGTAAACAGCTCTCAAGTGATGTCCTTGAATAAAATGGCACTCCAGTCACCTTTCGTGACTACTGCTTTTTTCTCCATATGAGAATAAGTCTGAACGATTGTATCTACTTGGTGATTTAAAATCCCAGAAACAATTAAATGCCCGCCTTCTTTAACAGAAGCAACGATTGTTGGTTTCTCACTGATTAAAACATGCTCAAGAATATTAGCGAATACCAGGTCATATTTTTTCGGAGTGTATCTGTCTCTTAAAAGAAGCTCTGTCCCTTCAAGGTTTTGTCCTTCGAAGTTTAACACTAAATTCTGTGTGCAGTTTTCAAGAGCACTGCGATCGATATCGCAGAAGTGAGTTTTTAAATGTTTTGTTTTCATGGCCGCAATTCCAAGAATTCCAGAGCCACACCCGAAATCAAGACATGTATTATTTGAACTTAATTCATTTTGAATTTGATCGAATAAAACTAAGCATAAAAATGTCGTTTCATGAGTTCCCGTTCCAAACCCCATTCCTGGATAGATGTACACTTGAGTTGAAGCTTTTTTAACATGAGTATCAACCATCCACTCTGGGATAATTTCTAATTTGTCTGAAACAAAAATTGGATTGTAGAATTTTTTCCATTCAGCATTCCAGTCTTCAAAATTCTTTTGAGCTGTATAAAGTGAAATCTCTGGATAGTTTTCCTTCATGAAGAAAACGAACTCTGCAGAGTTTGTTTCAAAGTCACCTTCGTAAAAGAAATACTTGTACGTGAAATTATCCTGATCAACTGTTGCGGCCTGAACTTCATCGATTAATGACTCCGGAATGTCTCCACCAGAATAAGCGCGCTCACCTAAAATTTCATCAACGCGAGCTTCTTCAAGAGAGAACTCTTCAACACCATCACAGTTAAAATCTTCAACAGCGTAAGCATTGATAGATGGTGCCCACTCGACAGTATCTCTCGTGTATCCCAGTAAAACGAAATTAAATTTTCTATTATTATTTTCCACAGTTCTTCTCTAATGTTTTGAGAGGATAAAAACTTCCAGTCGAATCAAGTGTGATATCAGACAGACAGCTTCTTCCAATCCAGATTATATTCGGGTGCCATAAATTAATTGTCGCGTAATCATCATTTATTATTTTTAAAGCTTGTTTGTAATATACATTTCTTTTTACAGAATCTGTTTCTACGTTTGCTTTATCTAAAACCAAATCCAGTGCTGGATTATTGTATCCAGTGCGGTTTCCACCCTTGGGAGGTGTATACTGCGAATGGAAAACAAAGCGGAGCATATCTGGTCCCGTAAAACCAACCCACTGACCCACTACTACATCAAATTTCCCAGCTTTAAAAGCACTCATATAAGTTCCCCATTCCTGGATACTTACATTGACGATCATGCCTTCTTTTTCCAGATAGTGTTGCAATACATCGACCACTTCAATGCTGGCCTTGTTATTACTTACCTTCCAATCGACTTCTAAACGTTTTCCATTTTTTTCCAGAATGCCTTTCTTATTTTTCTTCCAGCCAGCTTCTGCCAGAAGTTTTCGTGCGAGTTCCACGTCATTTTTATCAACTTCGGCCGGTTCAAATAAATCACTGAAAGCAGGTGAGAACATTCCAACAGAAAGCACTGCTGTGTTTTTAAGTTTGTATTCAAGAATGTCTTTTCTCGGAATGAGTAATGAAAAAGCGCGTCTGACTCTGATGTCTTTAAAAAGATCGTGTTTGTGATTGATCCCCATAAACTGGAAACTTCCACTCGGCATATCCAGGACTTTTATTCCGGCCTGTGATTTTAACCAAAAAACTTTCCTCGGAGACATATTGGCAACTGAGAGGTCAATTTCTTTATTGATCAGTTTTAAAGCAAGAGTCGTTTCATCTTTAACAACTTTAAATACAAGTACGGGTTTCGTTTTATTTCTTGGCTCTACAATGATTTCAAGAGGCATAATATTTTTTAAAACGTAATCGCCACATCCGATAATATCTAAAGGCCCGATAATCGCTTTTGTCGCATCTTTGATTTTTACAATCTTTAAAAGAGAAAGATTCGATAAGTTCTCTAGCGAGAAAGTTTTATAAACAAATTCAACTGTTCTTGGGTCAATGACGTTCACTGAATCAATTGATTCATAAGTACCAATGAATGTTGATTTAATATTTTGGTCTTTGGCAAAATACTCATAAGATTTTTTTACATCAGAGGCCATAACAGGTGAGCCATCTGTAAAAGTGAGGTTCGGTTTTAATTTAAATGTGAAAACTTGTTTCTCGCCTCTCATTTTGTCTGTATAAGTTTCGCAGGCAATACAAACAGACTGCATCTTCGCATTGAAATCAATTAAAGCTGAGTGAACCAGACGATTAATATTTTGAGAGTTGGCATCTGTAGAATAGAAGGGTGCCAAGTTATTAGGAATAGCAGAGATGGCAATATTGATTTTCTCCTCGGCACTCAAGGAATTAACAATCAATAAACCCAATAAAATGACTATGGCCCCAAATGACTTCAATAGCGCTTCCTTCTTTCTTTTGTTACCTATTTAATCTATCATTTTATTTATAAAATACCAATTGAGGAGAGCTCGTGCATATCATTTCTATTTGTGGAGGATCGGGATCAGGAAAGACAACATTCGCTGATAAAGTCAGAAAGAGCGTTGATATGGAAGTCTCAATTCTACACATGGATTCGTACTATCTTCCGAAGCTTCCAAAAGATCTAAAGACCTCGACGGGAAAACCTAACTTTGACCATCCGGATGCTTTTGACTGGGATCTTTTACAAAAACATATCCAAGACCTAAAAAATGGTAAGGCAGTTAAAAGCCCTCACTACGATTTTAAAAAGAACGCGAGACTTAAAACCTCAAGCTTGATTCAACCAACTAAGGTTGTGCTATTTGAAGGGATCTTCAGTTTATATGACGAAGAAATTAGAAAGATGTGTGACATCACGGCCTTCCTTCATGTCGAAGCTGACATCCGTTTTATCCGCCGTCTTCACCGTGACGTTGAAGAAAGAGGAAGATCTCTTGATTCAGTGATCACTCAGTATTATGAAACAGTAAGACCGATGTATCAGAAATATCTTGAGCCACAAAGACAGTACGCTGACTTTATCGTAGGTGAAGAAACAGATATCGCCGCTTCAATCCTGGCCGCAAAAGTTAATCAACTCTTCCACGCGAAGGAAGTTGCTGCCCCAGTAAAAAAGAAAAACAAAAAAGGTAAAAAATGAGTAAGCCGTTAATCAAAATTAAGCCAGTCGGTGGAGTCGGGCAGATCGGTTCGAACATGACCCTGGTTCAAGGTGACAACGACACAATTTTGATTGATGCCGGAATCCTTTTTCCTTATGAAGACTTCTTCGATATTGATTATCTTATTCCCGACATGGATTCTATTCCTGTGCCAAGCCATCTGGTTATTACTCATGGCCATGAAGATCATATTGGTGCCGTTTTACATGTCGTGAAGAAATTTCCAAAAATTAAAATTCTCGCTTCGCCTTTTACGGCAGGGCTTATCAGAAAAAAACTGGAATTTGCTCATCACCCATTTCCGGTCACTGAATACCGTCATCATGATCAATTAGGATTTCAAGATTTCACGATTGATCCGATTCACGTTAACCACTCAATACCTGAGACAGTGGGTCTGTTAGTTAGAGATACAAAACAGCAAGTCGGATTCTTTTTTATCTCCGATTTTAAAATCGACTTTAAAACAATTTACGAGCGTCCTTTTGATTTTGATAAACTTCAAAAACTCTCTAAAGGATTAACAAAAAGACTTCTTCTTTGTGACAGCACAAACATTACAAGTGGAACGAAAGAAACTCCTTCTGAGCAGGACTTAATTCCAGTTTTAGATCAGATCTTTGAAGAAGCTAACAATAGAATTTTCATTACATGTTTCTCTTCAAACATTCACCGTTTGATGAGTTTCATTAGTTTATGTAAAAAACACAATAAGCGTCTTATCCCTCACGGCCGATCAATGATCAGTTATCTGAACACGGCCAATGAACTAGGGATGATTCCTGATTATCAATCAGTTGTCCGACAAGCAGATACGATGAAAGGGACTGAAGATGATATCGTAGTCCTTCTATCTGGATGCCAGGGAGATTTCCGTGGGACGTTCAGAAGATTCTGCGTTGGTGAAGACTCTATGTTTAAGCCACGTCCGGAAGATACTGTTCTGCTGAGTTCTAAGGCGATTCCAGGGAATGAAAAGAAGATCTCGATGCTGATTAACAAACTTGCTGAAGTTGGATGTAAAGTCATCACGGCCTCAGATAAGTTAATCCACGTTTCAGGTCACCCGGGAAGAACAGACTTAAAAATGCTTTACGATAAATACAGTCCAACTGATATCGTGCCTATTCATGGTGAGAGTTATTTCATCAGAGAGCATATCACTTTTGTAAAAGAAGCTTATCCTGCGGCCACTGCTCATTACTTTCACAATCATGATGAACTTATCATTATGGATGACTTGAAACTTAAAGTTATCGACGGTGAGACGATTGAGCCGATCATTATGCATGGAAAGGGAATTGTTTTAGAAAAAGAAAAAATCAGTGAAAGAAGAAAGATGGCCTGTAACGGGACAGTGTTTCTTTCACTTAAGCTTTCAACAACCAGAGCGAAAGTTGAGAAATTCTCATTTAACTTTATGGGACTGCCAACGCTTGTGACTCTTAATGAAGAAAAGTTTAAAAGGTTTCTAGAAAACTATTTTATCCAAATTAATTTTAAAGACGAAGATAAAACGAATGAGGAACTTCGAATAGCGATCCGTCGTTATTTCGATCAGATCCTTGGTTATAAACCTATGACGACAATCCATATTCTATGAACACATTTTTACAAAACAATATCTACGCGATCATTTTGTTTTTTTTATTCATCATTTTATTGCTGATTGCACTTATTGGCGTGGTGCTGATTAAACTCTTGTTAAATAATAAGAATGAAACTTCTGCTAAAGCTGCTCACGCAGAAAAAGAGCGTCCTGTTCTAGTTCCAGTCGTAGAAACGCCAGCTAAAATTAAAAAGTTATCTGAAGAATCAGTAGTAGAGAAATACTACTGTGAAAATCACCCAGATATTCCTTCGGTAGGATCATGCTTAATTTGTGAAGATGTTTTCTGTGAACAATGTCTTATCGAGCACGACAGTCTTTATTTCTGCAAAGAGCACTTCAAGACTTTCGCTAACAATAAGTGGAAGCAAATCACTGATGTGAGAACGACTCCGAATACACCTGAAGACGGTTTATATATTTATCATTTCAAACGCCATATCTGGCAGGATCAAAAGATTCCAAGTTTCGTATTAACTCATTACAAGATCAACATTGAAGAAGATTATATCGAGTCTTTTATTCAGTTAAATGTAGTGGAAGATAAAGCGGAAGATTTACAAAATGAGATTGAAAAATTTAAGGCCAAGTAGCTTTGGTGAAAAAATGCTCCTGTGGAGCATTTTTACTTCTTAATTTTAAGAGTTCACCAAAGCCGCCTGGCCTTAAACAATTTTAACTATAGGTCGATGTTCTTATTGAATTCTCTGTGAGCTGGTCTGTCTGTCGTCTTTTCTTCTTTTCTTAGGTAAGAAGGAGTGTCGAACTCATCTTCATCAAAATTAATGAATCCAAGTTTTTCAGCAATTGATTTTGCTCTTGTATTGTTACCAACACCTGATTCAGAAACTGGAGATGATGACTGGTTACCCGGAGTCGTAGCAGCTGGACGTGATCCAGTGTTTTCATAACGGTTAGCTGCATCTCTAATTTGTTGAATTAGACGAGATGGTTGTTGAGTTGGAGGAGCTACGTGAGCAATTTCCTCTTCGTGAGATGCATTTGAATATGCATTTCTATCACTCATAAAACGGTCGAAGTCCGAACGATCTTCAGCTGTATGACCTTGAGAGATATTTGATGAAGGAGCAACTGGAGCTTCAACTGGAGTTGAAACTTCACTTACTGGTGCTCTCGAAACTGGAGTTTCCATTTGTGGAACTACTGTTTCTCTCACAGGAGCGGCCATTTCACGAGCTGGCTCAGAGTAGTATGTTGGCTGAGCAGTCGGTTGAGACTGAGGAGCTACATATTGAGGTTGAGCAACTGGAGCAACGTAAACTGGTTGTTGTACCGGTTGAGGTGCAACGTAAGCTTGTTGAGTTTGCTGAGTTGTTTGAGATGAATTGATTGTAGATGTAGAAGCTGACTGTCCAGAAATCATTCCAGCGTGAGCTCTAATTTGTCCACCAAGTCCAGTTGCGATAACTGTAACTTTAATATCATCAACCATGTTGTTGTCGATTACTGTACCGAAAATGATTTCAGCGTTTTCATCAGCAGCTTCCATGATTAGAGTTACAGCTTCATTTGTTTCATGCATAGAAAGTGTGTCACTCCCTGTGATGTTAATGATGATACCTGTAGCTCCATTGATTGAAATATCTTCTAGAAGAGGTGAGCTGATTGCTTCAGTTGCAGCTTTAATCGCGCGTCCAGCTCCAGCAGCAGTTCCTGTTCCCATTAGAGCAAGACCTTTGTTTGCCATAACAGTTGAAACGTCAGCGAAGTCAGCGTTGATGTGACCAGTGTTGTTGATCAGATCAGAAATACCGCGAACAGCGTTTAATAAAACTTCGTCAGCTTTTTTGAATGTATCTACTAGAGAAAGGTTTTCTCCAGCAAGGTACAGAAGTCTTTGGTTTGGAATCGTGATAAGTGAATCTACACTTTCTTCAAGATTTCTAATCCCTTCTTCAGCTTGTTTAAATCTTTTTTTACCTTCGAATACGAAAGGTTTTGTTACTACACCAACAGTAAGAGCACCAAGTTCTTTTGCAAGTTTAGCGATTACCGGAGCAGCTCCAGTTCCTGTTCCACCACCCATACCAGCAGTGATGAAAACCATGTCAGCACCTTTTAGTACTTCAGAAATTTTCTCATAATCTTCAAGTGCAGATTTTTTTCCGATTTCAGGGTTAGCTCCAGCTCCAAGACCTTTAGTAACTGTTCCACCTAACTGAATTTTTGTTTCAGCAAGTGAAATGCTTAATGCCTGAGCGTCAGTATTAGCTACAATATATTCAACACCAGATAATCCAGAGCGGATCATTGTGTTAACGGCATTACATCCACCACCACCAACTCCGACAACTTTAATCTTAGCACCGTTGATTCTGTTTTCTGCGTCTGTCATTTCGAACATATATTCCTCCTACGGGAATTCAAATAAACTTATAAATTAGAATATTTCTTTAAAAACCGATTTTAGTGATTCACTCAATTTCCCAATCAAATCATTGTTTGATTCAGGAGTTGATTCTTTCTCTTTCGAGAAAGTCACTCTATGGTTGCTTGTAGATTGTCCTTGCGTATGAACATAAGGTTTTCTCTTCGAAGCTTCTAGAAGAAGCCCAAGAACAGTAGAGTATTTTGGATTTTGCATAATGTTTGTCATTCCACCAAATGGAATTGGGAAACCGATTTTGCAAGATCTCATTAAGATGTACTCTCCTAACTCCGGCATACCCTTAATAAGAGCACCACCACCAGTTAGAACAAATCCACCTGATACATCATTCATTAATTTTTTATCTTCAACCATCGCGCGAACGACATCGAATAACTCTTCAGCGCGTGCACCTAAAACTTCAGCGACTACACTTAATTGTACTTCGCGAGGCTTTGTTCCAGACAGGCCTTGAACCGTAATGTGTGCTGATTGATTTAGTTGTTCAGCAAGAACACTACCGTGGTTGATTTTAATTCGCTCAGCTTCGTTGTGAGGAATTTTTAAAGCAACGGCCAGGTCATTCGTGAAATGGTTCCCGCCGATTGGAATAATTTGTGAGTGAACTAAGCTTCCTTCTTTCCAAACCGCGATGTCAGTCGTTCCACCACCGATATCAACCAGGACAACTCCCAGTTCTTTTTCTTCGTATGATAAAACTGCTTCAGAAGAAGCTAGCGGCTGAAGTGTAACGTGCTCAGCATCGATTCCTGTCTGCTCTACACATTTAACTAAATTTTGGATTAGAGGAATTGATCCGGTAACGATGTGAACGTGAGCTTCTAGTCTCACTCCACACATACCGATTGGGTTTTTGATACCCGTTGTATTATCAACACGGAACTCCTGAGGAATAACGTGAAGGATATCTCTATCACTTGGTATAACAACTGCCTTAGCAGCTTCAAGAACGCGATCAACGTCGTCTTGAGTAATCTCTTTACCTTTAATAGCAACAACCCCAGAAGAGTTGAAACTGTAAATGTGGCTTCCGGCAATACCGATAGTCGCACTAGTTATATTCACTCCGGCCATCAGGCGCGCTTCTTCAAGCGAGTTCTGAATCGAGCGAACAGTCTTGTCGATATTCACAACGGAACCTTTCTTAAGTCCATAAGAAGGGTGTGTACCGATTCCGATAATTTCTAATTCTTGATTTGGATGCTGAAGCCCAACGATCGTGCAAACTTTCGTTGTTCCTACATCGAGACCTACGATGATATTCTTGTCGTTCATAGTGAGAATCCTTTCTCTTTTTAGATACGATTTACAACAGATTCATTCTGTCATTTAAAATGCTAGAATTTATCGTTAAACTTGACAACAACTTTTTTGCTATTTGTAAGATTGATAATGGCTGGAATTTTTTCTTTTAATTCCATGTAGTTCACAATCTTATCAAGTTTAACTAATTTATCACTCCATTCATCTAGTCCCATAAAGACACTACTTGGGTGCCCATTAATGGACAAAATGATGGTTAATTCTTTATTGTCGTTCAAAATGACCTCAGACAACTTTGATCTAAGTCCCGGTCTCATCTCTTTAACCAGGTTAGTAACGTCGATCTGGATCTTATCTTCCATCTCCCCAACAGGCATAGACAGGTATGGAAGGTCGTGCGTTAACTTCTTTTCCGATCTTAATAGTGCTTCATATGTTGGATCGAATAGTTGTCCGTTATCAACAAGGATTGCTTCATAAGATTCAGCGCTGTCTTTTCTGTAAATTTGAACTTTCATCAACGGCTCTGGGCAGTTGAAGTTTAAATCTAAAACTTTACTGAATGGATCGTACTTAATTTTGTAATCAGAAACGAAATACTTATCGCTCCATTTTTCGCTCACGATTTTAAGTTTCACATCACGAAGAGAATGAGTTTGTTCGAAAGTTTTTACAACTTGAAGTGCCATCGTTCCTGCTGGACGAGTTGGGCATTTTCCTAAATTTGATCTGTATGAAAGGTCAGCGTTGAATTGTTCTGTCGGCCCAAGAGACGACACTACGATATTGGTTAATACCAAAATCGCGACAACAATCGCTATTGTGATAAATGTTTTGTTCTTAAAAAATGCCATCCTGACTTTTCTCTATATTTTAAGCTTTCGTGCTTATAGTTTAAAATTCAACTTCCGTTTCGAATGAGACACCAAACTGCAACTTCAATTCTTTTTGAAGGACAGTTATCATTTGCATAACATCTTCATAAGAGCTCTCACCAGAGTTTTCCATGAAGTTAGCGTGCTTAGGGCTAATCTTTAAGTTCTTAATTGTGAGCCCCTTCAGGCCCATTATATCTATAAAAAGACCGGCTCGACAAGTGACGTCGCGAAGTCGATCGTGATGATTCTTAAAAATGCATCCACACGTCCATTCTTTTAAAGGCTGAGTGCGGTTTCTCATATCAAGATACTCGCGGATTTTCTTTGAAATCGCCTCATCTAATCCAAAGTGAATTAGTCGGGCTTCATATATTATATCACCAGAATCGACAAAATGATTATGTCTGTATGAAAACGAATTCTTATCGATAATAACCGACTTTTCTTCTCCGTTTTTCGTGATGAGTTTTACTTCCTTTATAATAGATCCGATTTCACCAAGATTTGTTCCGGCGTTCATAAAGATCGCGCCGCCTAAGCTTGCTGGAATTCCTGTAAAAACTTCCCATCCTTTTAGACCAAACTTATTAGCGTGGCTGGTAAGAGTGGCAAGGCTTACTGATCCTGGAAGAATGTATTCGTCTTTGGGAGACTCAAATACTGATCTGTCGAATTCAAAATCTAATTGTAGATAAGGTAGGTCTGCCTTAACTGGAAGAAGAACGTTAGCTCCCCAACCAAGGGCACGGTACTCAATATTATTTTTTGTTAGCGCTTTTAGAGTGTGTTTTAATCCTTCAACACTTTTAACCGTTATCAAATCCCCACGAGCATCAAGTCTCATAGTAGAATATTTTTTAAGATCTTTATCGATCTCGATTTGAACGTCTGGGTGATTGATTATGTTTGCTAGCATCCAATGATGTTACAAAAGAATTTAAGGGATTGTCTATTGCTCTGGTTGTTCGCCTTAGTATGGAATAATAAGGTACAATCTAAAAAAACTAAAAACAACTAAGCCAAAGTATCAACTTAAAACCTTGGCCTTCAAGTATTATGAAAAATAAAAATAAATCCAAAGAATATAAGGATCAATGCGAAGCTCTAAACAAAGAAGCTTCGCTTGCTAAAGAAGACTTTTATAATGATCCCAAGACTGGGGAAACAATCTCAACTTCATATTACCTTCAACATCTAAGAAAATGTTGTAAAGGGGGTTGTAGGCATTGTCCGTTTGGATTTAAGAAAAGATAAAATATCTGAGTAATTATTATTACTCAACCCCTGCCCACTTTCTGACAGTCTTTCCAATTGATCCTGCACCTAAAGTCACGACAATCGTTTTGTCAGCTTTATGTGATTCAATCACTTCAACTAGCTTGTCGATGCTCTCAATTTTTTTAGCAAAGTTCGGATGAAGACGGTTAATATCTTCTACTAGTCTATCAGTCGAAATCCCGTCAATCTGCTGCTCACTCGCTGCATAGATCGGAAGTAAATAAAGTTCATCCGCATCGTTAAAGCAGTGAAGGAACTGATCCCAACAATCGCGCGTTCTCGTGTATCTATGTGGCTCGAAAATAACAATCTTCTTATAGTCTGCTCTCGTATCTTTTACGATTCTAAGAGTTGAAGCAATCTCAGTCGGATGATGTCCGTAATCGTCAACCACTTCAAATGATCCTTCTTTCTTTAGAAGCTGGAAGCGTCTTCCAACACCTTCAAGCTTACACACGGCCTTTGCAATTTCTTTAAAGCTTAGTCCCATGTGGAATGCAAGAGCTGCAGCTCCAAGACTGTTTAAGATATTGTGGCGACCTGGAAGATTGATTTTGAATCGCTCTTGTTTTTCACCTTTGTGATAAATATCAAAGCTTGTATCAAAGTGACCGAACTCAATGTTACGTGCTTCAAAGTCAGCTGGAATATCAATACCGAAAGTGACAGCTGGACGCTTCATTTCAGTTTTTAATTTCATTAGTTTTTCATCATGAGCATTCAAGGCCACAACTCCATAAAATGGAATCTTGTTAGCAAACTCAACGAATGACTTGAATAGGTTTTCTTCTGTACCGTAGTGATCCATGTGATCGTTATCGATGTTTGTGATAACTGACATAACAGGAGTTAATAAAAGAAATGATCCATCAGATTCATCTGCTTCTGCTACCAGGTAATCAGACTGTCCAACTTTCGCGTGTCCATCAAGGTTTTTTACAATTCCACCAATGATGTATGTCGGGTCCATTTTACATTCAGCTAGGATTGTAGCGAGAAATGATGTCGTTGTTGTTTTACCGTGAGTACCAGCAACAGCAAGACCATATTTTAAGCGCATTAATTCAGCTAGCATTTCAGCTCGTCTGATAATTGGAATACCATCAGCTCTAGCTCGTAACATTTCAGGGTTTGTTTCATTAACAGCAGATGTATGAACAACAACCGTTACGTTATCTAAGTTCTCTGCTTTATGTCCGATGTGAATTTCAGCTCCCATCTTTTTTAATTTTTTTACGTTTGGTGATTCAGCAACATCAGATCCTGAAACTTTATATCCTAAGGATAAAAGAACTTCAGCGATCCCGCTCATTCCAATACCGCCGATACCAACAAAATGAATTTTAACAATATTTGGCTTTAGGGCCGAGTGATTGCGGAACATATATAAACTCCAAAAATTTAATAGGGATTTTTATTCTTAAACGTAAGCATGATCCGTTTCGTTTTCTTCAACTTGCTCTTGGTTTTTAGCACGAGTTGAATTAGAACGACGCGGTTTATACTCAGTTTCTTCACCCGTCATAAGTCGGTCACGATAACCCTTAACAACTGAGAGAAGCAAGCCAATTCCAAAAAAATTGCAGAGGAGAGATGATCCACCATAGCTAACAAATGGCAGGTTTAATCCTTTAGTAGGAAGAAGCCCAAGAACTACGCCCATATTTAAAAGTGCTTGAAGACCAAGAACGAAAACGATGGCCGATACCATAATAGTAGAGAGGCGGTCTCTCATTTGAATCGCAAGTTTAAACCCAAAATAAATAAACGCGACGAATAAGCAAATCAGAACCATAACACCAATGAAACCTAGCTCTTCTCCGATAACCGAAAAGATAAAGTCGTTGTGTGCTTCCGGAAGATAAAATAATTTTTCGTTACTGTTACCAAGACCCTGCCCGAAAGCTGATCCCTTAGCGAAGGCCATATAAGACTGAATAATCTGGAAACCTGAACCTTGTGGATTTTTCCATGGATCTAGGTAAGTAAGCATACGTTTTACACGGTAGGCCTGTGAGAATAAAACGAAGACCCCACCAACTGCACCGGTAATCAGTGAGTAGTAGAAATACTTTCTAGGAAATGAACTCATGAAACAAACAAAAGAAATTACAACGAAACAAATAAAGAATGTCCCAAAGTCTGGTTGTTTAATTAAAAGAGCTAGAGGCAAAAAAAGAGTTCCGCCGTGCTTCATGCGCTCTTTATTATCCATCTTATTCCAGTTCTCAAAGAACGTTAGGGCAGAAAGAATAACTGTGAACTTTACGATCTCACCAGGCTGTAAACTCATCCCGCCAAAAGATAACCAGCGACTTGCTCCTTTTGCAGAAGCTCCGATTCCTTTAACAATTGTAAGGGCCACAATCCCAGCGGCCACGATGTTAATCAGATAACCGTATTTAAGCCAGAACGTGTATTTAGTTTTTGAAACAGCAAAGGCAGTTCCGATCGCCAGGAATAAATAAATAAGCTGACGGATAATGTAGTGATAAGGAGTTCCGAAACTTTCGTTCGCCAGAATATAGCTCGATGACCACACCATGATCAAACCAATGGTGATAATGATCGCCAAAGTTGAAAGGAAAACTTTTACTAATCTATCTATGTCCGCAATTTCTTCATTCATCTATATAGATTAACAAAGTTTAAATAATCTTAAAGATATATTTAAAAAACTAATACCCGCGTTCGGGGATCGGGAATTAAGTTTTAGGTGTTAAAAATCTTATGAAAAGATAAATCACATATAAAGAGCAGCAGGCGATGAAGATTGAAACCGGAAGACTCAAATACATGTCGGCCATGAATCCCGCCATTGCAGACATGAAGACTGCATAAGCGATCGTCTGATAATTAAGCTCTTTCTTTAACTGAGTTTCAGTCAAAGCTTCTGTCATGAAAAATTTATTGATGCTTTTGTACGCAATGAATAGAAAACTCAAAACGATCAGAGTTAAAAACACAGGTGAGACATTTAATATAATTGATAAAAGATCTGAATCAACAGCAGTGCTCATCGATGAATGAGCACTGTTATTAATAATTGGATGATTAGCAGGCATTACAGTTGGTAAACCAGTTTTTTGTAGTAGTTCCCGCGCTCTTCGTAGTCACGGAAAAAGTCAGAAGCTGGGTTCCCTGGAGAAAGAAGAATAACATCTCCCGTTCTCGATTTTTGGTAAGCAAATAAAACTGACTCTTCAAACGATCCAACGATGTAAGTCTGGTTGTGATCTCCAAGAGCTCTGTTTAACCTTTCTTTACACTCTCCAACTAAAACAAGAACTCTTGCGTTTGCAATCATCTCTTTAGCGAATGGGTCGAAGTTCAGGTCTTCATTGTCTTTACCACCAGCAATTAAAATTACTGGTTCTTTGAATGATTTTAAACTTTGTAGCATTTCTGGCATCGTTTCAGCTTTTGAATCGTTGTAGAAACACACACCGTTTTTCTCCATGATGAATTCCATACGATTAGGAATCCCTGGGAATTTTTCGATACATGTCTGGATAGCAGCATCACTAACGTCTAGTGCTTTACATGCAGTCACAGCGGCCATTAAGTTTTCACGGTTAACTTGCCCAACGATTCTCATTTTAGAAACTTTGAATTCTGAGTGGAAGTTAATGTTTGAGTGAATTCTTCTATCGTGGAAATGCGTTCCTTGAATTTCATTCATCACTCCAAGAGTTACGAATGATCTTCTTGAGTACCAGAATACCTGGCAGTTCGCGTTTCTAATTTGGTTATTGTTAGCAAGTGTATCGTAGTTAGCGATCAGCATATCATCCGGAGATAATTTCTTTGTAATTGAAAGTTTAGTTTCAATGTATTCACTAACTGAAGCGAAGTTTGCTTTAGAGAAGTTCTCACCGATGTTAGGGATAACAACCATTTTAGGATGGAAGTCTTGAAGAGATTTCATTTGAATTGCTGATACTTCAACAACTACGTAATCAATCTCTGCCATATTTGGAAGAAGGCAGTATTCGATGAATGGCATCTCACTTGTTCCACCAACGAAAACATTTTTTCCGTCAACTTTAAGAGTGTATCCAATCATTGCTGCAATTGTTGTACGACCGAAAGATCCACAAACTGCGACTACTGGTTTTTTACAAAGTTTGTAAGCAAGAGCGAAGTCAGAGTAAACTTCTTTACCTGCTTTACGTGCTAATTCTAACTGAGGAAGAAGTGGATTTACTGCTGCTGAGTAAACGATAACGTCTGCATCCAGGAAGTCTTCGTCTTTGTGTTCGCCGAAAGTCATCTCTAATGCTGGTTCAATCTTTTTAATCTTTTTTACAGACTTATTTAAATCGAAGATGGGCTTAATATCAGTGACACGAATTTCACACTCAAGCTTCGTGAAGAAGTTAATTAGCGAGAAACCAGTTTTACCAATACCAACGATAAGAACTTTCTTACCTTTAAATCTTTCCATTTCCATTCACAATACTCCGTCGTTTTGTAACGACGTTATCTTGTTTTTAACGTCGTTAGTGCAAGGATGGCCAAGCACACACTGATGATCCAGAAACGAACAGTGACTTTCGTTTCAGGCCAGCCTAGTTTTTCAAAGTGATGGTGGATAGGTGCCATTTTAAAAACGCGTACTCCGCGAGTTTTGAATGAAGCCACTTGGATGATTACTGATAATGCTTCAATCACGAAAATCCCGCCGATAACGACAAAAAGAAATTCAGACTTAGCAAGCACGGCAATCGTACCCAATGTTCCCCCTAAAGAAAGGGATCCAACATCGCCCATAAAAATTTGAGCTGGATACGAGTTATACCACAAAAAGCCAATTCCTGCACCTATAATAGCCGCAGTTAAGACAGTCAACTCTCCCATACCTTCGAAGTATGGCAGGTAAAGATATTGAGAAAATTCTTTGTGACCAGTGATGTAAGTGATCAAACCCATCGTTGCTGCACTCACCATGATCGGGCCGATTGCTAAGCCATCAAGACCATCTGTTAGGTTAACTGCGTTACTAAATCCGACAATAACGATTGAACCAAATAGAATATACCAGTAACCAAGGTCAAGTATCGGGGCCTTAAGGAAAGGAATGAATACTTCTGTGTTGATAATATTTTGACTCACCATGAGATAAAGCGCTATTCCTGCTGTGATAAACTGCCAAGCAAGCTTACCTTTTGCCGAAACACCTTTTGTGTCTTTCTTTAAAACTTTCAGATAGTCGTCATAAAATCCAAGCAGGAAATATGAAAATGTTACGCCTAAAGTAATTTGCAGTGGCATCGAAAAAAAGTTCCCACAAATTAATGTCGTCACAAAAATTGAACCAAGCATGAATACACCGCCCATAGTCGGAGTACCCTTTTTCTTAAAGTGCGACTCTGGCCCGTCATCACGGATGATCTGACCAAACTGCTTTCTCTTCATAAAGTTGATAAAGAATTTTCCCCAGATAATCGACAACACCGTCGCAACTAGAAAGGCAACAACCGTTCTAAAAGTGATGTACCTAAAAAGGTTGAACATATGGTGGTGTGGGTAAAGTAAGTGGTAAAGCATCGGGACGCACCTTTTAAGTTTAAGAGTTTGAAATAATATTAATCTACTTTCATCAGCGTTTCTAGTTCTAATGAACGACTGGCCTTAATGAAAATGAATTTATATTTCTTCTTAATTTGAATCCATTCATCTCTGAACTCTTCTTTTGTTAAATAATTACTAGTGGGATTTGGATAACCTTCTTTATAAAACTCGCGGTATCTTCCAATGAAAGTCACGTTCTTAATTCCCAACTCTTTTACATGAGCTGCAATTTCTTTATGCATCGGAGCTGCGTGGTCTCCAAGTTCATTCATGTCGCCCAAAACAAAATAACAATCATCGAGAGAAACATTTTTGTTTTTCATGATCGTCACAAATGAATCCAGAGACACTCTCATCGAGCTTGGATTAGCATTATAAGCATCTAGGAAAATATTGTTTTCCCATTGAGATCTGTTCATTGATGGCTGTTGATAACTTGAGGCTGCTTCTTCAACTTTTTTAATCTTTTTCGGGAAGAGCTTCATCGCCAGGATGGCCGTTCCAGCTAAGTTTTTCAGGTTATGGTGCTCAAATATATTTTTATTGTTTATCAACACTGGAGTCTTACCCATGTTGAAAACTATTTCGCCGTTACTGATAGCTACTTTTACATCGCCATTTTTCTCACCGTAAGTCGTAAGACCTGGCGTTTTTTTCAATTTACTTAAGTAAACATCATCTCCGTTCACTACGAACATGCCTTTACCTTTAGAGTTTTTCACAACGCTATCGTAAAGAGTCCCTTTTTCCTTAAAGATGTTCTCCATACTTTTTAGGAATTCGATATGAGCTGCTCCAACATTGGTAATCATTCCATGTTGAGGTTTCGCGATGTCACACAGAACCTGGATTTCTCCGCTGTGATTCATCCCCATTTCGATAATGGCGACTTTATGTTTTTTATTCAGACGAAAAATCGTTAAAGGAACACCGATATGGTTATTTAAATTTCCTTTAGTCGCCAAAACCTTTCCAGGCAGAAGTTCATTCAAAAGGAAGTAGATCATTTCTTTATGAGTCGTTTTACCGTTTGACCCAGTAACCCCAATGACAATTCTCTCTTTATCCGCTTTTTTCCAGCCTTCCATGTGAAGTGTGGCCAGCTCTTGAATAAACAAGAGTGTATCAGTGACGGTAATAAAAATAGTCTTTGGATATAAAACAGAAAGAGATTCGCACAGTGCCGCTCTCTCATCTGTATGAGTGATCACGATCACTTTTGCATCTAGATTTAAAACGCCTTCAATGTAGTTGAAAGCATCAAAATTCTCACCAACTAAAGCGACAAAAGTTTCTCCGGCCTTAAAAGACCTTGAATCAGTGTTCACTTTTAGTTCAAACTCTTTTTTCTTATGATCGATCATACTATTGATCGTCTTAATTGATTTAAGCTTAGTAAGTAGTTTAGATGAAACCATAAATGTTATCCGTTTTTAAAATTTTGAACGATATTGAAATCACTAAAAGCGTGTTTCACACCTTTTATTTCCTGATACTCTTCGTGCCCCTTACCGGCAATCAGGACGATCTCTTTCTTTCTTTTCGAGTCTAGAGCGTAAATAATAGCTTTTTTTCTATCGATCACTGCTTCGTAACCTTTGCTGATTCCGTTGATGACATCCATAACAATATCTTCCGGTGCTTCATCTCTCGGGTTATCTGATGTGACGATAATTTTATCTGCAAAACTTGCAACCGCTTTACCCATCAATGGACGTTTTGTTTTGTCACGGTTTCCACCACAGCCAAAAACAACAGTTAATGAATATCCGGGGAATGCTTCTTTAATGGCCTTTCCAATATTTAAAAGTGCATCTGGTGTATGAGCGTAATCAATAATGGCCATCGAATCATTATCCAGTTCGATCACTGAAAAACGTCCCAATGGTGTTTTGATATTTTCTAATTTGATTGAAGATATATTATCGCTGCCCCATAGATCTTCGTTTAACTGCAATGCCAGCTCTACGTTACTTTGATTATATGGCGAGTGATAAAATAGAGGCTTTTCTTTATACTTTCTTTCTTCCAGAGTCTTAGCGATTTTTACCTTAGCACTTGGATGATTTTTTAAAATGTTCTTATAAAGATCTTTTTCAAAGAATGGCACTAGAAGAGATTTCCCTGGTTTTAGGTATTTCTTTTCAAGAATCATCTTAGCTTCAAAATACTCTTCCATTGAATTGTGATAATCCAGGTGATCCTGAGAAAAACTTGTCCAAGCTCCACCGTCTAACATAAGGCCATGAAGTCTATCTTGAACTAAAGAGTGCGAGCTCACTTCAATGAAACATACTTCGTATTTACTCTGATATTGAGAGATTAATTTTCGAAACTCTACAAAAGATGGTGTTGTTGATTCTAGGTCATCAATTAGCGTTCCTGCGGCATCATGAACACCGATTGTTCCAATAGAAATCGCCGGATGGCCAAGCATTGTGCTGATTTCCATCGCCAGGTTTACCGTTGTCGTTTTTCCGTTTGTTCCTGTTACACCAATGATTTTCATCGTGCCTTTATCAGGGAACATCATATCCAGTAGTCTTTTTTGAACAGCGAGGAACTTTTCAGCTGAAATAAAAATGCAATTTTCATTCTTAATGAATGCTTCTGCACCATGATTTAAAATAACGAGTCCCGGGTTTCTCCCCGTGATTCTCTTATTAAAATCATCAATGGATTTTCCATTGTTATAAACTTTGTAGAAAACAATATCTTCTGGTTTTGCCGTCTGAAGATTTGTCGTGATATTTGTAATATCCGTTCCAAACGAAGTAATAATATTTCTTGAAGCGATATCAGAATTAATTAAATCCAGTAGTGCTTTTTTGTTCATAATTCTATTCGTATGTTGGAGGTGTATATTCCAGTTTAACAACCGTATCTTCTGTCACAGGTGTTCCAGCGGCCGGAAATTGTGATGAAACAACTCCCATTCCTTTATGTAACATTTGAAGATTTAACTTAGTCCCAATATTTGAAGTCGTGATTTTATCCAGTCCCATCATGTTGGGAACAATTCCTGGAGTCAGTGATCTAGTCGATGACTCTTTCACTTGAACGATATCAATATTAGTTTTTACTTTTTTCAGATCGTAATCGTTGTCTTCATGTTCAGCAAGTCGGCTGATATCTTTGTTTTTATAAAGAATATACTCGGCAAGATTCTTAAACACAGGACCCGCGACAGCTCCTCCGTAATACCCACCAGTTTTTGGATTATCAATATAAACAACGATAACAAAACGGTTATCAACGTTTACCGGATAACCAACAAACCCTGCCACATAACCTTTGTATCCACCATTTCTATCAACTCTTTGAGCTGTTGCTGTTTTACCTGCAATTTGAAAGTGAGGGATTTGAGCTGCTTTACCTGTTCCTTTTTCAACTGCGGCCGTTAAAGCTTTCGTTAAATCATCAGTCGTTTTCTTAGAAAAAACTGTGTGTCTTTTTTGTAATTGGTTTTCATTTTCCGGCTCAAGCTCAGAAACGGTTACAACATTCGGGTCGCGCTTAATCAGTGTCGGACGAATATAAGTTCCACCGTTAGCGATAGCCGCGTAGGCCGCAAGCATCTGCACGCCTGTTACCGCAATTCCTTGTCCAAAACTAATGTTACTTAATGATAGAGGTGTAACGTTATCAGCTTCAGTGAAAATCCCGCGAGACTCTCCCGGAACTTCAATCCCAGTTTTATTTCCGAAGTTTAATTCTTTAATCGTTTGTTTAAAGCGAGGGAATTTTAAGTCAAAAGCAATTTTTGTTGTTCCAACGTTTGATGAAAAACGAAGAATATCTGCAACTGAAATCCATTCAAACTTCTCGTGAGTTTCAGCTTCTTTAATCCAGTGATTATCAACTCGCATTCTTCCTTGTTCAGCATAATAAGTTGATTCAAGTTTTGCGACTTTATTTTCTAGAGCTGATCCAACAGTGAAAGCTTTGAAAGTTGACCCCGGTTCAAACGGTTCAATGGCAAAACTTAACTTTCGATCTTCCGGGTTTGATCCTCTAACATCGTTTGGATCGAAACTAGGGTAGTTGGCAATTGCCAGAATTTCTCCCGTACTTGCATCAATAACACCGACTCCACCTTTATCAGCATTGTGTTTTAGCACAGCTTCTTTCAGGTATTTTTCGGCCATACTTTGAATATCTTTATCAATTGTAAGGTTGATGTCTTTTGCTTGGGCAGTCACACTTTGATGACTTTCAAATTTAATCGGACGACCTTTATTGTCGATCGTGTACTTAAGAGTTACCGGATTTCCTTTTAACTCTTTATCGAACATATACTCAAGGCCTGAAAGTCCTTTGTTATCTAACCCAACAAAGCCGATAACCTGAGACAGAAGTTCATGGTTCGGGTAAACGCGCTCAGGAGTTCCTTCGATGAAGATTCCTCTTAACTCTTTTACTTCTTCAACCTGATCTTTTGTCAGACGAAGCTTTCTCCCAAGCCAAGTAAAACGTTTTCTCTTTTTAATAGTAGAAACCATTTCTTTATATGAAAGCTCTGGGATAATTTTTGAAAGTTTTTTATAGATGTCGAGCTTGTAGTCAGCAGTTTTAGGAATGGCAAAGATGCTGTAGGTTTGAACGTTTAGAGCTAGAGGGTGTCCCATACGGTCGTAGATATTTCCACGTTTAGGATAAACGGTTACTTCTCTTAAAAACTGTGAATTTGCTCTGACAATAAGGTCGCTTGAATCAATCAATTGAACCTTAAAAGCTTTTCCTAAAACGAGAAGGAAAAACAAACAAAAACATGTGAAGACGAAAATAATTCTGTTTTTTTCTACTCTATTCATACCTTAATTTTCCAATTCCTATGGAATGACAATTATTTGGTCTTGTGTTGGCTGATCTAAGTGATGGGCCATTGCAAGCTTTCTTAACTTGTCTGCAGAAAGCATTCTTGCTTTCTTTGCTTTTAATTCTTTATTGTCCATGATGACTTTTTCGATTTCGCGATTTGTTTTTGAAATGGTGTAATCCATCTCAACATTTTTCATACGAAATAATACGAATAATATTGCGAGTGTCGTGAATGAAAGGAAAATAGGGAAGCCTTGTGAGCTAAAAATAATTTCTTTTATTTTTTTACCCAACTGAATTTTTTCAGAAGATTTTTTCGAGGCCATAATCACTCCTTGATTAAAATGCCATAAATCAGTACTTATATTTGTTCTTGTCTTTTTTTACTTCAATTCTTTCTAATATTCTTAGTTTAGCACTTCTTGACCTAGAATTGTGGGAAATTTCTTCTTCAGTTGGCAAAATCGGTTTTTTTGTTAAAACCTCAACCGGAAGCTCGGTTAATGCCATGCTATCCCTGAAAACATTTTTCACAATTCGATCTTCCAGAGAGTGAAAACTGATAATCGCAATTCGCCCATTCATTTTTAACAGAGGTATTAGTTGAGTAATTGTGTTGGATAAAACTTCAAGCTCGCGGTTTACTTCAAGTCTTAGCGCTTGAAATACCCGAGTAGAGGGGTTGGTTTTTCCATATCTATGTTCTTTTGGATAACAATGGAAAACTATATTTTCTAATTCTTTGGTCGTCTCGATTGATTTAACTTTTCTTTCTTCAACGATCTTCATCGCGATCTTTCTCGCGTTTTTTTCTTCGCCATACTCTTCGAAAATTCTTTTTAAATCTTTTTCATCATATGTGTTTACGATTTCAGCTGCTGTTAAAAATTCATCAGACTCATGATTCATTCTCATGTCTAACGGCCCGTCGAAACGAAATGAAAATCCTCTGGTTGCTTCATCAAAGTGATGAGATGAAACACCAAGGTCTAATAAAATTCCTTGAAAGCCACCTGCTTCAAAAACTTCAGGTGAGTGCTCGCGGATCATTTCTGCAAAGTGCACAAAGTTGGTATTAATAAGTTTAATACGTCCAAGCATGCCTTCACTTTCAATTCTCGCGTTTCCATTCTTTAGTGCATCCGGATCCTGATCAGTTGACCTGACATTGAATAGGGGATTTCTATAAAGAAATTCAAACGAGTGTCCACCACCACCAAAGGTTAAATCAGCATAATATGATTTAACATCAGTGGGAGCTTTCTCAGTTAATGTATCGATACATTCTTTCTTAAGTACCGTGTAGTGGCTTCCGTAACTCATTAGCGTAACAACACTTCAAGAATGTGTGTTTGTTCTTGAGATAATTTTTCAGGTTTCGACATAACGGCAAATGTATTTTCTTTTTTAACTTTGAATGGGTTCTTAGTTAGTTTTGGAATAAGCAGTTTTAAAACAGCGTGAGCTGAAGCATTGTTAGCTGCCATAACTTTCATAATCTCTTCAAGTGTACAGTGCTCTTCTTTCCAGCAATCATAATCAGTCACCATTGCGATTGTTGCATAGGCAATTCCAGCTTCTTTAGCAAGGTAGGCTTCTGGAACGTTTGTCATTCCGATTACACTTGCACCAAAACCTCTGTAAATATTTGATTCAGCTCTTGAAGAAAATTGTGGGCCTTCGATACAAATGTACGATCCACTTGCTCCGTGCTTAACACCAGCTTCCTTACATGTCTCTACCAACATTTTATGAAGATCTAAGTCAACTGGATTAGCAGTCGAAACGTGTCCAACAATTCCATTTCCAAAGAAAGTTCTTTCGCGCTTTCCTTTCGTCCAATCAATAAATTGATCAGGAATTACAAAACTCGCTGGAGGGAATTCTTCTTTAAGAGATCCAACAGCAGATACTGAAATAATATACTCAACACCAAGTTCTTTAAGAGCGAAAATATTCGCTTGGTAATTTACTTCTGATGGAGTGAAAGAGTGAGTCTTACCGTGACGAGGTATAAAGTAAAAAGAGTTACCATTTAAATTAGCTTCAATAATTTCCGAGCTTGGCGATCCGTATGGCGTTGTGACTTTGTGTTCTTTAGTAACTTCAATGCCTTCAATCTTATATACGCCGCTTCCACCAATGATCCCGATCTTAATTCCACTCATATGTACCTCTATCGTTTGACTATTAAAAAATTAATATGAGATGATCTTACACTGATAATTCCCTCGAGGAAATGCTAAATCAATGAACGCTATTAACGTCTTTTCAAAAAACTTTTCTCAATACCGCTCGCGCATTCAAAAGCGTAAAGATGTGCTGAGCTACGCCAAGCACACTAGTGCTGAAGAGATCGTGTTCAATTTACAAAAGCTTATCAAGCTTAAGGGCAAAAAAGACGTTCTTAAGACTGTCCTTTCAATCACTAATTCAAGCATCTGGTTAAGCCGTTCAGCTTTTACTGTTTTAAAGTCTTATTTCGATGTGAGCTCAATCGACGATCTCGACCTGCACACTGAAAAGGCCCAGGACATTATCGCTAACGTGATTAACAAAAGAACAGTCGATGCCACTGATCAGGAAATCTTCAAGACGGTCTATCATGAACTTGCTCATAGCCACTTAGTAGACGATTACAAAACATCTCTAAGAATGCCTCAAGTAAACGTGACTATCGTTTTAGTTTCTGGTGTCTTCAATGAAATCTTTTCTACACCTGCTTTTAAAAGAGGTGCTGAAACCCTTCTTGATAAATACAACATCAAACATATCGCACCGACAGTTGATGGAAAAAAAGGCGCACGTGAAAACTCACTGGCCCTGAAAAAACAAATCGAAGAGTATATGGAAATCAACCCGGATGAACGTCTGTGGTTTTTCTGCTTTTCAAAAGGTGGAATCGATACACTTCATTATTTAAGATCAAAAGGTGAGAAACTCTCACCAAATATTGTTGGTTTCTCTTTCATCGCCACTCCTATCATGGGAAGCGATCATATCAACAGTCGCTTGCTAAAAATCGCAAATGCTATTGGTAAAGTTCCTGAAGCTGTCTCTAAAAAAATGTTAGGAAAAGAAATAGATTTGATTGCTAGTGAACTTCAAAAATCACTGAACAAAAATTTCAGAGAAAGCTGGTTTAAAAGAAATCATAAACTCCTTCCTTCAAAACCTTTTTATACGGCCATTGCTTTTGAATCCAAATGGCAAGATAGTCATGTGTGGATGATGCTTACAAAAGCATTGTTTAGAAGCCAAAAATCGAATGATGGTATTGTTGATGTAGAAAATGCTCAGTTTCCTTTTTACTTCAAAGGATTCAACCTGGGAGTCCTTGAAGGGCATCACCTGGTGGGAAGCAGGTCGAGCTTTTATGATCAGGAAGCTTTAATGCAAGCTCACCTGATATTCCTCGACTATAAAAAATTACTCTAATCCACCTTTCAAATTCATCAGTACCAGCTTAGAAATCATCTTCAACGTATCAAACACTCCAGTTCCTTTCATCGCCACAGCTTCATACTCAGGAACGCCCCACTTATTTAAGGCATCGTGAAGATCTTTTACACTTGTAGCATTCGGAAGGTCGCGTTTGTTCCATTGCATGACTAGTGGAATTTTTGTGATGTCATAACCCTGATCAACAAGGTTTTTTTCAAGTGATTTAAGAGATTCAAGGTTAGCTTCCATACGCTCAACTTGTGAGTCAGCAACGAAGACAACGCCGTCCACGCCTCTTAGGATTAGTTTTCTTGAAGCTTCATAGAAGACTTGTCCTGGAACCGTGTAAAGGTGGAAACGGGTTTTAAAACCGCGGATTTCACCCAGGTCTAATGGAAGAAAATCAAAAAAGAGTGTGCGTTCATTTTCAGTGTTAAGTGAAATAATATTTCCCTTATTATCACCACTGGTTTTTTGATACACGTATTGAATGTTAGTCGTTTTCCCTCCGAGCCCTGGCCCGTAGTAGACGATCTTACAGTTAACTTCTTTGTTTACATAATTTACAAAAGACATGGCACTACCTTAATTTTTTATAAACGCAAATAATCGGTCCATTTCAGCATCGGAAATGTCGGCGAATAAGTAGTCGTTTTTATCAAATACATTATTTGTTAATTCTTGCTTAGCTTTGTGATCCTTCAATTCTTGATTTAAGAATTCCGCAAAGCTTGATGCCATCTCTCTCATTTTATTTTTAATAAAACCTGGATTCACTTCATCGTGATAAATCAGACCAAGATACAGCTCATCTATTTCTGTAGAAATAGGTACGATATAGATACCTTGAGAAGAGGTATCGAAACTTAATCGATATCCTTCTTTTGCTTCTTCTTTCGGGATGAATTCAGACAATGCTTTTGAGGCCTGCCATACACCACTTAAAAGAGCACCGATCGATGACTTTGAAAGTGAGTTCGCTAAATTGCTATTGTGATATAAAACCACACCATCAGATCTGATCATGAAAAAAGAGAAGCGGTTAATCTTCTCATCAATTTCGCATGACTCGAAAAAGGCCTGAACATATTTAGGAATTTTGCTCGAGTTATTAATCATCTTTATCCAATTATAAATGTCTGCGGTTTTCTAGCGCCTTAGTGATGGTAAGCGAGTCAACAAACTCCAAACTTCCTCCCATTGGAATTCCAAATCCAATGCGGTCTACACTAATCGATGCCGGCAGCATTTGTTTAATATAAGAACATGTTGCGTCTCCTTCAACCGAAGGATTCACTGCTAAAATAAGTTCTTCGATCTCTTCTTCACGAACTCGATCGATTAATCTATCCAGCTTAAGTTCATCAGGTCCAATTCCCATCAGTGGATTTAAGACACCAAATAGGATGTGGAATTTGCCTCTAAAGTTTCCACTGCGCTCGATGGCCAAACAGTCTGTGACTGATTCAACAATACAAAGAGTTTTAGAAGAGCTGCGGTTGTAGTCCATGCAAATCTTGCACAGTCTATCGTCACAGAACATTCCACACTTTTCACAGTGATTAAGATCCGCTAATCCTTTAATAGATTCTGCAAACGCAATCAGGTCTTCTTTATTCCATTTAGTCATAATGAGAGACTGACGAAGCGCCGTTTTCTCACCAACACCTGGAAGGCGAGAAAACTGCTTTACGGTCTTTAATAATTTTTCTGGCAATTCCATAGACTAGAACATTCCTGGGATGTTGATTCCACCAGTGATCTTCGACATTGCACCAGAAACCATATCTTGTGATTCTTTTACAGCTTGGTTAACTGCAGTTTTAACTAAGTCTTCAAGTGAAGCTACATCGTTAGGATCAACACATTCTTTGTTGATTGTGATCCCTGTGATTTGTTGCTTACCTGTAATTTTGATTTTAATCATTCCGCCACCTGAAGATGTTTCGATCTCACGTGACTCAAGTTCTTTTTGTAATGTAGCCATTTTTTGCTGCATTTGTTGAGCTTGCTTCATTAAGTTTTGCATACCTTTCATATAATTCTCCTTATTACTAAATTATTTTTTCGGATTATCTAATACAACTTTATCAACTTTCGCATTGAAGAGCTTCTCAGCTTCTTTCAATAACGGATTGTTCTTAAATTCTTCTACGCGATCTTGGTGAGTAGCATTCGCCTTATTCTCACGGATTTCAGCTTGAGTAACAAAATCGTCTTTACCTGTTACTTGCTTCAATTCAAATCTAATATTCTTCTGATCAACACCAAAGTACTCACTCAGGTTATTTAAAACCTTCTGATAAACTTCCGGCTCATTTAAATAATCCATGAACACTTGTCCGGCAAAACCAAACCCAAGTTCAATATTCAAATGTCCATTATCAAGAGTCACAGGCGAGAGTGTATTACCTTGTTCAAGATTCGATGCCGAAGCAGGAGATCTTGATCCCAGGTCATTTAAAAATCCTTCCCATGTCAGGTCGCGATTTTCTGTCACTTTCTTTTTTTCCTCAACCACAGCTGCAGGAGCGGCGATGATTGGATCAGAAGTAATCACAGCACTTCTCTCACTCGCAAGTTCCGACATCATCGATTCAAGCTTTTGAGCAACTGTTAATTCTTTTGGTTCTTCTGGTGCAACTTCTTCAGGAGCAGGTGCTGCTTCAACTGCTTGAGCAACAGCGGCCGGTGCAGATGATATTGCTGAGTGTGTTTGTCCGCCACCTACAATCTTCTGATTGAAGAAGCTACGTCTTAGCGCCACTTTGTACATCAACACTTCAAACGCTTTCTCTGGAACGATTGAACTAAAAATCCAAGTCGTCTCACGAGCAATCGTTTCATAAATCCAAATCAGTTCAGCTTCTGAAAGCTCTGATTTCTTTTTTAAATTATTAAACAATTCATCAAGCAGTGAGCTTGCAATATTCTTTGCTGGAACATTTTCAAAAAGTAGTCTCGAATAGATACTACTTAATTCAGTTGTATTCCCAGTATAAATGGCACTCGCAATCGCTGTGATTGTTTTAGGCCCGGCAACACCAAGAGATGTTGTCAGTGTTTCTTCTAATACATTATTTTCATCAGAGAAAGTTAAAACCTGATCTAGTAATGAAAGTGTATCTCTAACAGATCCACGTCCAAGTACAGCAAGCTGATGAATCAATTCATCATTTTCAAATTTGATCCCTTCAACTTTAGCGATCTCTTTTACGTGAGCTACGAGTGTATCAACCGGAACGTTTCTAAAATCAAAACGCTGACAGCGAGACAATACTGTCCCTAAAAGTTTTTGGGCTTCAGTTGTCGCGAAAATAAAAACAACGTGAGCAGGTGGTTCTTCTAATGTTTTCAGTAGTGCATTGAATGCGTTCGTAGAAAGCATGTGCACTTCATCGATGATATAAACTTTAAATCTTCCAGAAGTCGGAAGGTAGTGAACATTGCCGATCAGTTCACGGATGTTATCAACAGAGTTATTTGAAGCTCCATCGATTTCAATCACGTTCATTGAAGTTTCAGTATCGAAGTCCAGACAGGCCTGGCATGTTCCACAAGCATTGATGTCGGCCGTGATGTTTTCACAACGAATCGCTTTTGCAAAAATTCTCGCCACTGAAGTTTTACCAACTCCGCGAGTTCCGACCATCATGTAAGCATGACCGACTTTATTTTTGGCAATAGCATTCTGAAGTGAGCGAGTCACATGAGACTGTCCGATCACATCTTGAAACTTTTTAGGACGCCACTTTCGGGCCAAAACTTGGTACGACATTTTCTTCCTTAAAACGGCAGAGGAAATAGAATTTTTTTCCAGCTTAAAAGGTAATGAATTTAGATGAATTAGTAAATTGAAATACAAGAAGCAGTTAGGAAAACAGCACAAAGCAGTAACAGCTACCGTTGCTCCCTTCCGGGCCTGGCGGGGTTGACCGAACGTACCTTTGCTGCTCCCTAACTACCGATGGCATCTTAGTAAAATCGAGGGCCTTGTGTCAAGGCTATAACTCGGCTTCGAGGAGTTTCATGAACCCAGAAAAATCCTCAACAAATGGCATATGTCCAAGACCGGCCATTGGAATCAACTTTCCCTTTGGAATCATTTTTACAACATCGCGCCCTAGTTTAGGATAATCACCTAGTTTCTTTTGATTTTCCGGTGACGCAAACGGTTTTCCCGGAGCTGTTTTATCTCTTTGCCCCATAATCAGAATCGTCGGCATTTTAAGATTTTTGAATTCATAATAAACCGGCTGAGTATAAATAATATCACTCAACATCACCGAAGTTTTTGCAATCAGCGCAGCATCCGGGCCTTTCGTCCAACCGATTGGTGGAATCAACATTGGCTCATACTCTTCTTTCCACTTTCCATCGTAGTAGGCCACTTTCTGATAATTGCGAATCTTGTCAGCATTAGTTGTAAGTTCAGCAGGGTATTGCTCATCAAAAGTTTTATATGGAACAAGAGTTTTGTAGTCTTCTAATCCAATCGCGTTCACCAGAATCAATTTTTGAACTCGCTCCGGATACATCAAAGCAAGTCGAGTTGCGAACATCCCACCCATTGAATGACCAACTAAAGTGAAATCAGTAACTCCTGCTTGAGTTAATAAATCAGCAGTGAATCTTGCTAATAATGGAAATGAATATTGAAAATGTTCAGGCTTAGTTGATTTACCAAATCCAATTTGATCTGGAACAATAACTCTATAACCTAAAGCTTGAAGCTCTTTCATAATCGGAGCAAAGTAATAACCTGAAAAGTTTTTACCATGTAACATAACAATTGTTTTCTTCGCTGGTCCTATAGGTTTTATATCCATATAGGCCATCTGAAGTTTTTGTCCTTGTCCTTCAAAAGTGTAATAACTTACTGGATAGGGATATTCATAACCTGTTAATACAGAATCAAATCCTTCAGTTTTTTTCGGAACTTCAGTAGATGTTTTTTGGTTAGATGCACACGCAGTTGTAAGAAGCAACGCTAGCATACACACAATCTTTTTCATTGTTTCTCCTTGAGGAATTTTAAAGAACTAATCAATTATGTATGCAGACAATTTCGTGTCAATCGAATATCATTAAAAAGCATAGGGCACCTTTTTGTAATCGGAGTTTTTTCCCAATGAAATATAATCTTTTCCTTTTTGACCTTGATGACACACTTCTAGATTTCCAAGCTTCAGAGAAATTATGTTTTAATGAAACATTTATTAATTTTGGAATCAAAGATTTACTTGAAGATATTCACAAGACTTACAAAGTAGAAAATAATCTTTTATGGAAACAACTTGAAAGAGGTGAAGTCGACAAAGACTTCTTAAAAGTAGAACGTTTTAAAAGAACTCTTGATCGTCACAAAATTGAAATTCCTCCTCACAAAATGGCCGAATTTTATCTTGAGCAGCTTCCAAAACATGTTGTGCTTTTAGATGGTGCCATCGATGCTTTAAGCCACTTAAAACAATTTGGTGAAGTTGGTGTGATCACTAACGGGATTGAATTTGTTCAAAGAGAGCGAATCAAAAACTCTGAATTAAAATTTCTTATCGACTTTATTGCTGTATCTGAAGAGTGTGGATTTGCAAAACCGGATGTACGCTTCTTTGAGTACACTGTGAAAAAAGCTAAGCAATTTAAGAAAGAATCAACAATTGTAATCGGGGATAGACTAGACGCTGACATTTTAGGCGCCAATCAATTTGGTATTGATTCTTGTTGGTACAATCAACATAAAGCTGAGAACACATCGACTGCGAAACCAACTTTTATGGTTAATAATTTATTAAGTTTAAAAAGTATTTTTTAAAGTAATTTTTCGCAAGGAGTGTTTGCCACTTGAGCCTTAATCTCATTGATTTTGGCACGACATATTCTCTCGCCCTCAGTAGCGCAAAAACCGATCTCACTATTTCTAAAAATCAATGAGTGTTCTTTTAAAAGAGATAGAAAGTTCTCACCTTGTTTTGCTGCTTGCATGGCCTTACCAACCATTGCACTACATTTCTCGATGGCATAACTTGTAAAAAAAGCGGACTCTGGCTTAAGTTTACTCTTGAGAACATTGGCAGGAACCATATCTTCTCTTTTCACCCAACCTAAATCCATTATTTTTACGGCGTTTCCACTAAATACAAATTTCTTTGTTTTATAATCAAATTCTTGTTGTCTGTTAAACCATACTTTATCTTTTTTATTTTCATTTTTAAAAACAGGTGGAGTGTAATTTTCTATAATTTTTTTCAATTGGCTCGTTTCATAAACGGGAATAGTACTCTTTTCTGTATACCAATAAGCACTCTCCATTACAGATCCATATTTTTCATTAATTTCAGAGCGATCAAAGGAAGGTGTTTGATAAAATAAATCTTTCTCATTCTTTTTTCTGTCTGAACTCTCTTCCTTTGGTCTGCAGTTTTGATCAATATTTTTACAAACCACAGATGCTAGTCCTTTATCTTCTTTTGCAGAGACCTGAATTTGTATCGCATCTCCCTTAATAGGCGCTGCGATTATTGGAGAAGAAAGGACGACATCATTAACAACCAGAGACATTTCTTCGTTAACATTTTCACTTGTTAATTTTTCTATCCAGCAAGCACCATTTTGTGTGAGTTTTATACTTATAATCTCAGCTCCATAACTTGCACTATCAACACCAATCACCACTTTACTAGAATCGTTTAATTTCTTTTCGCCATCGTTCACATCTTTTAATTGCACACATGATTTTTCACCTTTTTTACAATTAAAATAAGCGACAACAGAATTCTTTTGAATGGCTAGCTTCTTTCCACAATCTTTTGCAAACAAAACCGATGTTGATGTTAATACCAATAAAGCGATTAGATATTTAGTCATGCGGGCCTCAATTAATTTTTAGAATATCCGGTGCGTTTTTCTTTAAAAAAAGTTGAAAGAAGTCTCGAGCACTCAAAGTGACGAAGTCCACCCGTTACAGGAAAGCTGTGATTTAATTTCTGATCTTTATAGAAGTTATAATTCAAACTCAGTGCGCCACCTTTCGTGTCGTAGGCCCCAAAATACAAATGCCCAATTCGCGCTTGAATCAAAGCACTCAAACACATCGGACACGGTTCAAGCGTCACATAGATAGAACAATCCAGAAGTCTCCAGTTGCCCAACTTCTTAGCTGCATCAGTAATCGCCAAAATCTCAGCATGCCCACAAGGATTGTGAACTTTCTCTTTTTGGTTATGAGCATGCGATATGATCGCACCATCCGCATTCGCGATAACTGCCCCTATAGGAACTTCATCTTCACGATAAGCTTTGTGAGCTTCTTTCAAAGCTTCATCCATTAACCATAAATGATCTGACATTTTTTTAGACATGAGCAAACTTCATTTTACGCTTACTATGTTTCTGCTTTTTCCACAAACGCTCAAGCGCAATGTAGCGTTTCTTATTACTCTTACTATCAAACTTAAACTGAACACCATAGATGAGAGGACGTCCGATCACATCGCGTCTCTTACTCATGACAATTCCTCTTAATAAGACATTGTCTTCATCAAGAGCTGCGTTCACAATAATTTCTTCACCAAGTTTTATCTCTTCAAACATGGCAACACATCCTGCCTGGCGCCTTAGATCTGTTAATCTGGCAGAAAAATCATGTTCGCCTGACTTAACAGAAATCTTTAAATCGTCACGGTATCTAAAGTCATACTCCCACCAACTAATCTGCGGATAATAAATCGGAGATGAAAGGAGATACATCTTTATAATTAAAAGTAGTGACGAAATTAAATAGAGGATACCAATATGCTCATTGTCTAAGACATAGAACTGTTCATAAATTTTAAAGAGAAGGTATACAAATAATAATGCTGAGAAAGTCCAATACGTGTAATAACGATGCTTAATAGTTTTATAGTAAGGTTTTGCTAACCAAAGAAAGAACGCCAATCTTAACCCAATCCTAAACTTTGGGTTATCCACAAACTCCGTCATGATCGCAAGATGGATTAAAAAGAAAAAAGCGCGCATCAAAAACTTGATCGTTTTAGTCTCTGATTTAAACGTTTGTTCTATAGTTTCCATTTTCTCTGCTTATTATGAGGATGATCCTAATCACTATTATGACGCGTTTTGATTTTTTTTAAAGGTCTTAACCAAAAATTAATACACAAACACAATAAAGTCTGAGTAAACTATTTCGTACATACATTTTTTCAATATTAACTATTATTAAGGATGAACAATGAAAAAAATGATTACTCTAGTTGCTGTTGCAGCTATCTCTACAAGCGCTTCTGCTTTTGACTACAAGTTTAATCTTGAAGGCCGTGCTGATTTCATTAGCTCGAACACAAAGACAACTGCTCAAGCTGGAACAACTACTGAAGCTAAGCAAAATGGTTTCTTATCAAACCTTATTCGCTTAAACATGATGGGTAACATTAACGACACTCTTTCATACAGAATGCGTTACCGTTTCAACAAAGAATACACAAATACAACTAGAGATGATTCAACAACAGATCTAGATTATTTATATATTGACCATAAGAATGCATTCTTCACAACTCGTTTTGGTAAAACAAACTGGGCTGAAGCATACGGACGTGAGTCTTTCATTTCTTCTACTGACCTATTCCTAGCAACAGATGCATACACAGCTTACAATAATAACATCGGTAACTACCGTTTTGGTGTTTCAGGAACTTATACTTTCCTAGACACTCATAAGTTAACTCTTGCTATCTCTAACCCAAACAAAACAGCAACAGATACAACTGGTGAAACAAAGAACACATCTCTTGCATACGCTGCTCATTACTCTTCAGTAATGTTTGATAAAATGTTCCAACCAACTCTATCTTACACTTTAGCTGCTCAAGATGGTGATGCACAAGCTGCAACTCCAACTACAAAAGGTGACTATACAATGATGGCCGCTGGTTTCAGATCAGAAGTTGTTGGACTAGTTATCGATGCAGACTGGAAACAATTCAAAAAAGAAAAAAGAACTACAACTGGTGCAACAAGCGCAGACGATAAAACTACGTCAATCTTCGCTAACGTTTCTTACGCTATCAATGAGTTCTCTCCATTCGTTCAATACGCTAACGATAAATTCTCTGATGACCTAACTGCAAACACTGCTGAATACAAAAAGAATACAATTGTTGGTGGTGTTATGTATAAGCCATTCAATGATGTTAACTTCCGTTACCACCTAGCTTACTCTTTCAGCAAACAAAAGTTTGATGATGTAACAGCTACAAACAAAGAAGTTAAAGACAACAGAATTATTTTCGGTATCAAAGCTGACATCTAATTCGTTAACTAAAATTAACTAATTATAAAGAAGGGCTCCGCAAGGGGCCCTTTTTTTATTCTACCTAACCAAATCCTAACAATACAAATTTCTTCAAATCACATATAAAATAAGCACAACGATTCTTATATTTAGAGAGAGGTTTTTTGTGCTAAAAAATTTATTGATGTTTCTTGCAATTGCTATGTCTTTTAATGCTGTTGCTGCTCAAAAGGTTAATGGTGCGGGTGCTACATTCCCTTACCCAATTTATTCAAAATGGTTTTCTGAATACCAAAAAACGCACAAAGACGTTGAATTCAATTACCAATCAATCGGAAGCGGCGGAGGAATTAAACAAGTCCTGGCACAAACTGTAGACTTCGGTGCTACTGATGCTCCAATGTCAGACGACGAACTTAAATCTGCTAAAACTCCAATCAGACACATCCCAACTGTACTTGGTGCAGTAACTGTTGCTTATAATGTTGCTGGCCTTCCTGCTAACTTAAACCTTGATGGTGCGACGTTAGCTAACATCTTCTTAGGAACTGTTACAAAATGGAATGATCCAACAATTGCAAAATTAAATCCAAAAGCAAAACTTCCAGCGACTGACATCCTTGTAGTAAGAAGATCAGATGGATCGGGGACAACTGCAGTATTCACAGAATACCTAGCTAACGTTTCAGCTGATTTCAAAACTAAAGTTGGTGCTGGTAAAAACGTAAACTGGCCATCAGGAATCGGAGCAAAAGGTAACGAAGGTGTTACAGCAATGGTTGCTCAAACTGACGGAGCAATCGGATACACTGAATTAGCTTACGCTATCAACGCACAACTTCACATGGCATCTATGAAAAACGCTAAAGGTGAATTCGTTTCTCCTTCAGTTGCTTCAATCACAGCTGCTGCAGCTTCTGTTAAGAAATTTGATGGTGACCTAAGAATGTCGATCATTAATGCTGATGCAAAAGGGGCTTACCCAATTTCATCTTTCACATACATCCTTCTTCCAGAACTTGCTTCTGCTCAAATCACAGCTACAAAAGCTTTCCTTGGTTGGGCGCTTAAAGATGGACAAAAGTTCGCAGCAGAGCTTCACTATGCTCCACTTCCAAAGAAGATGAGCGAGTCTCTACTTAAAACTTTAAAATAATTTTTAAAAGTACATGGGCCTCTTCGAAAGAAGGGGCCTTTTTTTTATGAGAACCAGATCATCTTCACCATTAACAACAAAACAATAAACGTTAACATTGGTCTGATGATTTTAGCTGCAGCTTTAGAAGCATATGTAGCGCCTATAAAGGCCCCCACTGCAACACCTAAAGACATTATCCAACCTTCTCTCCAATGAACATATCCATTCAATGCATAAGTCGTTAATGCTGTTCCAGCTGAAAATGTATTTGCTAGTTTAGAAATCGCCATTGCAGTAAGTAGCGGATAACCAGTTCCTAAAAACAAACTCAGAAACATAAATGTGCCGCCGCCAGGCCCAAAGATTCCATCATAAAAGCCACTTAAGATGGCCCCTAAAAAAAAGAATCCTGGATGAGGTTTGATAAAATTCTCACGCTCTTTAAAGAACCTATCTTTCTGGTAAACGATCCATAAAATAATCGGACACATGACAAGCAACATATAACGAAAGAATTCTTTAGGTACATAAGGGGCCAGTGAACTTCCCAAAAATGATCCAAGCATACAGACGACGCAAAAACTTAATCCATCTTTCCATTTCATATGCCCTTTTCTGGAATAGACGATTAGAGCGATAACGGCAGAAATGACTCCGACAACTTTATTCGTTCCAATCGCGTGAGGTCCTGGAGTAAGAGCAATTGATAAAGTAGGAACTGAAATTAGTCCGCCACCACCGACGACCGAGTCAATTAATCCAGTAAGAAATCCCATAAGGGTCAATAAATAATTATCCATATCACCAATCTAAATTGATATATTTCATAATTCAATTAGCATTATAGATAGTCCTCAAAATAATCTACAGATCGAGTTAAAAAATGAATAAATTTATCCAAGAGTTTCTAGGATCGGCCGACAGTTCTATTTTAGGTAAACAAACAGAAACTAAGTTAGCACTTTGTTGTTTTCTTTCTCACGGGCATTTATTAATCGAAGATGTACCAGGAATGGGAAAAACAACTTTTGCAAAGACGCTGGCAAAACTTCTCGATTTAACTTTTGCTCGCATTCAATTCACCAATGATCTTATGCCATCTGATCTCATTGGAATTCAAATCTTCGATGCGAAAGAAGGAAAATTTAATTTAGTTCACGGGCCAATCTTCCATCAATTTATTCTGGCCGATGAATTAAATCGTGGAACACCTAAAACTCAAAGTGCACTCTTGGAAGCGATGGAAGAAAAACAAGTCACACTTGATGGAAACACTATCGAGCTTCCACATCCATTTTTTGTTGTGGCCACACAAAACCCTCGTTCACAAATTGGAACTCACCATTTACCAGAATCCCAACTTGATCGTTTTATGATGAAAATTAAAATTGGTTATCCTGATAGCCAGCATGAAAAACAAATCATCTCCAGTGATGCTCATCAAGATAACTATCACAACCTGAAGCCGGCCATCACGGCCAGTGTTCTTGCCGATCTTTATCAAAGCGTAAAACAAGTAAAAGTTTCGGATGCACTACTTAATTATGTTATTTCTCTTTTAGAAAAATCTCGAATTAACAATTCTTTTCAAGGTCTAAGTCCTAGAGCTGGAAAAGATATTATTAAAGCAGCAAAGGCCTGGGCCTTTATCGAGGGAAGAGACTATGTTTTACCGGATGATGTTCAAATGATTTTACCTTCGGTTGTCTCTCATCGATTATCGCCATTTCAAAATCAGTCATTCGATCTCGACAAAGAACTCACACTGAAGTTGATTCAATCAACGAAGGTTGATTAAACGACATGGTAAATTGGTTCAAAAACTATTTTTACCAACGAGCTTCGAACTCTAAAAGAGTTCATCCGATTTATATTCTCCCGACTCTAGATGGTTTAAAAGTTGTTGGACTCAACCTGATTTTATTAATCATGGGATTAGTTTATGCCAACAACTACGTTCTCTTATTTAACTTCATTCTCTTTTGTCTTTTTCTTGGTTCAATGTTTTACACTCATTTTAACTTAAGTGGTCTGACTCTTAACTCTGCTCAATTTCCACCTCTTTTTGTAAATGAGAATGGTGTTCTCAATCTGAATTTTACTTCGACAAACGCTCAAGGCCATTATTTTATTCGTCCATCCTTTAAAAGCTCACGAATTAAAATCAATGAACCTCAAACGACATTTCCCATTTCTTCAAAAGAAAGCACGACGGTGAAAATTTCTGTCCAGGGCCTAAAACGTGGACAAGAAAACATTCAAACAATCTACATCGAGACATTATTTCCCTTTAACTTCTTTCGCTGTTTCACTTTTTTTAGAATTGATCAGAATTGCTTAATTTATCCAGAGCGCTCAGACCTAAGACTCCATGATGAAGTCGAACTCATCGAAGAAAGTAGAGAAGAAGGTGACGATTTTATCATCCGTGAGTATCAAGTAGGAGATTCATTAAAAAGAATCGATTGGAAAAAACTGGCCCAGACAAATCGTTGGTACACTCGCCAGTTTCAAAGTGCTAAACCTAATCCAATTCTTCTCGTTTTAGATAAGACTCCTTTAGAAGAAACTTTAAAGTCGATTTGTTTTTCAATGCATATACTTCATCAGCAAAATATCAAATACGGATTAAAGTTAGAACAAAAGATCCTAATCTCCCCTGAAAATTCTCCTCGCCATTTAAATGATTGTTTAAGAGAGCTTGCCCGCTATGAAACTTAAACTCATTACCGCATTCATTATTGCAATCAACGTCTTGTTATTAATTCAAGACATCCCTCCCAATATAATAATCCTGACAGTGGCAAGCCTTGCACTTTCTTTTATTGTGGCCGGTAAAAAACTTCGGACCTTTTTCAAAGTCGCTTTTTTAGTTGGAAGTATTGTTTTACTTCGCTACCACTTTAAAACACTTTTAGTTACTGAGTGTGGAGTGTCTTTTGCTCTTATTCTTTCATCCTTGAAATTCTGGGAACTCGATGAAGAGCGAGATCATTTCAATATGTTTTTAATTCTCTCTCTCTGCGAATGCTGTATCTTTCTTCTGAATCCAACTTTCGTCATCTTCTCTTTCGGTCTTGCAAAGATGCTTTTCTTTTTCTACTACATTTTAAAGATAAGAAATTATGATATCTCATTATTAAATCCCAAAAGATTGCTTCTTTTGGTCACACCTTCAATCATTCTTTCACTGATCTTGTTTTATACTTTTCCACGTTTCACTCAAGGGTTTGTGAACACCAGTGACATGCAGTACATTGTATCCGGTGGAAATTCCCGCATCGACTTTAAACAACTCGGTCCACTCAACACGTCCGGAGAAACAGCTTTTAAAACATTTGGATTAGGTGAGAGCAATCTCCCAGTCAAGCTTCTCTATTGGAGAACGGCCGTTTTATGGCACTTATCCAACCAGGAGTGGAGCACTTCAAATAGCAATTTAAGACAAGAGACACCAGTTCTGACAAATACGAAATTAAAATATGACGTTGAAGTTTTTTCAAACTTAAAAGACTTAATGCCTGTTCTCGATGGAGTTTCTTCAGTTATAAATTCAAGTCTTCCTTATAATTCATATAGTGATGGAAGTTATAAACTCAAAACTATTTCCAGAGCAAATTTAACTTACTCACTGGTAGGAACTTACGGCAACCGCTTACAAGAGAGCAGTGATCTCATGTTAAAAAAAGGATTGAAGCTTAGATCACAACGTAAAGATGAAATCAGTAAGGCCTATTTCGCAAACGCAACAAACTCTCCTGTCGATGAAGAAAGACTTAAAGAACTCATCAAAATCTTCAAAGGAAAAATCTTTCAATATAGTACGACACCACCAATGTACAATACGGTTGAAGACTTTTTATTAACAGGTAAGGATGGTTACTGCAGTCACTTCGCTTCTGCTTTCACATACCTTGCACGTGTTTATAATCTTCCAGCAAGAATGGTCGTTGGATACCTTGGTGGTGAATTAAATCCTTACGACAACTCAGTCTTAGTTAAAGAGATGGATGCTCATGCATGGGTAGAAGTATTTTTACAAAATAAAGGATGGGTGAAAGTTGATCCCACAGCATTAGTGGCACCTGAGCGAATCACCATGAGTGCTCAGGAATTTAACAACAAGCTCAATCCTTATATTACGATTTTAAATTTCCAGATTAACCGTGATCTTTTTAGTTCAGCTACACTTAATAATCTTTCACTATGGCTTGATTCATTAAACACAAAGTTCAGCACAGACATTCTCAATTTCGACCGCGAAAAACAGCTGGCCGTCCTGCGCTCGCTTACTCCGGGGAACCTTTCTGTTGGCTGGATTTTCGCTCTTTCCTTAAGTGCCTTCCTCATGATCTTCTGGCTTATCTTCTATTTTTACGGAAAAAAGAAGGTTAACCCCAACCAAAAACGCTATCAGCGCTTTCTCAAAAAGATGCAATCGCACGGTCTTAGCAAGGCCCAATATGAAACAATCTCCCAGTTTCAAATACGTTGCGCGAGAAACCTCCCAAGTGATGTAAATTATATTGATAGGGAAGTCGGCCATTATCTTGATTCCTTCTATAAATAGTTGCTTCTTCGCAGCAAAGATTGTAGGTTCAAAAAATGAAGAAAGACCTCCCAAAAACATTCGCTGAACTAAAACTTATGGACCCTTTAAAGCTTGCACTTGAGGAAGCTGGATATACACATCCAACTCCAATTCAGGCCGAAGCTATTCCAAGTCTTCTCGATGGAAAAGATTTATTAGGGTGTGCTCAAACAGGTACAGGTAAAACTGCGGCCTTCGCACTTCCAATTCTTCACCGTCTAGTTCAAGCAAACAAAAAAGCATCTCCAAGACACGCACGCGTTTTAGTTTTAACTCCAACACGTGAGTTAGCGATTCAGGTTCATGAAAGTTTCGCGACATATGGAAAAAATCTTAAACTTAAATACGCTGTCGTTTTCGGCGGTGTTGGTCAGACTCCTCAAGTTAGAGCTGTGTCTCACGGAGTAGATGTTCTTGTAGCAACTCCAGGGCGTCTAATGGATTTAATCGAACAAGGTTATATCAAATTAGGTGAGCTTGAAGTTTTCGTTTTAGATGAAGCCGACAGAATGTTAGATATGGGATTCATTCACGACATTAAAAAAGTCCTGAAGCTTCTTCCTGCAAAAAGACACAACCTTTTCTTCTCAGCGACAATGCCTCCGGTAATTGAAAAACTTGCTAACTCAATCCTGGTTAACCCAGTTAGAGTTGAAGTCACTCCGGTTTCATCGACAGCTGAATTAATCTCTCAATCTGTTATGTTCGTAGACCGCGAAAATAAACGCGCTCTACTTAATCATATTCTTGCTAGTGACGCTTTCACACGTGTCATCGTTTTCTCTCGTACAAAACACGGAGCAAACAAGATTTCTGAATTCCTGGAAAAAAACGGAATTATTTCTGAAGCTATCCACGGAAACAAATCTCAATCAGCAAGACAACGTGCTCTTGATAACTTCAAGTCAGGTGCAACTCGCGTTTTAATTGCTACTGATATTGCAGCAAGAGGAATCGACGTTGATAACATCTCTCACGTAATCAACTACGACCTTCCAAACGAAAGCGAAAGTTATGTTCACCGTATCGGTAGAACGGCCAGAGCTGGAACAAGTGGTATTGCCATTTCATTCTGTGATGCTGAAGAAAAAGCATTTTTAAAAGACATTGAAAAACTAATTGGAAAATCTATTCCAGTTATTAGTGAACAACCATACCATTCTGAAAAAGTTGTTGAAGCAAGACTGATGTCATCTTCTAAAGCAAAAGCTTTAATCGATGGCGAAGATAAGAAGCCTCGCAATCCACATGCACGCAGACCAGCAAGAGGTGGACGCCCATCTTCAGGGAAAGCTCCTGCAGGTAGACACAACGATAGAGGCCCTCAAGCAAGCAAAAAAAGATAATCGACATTGCGCTTATTCGTAGGCGCAATCACGACTATTTTTGTCAGTATTTTCTTATTTAAAAATCCTAAATATCCTTCATTATTAAAGCACTTTTAATAGGCATTAAAGGCCATCAAATCACGTCAAAGTCCTGATTATTTATCGGGTTTCTTTGCCTTAACTTAATTTATTGAGTGGCTTGTTTAAATTTGAGTTTTAGTGATAGTATTATCACGGGCACTCTGTTAGGGTGCTCGTAGAAAATGTCAGTCGCATTTAAGATTAGTGGTCCAGTTATTCGGCTCTCCTCTTTAGCGGCCCCAACGCCTTAAGGAGGTAATTATGGGTAGAAAACTTTATGTAGGAAATCTTCCTTACACAACTAACGATGCTATTCTTAGACAAAAGTTCGAAGAAGTAGGAACTGTTGATTCGTCAAAAGTTATTACTGATCGCGAAACTGGTAGATCTAAAGGTTTCGGATTCATCGAAATGTCGACTGATGAAGAAGCAGAAGATGCTATCTCTAAGTTCCACGGTTCAGAATTCGAAGGTCGTCCAATGACTGTTTCTGAAGCGAAGCCAATGACTCCAAACGATTCTCGCGGTGGCGGATCTCGTGGTGGTTTCGGTGGTGGAAGAGACGGTGGTGGTTCACGTAACCGTTACTAAGACCGAAAAAGTTCCATAGGAACTTTTACTTCTTCAAAAAGCTTAATACACTGTATTGGTTTTTTAAGAGTTCGGGCATCTGCTGATTGTTTTACCAAAACAAAAAGAAATAAGGGGTCATCGCAAGATGGCCCTTTTTTTTATCCATTTTTGTGATTAGGATTCTCTCATGGAAATCACATGTCACTTTTGTTTCGAAAAAATTAACTTAGAACTCTTTATTGAAGAAGGCGAAAAGCAAGACTTCATCATGGACTGCGAAGTGTGCTGTCATCCGCTGCACATTACTGCTGAATGGAATGAGGAAGAAGAAGAGTTTGAAGTGGAAGTTGATGCTGGGTAATTACTTAGTGTAAGAGCGGCTTTTTGGCCTCTGTGACGTTAATCAAGCGTCCATCTATAACAGAACCATTAAGACTCATGATCGCTTTCTCAGCCTCCTCTGATGAGGCCATCTCTACAAAAGCAAATCCCATTGAACGATGAGTTTCTCTATCTGTTATAACTTTCGCTGAATACACAATTCCATATTTCGCAAATTGCTCCGCTAACATTTCATTAGCGACATTATTTGAAAGATTACCTACATAAATTTTTTGTGACATTGAAACTCCCTTATGAAGTTTATTAATCTACTAAAAAACATCCTCACTAAGATCTATATCTAGAGTGAGTTTAATGTATTCCTTGATAATATACATATCAAGGGCATTTCATTGTATTGATTTTAAATTAAAGAATAATGAAGTCGATCAGAAGCTTGCCTTAATCTAATATAGTTCGATCTTGTACCCAACGCTTCGCACGGATGTAAGGTTCACACCATAATCAACAATCTTCTTTCTTAGTCCACTAATATGAGTGTCTACCGAACGTAGATAACTCTCATCTTCGTTTCTCCAGATGTCTTCAAAGATTTGTTCACGTGAAAAAATTGTTCCTGGATGACGAACAAGTTTCACAAGGATTTTAAATTCTTTTGGAGTCAGGTCAATATCGACTTTTTCATTCGTGTCTTTATTTTTTCCCGTTACTTTCATCGTGTTCACATCAATCATCAAGCGACCGCGTGACCAGACATCAGCGTTTCCTCTTTTCTTTAAATGCTTATCGATCATGGCCTCAAAAACAAGAGGACGAATTGGCTTTTGAATAAAATCATCTACAAGAATTTTATGACTGAAAACTTCATCTTCAATCTTGCGACTTCCTGTAAGCATGATTTTTGTTGCATCAACTGCGATGTTATTTTGCTTTAAATAATCCATCAGTTTGAAACCAGTTGTTTCATCAAGATTGATATCAATAATCAAAATGTCGTATGTTTTCTTTTTAAGAAGTTCCAACGCCACTTCTGCACTGATTGCGCAATCAAGTTCAATAGGAGGAGTAAGCGATAGTTTTACAATCCTGTGTAGATCAACATCGTCATCGATAAGTAGGATTTTTGCATTGTGATTCATATCTAAATAATAAGCGTTACTTCAATATTGTTCAAGGTGAACTTAAATTTATGGCCTCATTTTTAGTTAGACGCCGCTAGATTCGACGCTGAAGCCATTTCACCTTGCCGCTCATGGTAATTTATTCTGAAAATTCCACTGTAAATGCTCCAACCTGTCCATATGCACTCATGCCTTTCCACAACCTAAGCTTTCCATTCAATGACTGAAAAACTGTCTGCTCTGGACCTGGTTCACTTGATTTAACAAAGAGGTTAGCAATTCTTGGAGCTGCGTAACTATCGATCACTTCAAATTTCACATAACCTTGTTCGTAATTGATAATTGTTAAAATGCCCGGAATGAATTTGATCGTGCAAGTTGTTGCATTAGAAGTTTTAGACTGCACACACATCAAATCTAAAATGGGCTCTCTCATTCTCGTTAGAAGAATTGATTTTCTAACTACAGTTAATCCATCTTCTGGTTCAACATTCATGGCCTCATATAACGATTGAGCATCTGAATCCATACCATGGATAGTTACTGAGACACCTGCATCACCTGGTTGATATTGAACAGTCGTTTCAGCATAGGTAAATGTAGTTACACAAAAAATGGCCAGTGTTAAAAGAAACTTCATAAAGACTCCATAGACTGAAATTTAAATTCCAGTCTATAAAATATCTTTAATTATAAGAATTCGACAAGTTGATTTAGTCTTTTTTCCCACGGAAGCGCGCGATTAAAAAAAGAATGGCCAGATATATCCAGGCAATATCAAGCAGAAGATCAATGGCAAAACGCCATGACTGATCTTCCGATAAATGATGAGAGTCAATTTTTTGATCAATAATATTTAAGTCAATTGAGAAAACTAAGTATCCCAAAAGCATCACTAAAACATTAACGACGATAACTGACGTACTCGCGCCATTTATAAGTGAGCGCCAATCTAATACAATAATACTTAAAATAAAATCAGCCGTGAGAATCCACAATATTGTATTGAAAATAAAAACTGTAAATTGCAGGAATTTATTATTCACTTTGATGTATTTATTTTTATAAAGATAGACCACTGAGAGAGTCGTTATGAAAGTTGCAAGAATCGCCTGACTAACTAAACCAGGAACTCCTCTTTCTAAAACACCTGACATCGATCCTAAAAAGATACCTGCACAGACTGACATCGCCAGTGCTATTGGCATAACCCTTACACGATCCTTCAGCATATATAATCCACCCAAGAGAAATGGACTCAGGATTGATGGTATGCCCATGCCATTGGCGATTTCGTCACCAACGATATTTACAGCCAGAATTTTCCAATAGGCGAATGCTGTTATGAAACTTATGAAAAGTAGGAGAAGTGTTTTATTTTTAACTTGGGTTAAAGCAATACTGCTTTCGTTTTCATTGGGAATCATCTTTCACTCCATATTAATTTATACAAATTATATACGAATTAAAAAATTGAGCACCTAGGAAATAAAAAGGCCACTTCTAGAGTGGCCTTTCTTAGATAATTATTTCTTCTTTTTCTTTTCTTTTTTAACTTCAACCTTTTCTGGTGCAGGTGCTGGCGTTGCTGCAGCTACTTCCATTCCCGGTTTTACTTTTGCATTAGGCACAGTCAAATCATATGGCCCATCAAATCTCATCGGCCAATAGATAAGTGAGAATGGTGGCCAGAAGATAGAAGCAACTCTAAAGTGAGATTTTAATTTCCCTTCACGAACAACCTGTCCATCTTTCTCTAAACGATACGGAATACCTGGTGTCACATCCCAAAAAAACGGCGTTCTTTTATACTCCAAAACTTTTTCAGCAGGAACCGGGATATCTCTAATAACTAAACTAGTCCCATCTGGGATTTTAAAACTTGCAGTTGTGCTACAACCAGTAAAAACGAACAACAGCATTAACATAGCTAAAAAACTTAAGCCTTTCATGATCTCTCCTCTAAATGTTATCCAAATATCGTAAGAGAACCCCAAATATATGTCACCCAAACAATCACAAAAAAATTCTATACCGATTAAAAAAACATTTCTTGAAACACTATTTTTTTAATCCCTAGATTTGCTCAATTCCAAGTAGGAACGAGGTGAAGCGAGGAGCGTACGCATGTACGTGACGAGACTGAGCCGAGTGATCGACGCCGGAAGTGAGTAAATATAGGGATTAAAAATGGCGCAATCGGCAGGAGTCGAACCTGCGACCACTTGATTCGTAGTCAAGTACTCTATCCAGCTGAGCTACGACTGCGCATAAGGAAATTTTAAAGATCAGTAACAAGTATCATATAAAGTGGCGGAGACGGTGAGATTCGAACTCACGGTACCTCTTGCGAGGTACGACGCCTTAGCAAGGCGCTGGATTAGACCACTCTCCCACGTCTCCATCAAACCAGTAACACAAAAATTTGGGGGGATCGTTTCTAAATGCTAATGGCGGAGGACACAGGATTCGAACCTGCGGAACCTTTCGGTTCAACGGTTTTCAAAACCGCCGCGATCGACCACTCCGCCAATCCTCCGCTTAATTAGAAGGCTATCTTAATGGTTTTGATCAAAAAAGACAAGTAGGATTATTTCAGGTTGCGAATTAAAGATTCAATTAGGTCTTTATCCTGGGCAACGGGATTGATTTTTAAATAATCTTCGTATTTTTCCTTAGCTAGGGCCCTTTGTCCTGCTGCACGATAGGCGTCTCCCATCAATTTGTGGATGGTAGGATTAGTCAAATCTTCTTTAAGTGCACGGGATAGAAGCTCCAAAGCTTCGCTGGCGTAGTTCTGACCAAGCCTAATAATGGCCATAGAAACCAGTGCGTCCACTGATCTTGGGTTTAAACTGATGGCCTTCTCGTACTTAACAACGGCCTCTCGGTAGTCTTTAGCTAAACGATAAACTTCACCCATAATAAAGTGGGCCGCATCCAGGTTTGGATTGAGCTCCAATTCTTTTTGGGCCATGGCCTTGGCCTTTTCTAAATCATTTTTAGCAAGGTAAACGCGCGCTAATTGATAATGAACTCGCGGATAAGAATCCAGCTTATCTTTGATTTCAGTAAACTCCATGATGGCCTCATCATAACGTTTTTCATCATAAAGAAGTTCACCTAAATCCATGCGGACTCTTAAGTTCCCTGGATTAAGTCTTAGTAGATCACGGCTATGCTGAATGTATTCGTCTTTTCTTCCTTCAAGTTTTGCTGCTGCAATTAAGAATTCATAAAAGCCTTCATCCTTCTTTGGAAGGTTTTGAACTTTTTTGTAAGCGGCCTGGAATTCTTTAATCTGACCACTCTTAAAGTACGCTGTTGCAATAGCAGAAATTAAAACCGGATCTTCTCCGATTTCTGAAATGATATCTCTTAGATAACCAATCGCTGTATCTGTTCCATCTTGTTCATAAAGAATTTCAGAATAAAGTGCATGGTAATTCACATTCTTTGGATCAAGAAGAAGTGCTTTTGATAAACGGTTTCTTGCTTCCGGGAAGCGCTTATTGCGCACCAGAATGCGGGCCATTCTATACATATCAAGATCACTTAAAGGGTCACGGGCAAGAGCGCGGTCGTACCACTTAATCGCCATGATTGGATTCTTTTTAGCTTCTGAAAATTGTCCCATTAAAGAAGCGTACTCTGGAGTCACGGCGTATTTTGATTGTGCCATTTCACTCAGAAGTCTTTCAGCATCTTCAAACTTATAAGACTTGATATAAGTTTCAGTAAGTGCTTTTTTTAATAAGTTGTTTTGTTGATAAACACCAATGATCTTTTGAAGTGAGTAAATTGCTGATTCAAAAAATCCTCTGTCAGTATTTAACTGGGCCTGGAATAAAACGGCCGGAATATAATCAGGGTTTGCATCGACCGCTTCAATTGATAATTGAAAAGCTGTATCGATATTTCTGTTTTTATATTCTGACTTAGCTTTTTTAAGTAAACCGATGACCTTACTTTCTAGAATAAGTGTTTGAGAAACTTTGTCTCCACCAATTTCAAGCTTTGATAAAGTCGAGCGCAATTCTTCCGATTCTCTAATAGCAAGTGAGCGTTTGAATAACTCGCTGGCCTCTTTGTTTTTGTTTTTGAAAGCTGCAAGATAACCCATTTGTTTATAGTAATAGGCCTGGAAAACTGGTGAGTTCTCTGCTTGAAGACTATTGACCTTAACTAAAGTCTCTTCATATTTTTTAATGGCCTGCTCTTTAATTAAAAGTTCAGAGTAACTTAGAAGTAAAAGCACATTGTTTGGATAATACTTCAATCCTTCTTCCAGGATTGCTTTAGCTTCAGCTACATTATCATTGGCATTATTAAATTCTGATAATTGGTAATAAGACTCGAAAGGCTTTTTGGGAATCTTGAGCAGGGCCTCATAAACAGATCTGGCCTCGACAAATTCACCAGCATTCATTAATAACGATAAATAATACGTCAGCATTTTAGGAGTTGGTTTATTTCCAGCGCGAAGATAGTTCTTCACGATATAAATACCTGTCTGGTATTTCCCGATCTTGCCGTAAAACAAAGCCGTTCCAGTTGCAGCACTGGCATCAATTAAAAGTTTTGCATCTGCCAGCTGAATATATTTATAGAGCGTATTCGCGGCCTGATGTTTATCTTTGGTGTTATCTAAAAGTTCAGTATAAGTCAGAATGATCTCGCCCATAGCTTCACTGTTGCTGAACTTTTGTTGAAGTGAAGCAAGATAGTATCCAGCAGCGGCCAGACGCTTTTTGTAAGTGCCTTGTGAGTATAAATTGCGGGCCTCTGCTAATGCAGTATTGGCAGCACCTGCATTTTCATTGGGAGCAGTAATCGGAAACTTTATTTCTGTATAAACAGGGCCAACATACTTTGGTTTTTCTTCGGGCTGAAGAAAAAAGTAAAAAATACCAACGAAGGCCAGGACGGCGACAATCGACATTCCTTTTTTCTTTCTCTTGATAACGACTTTTTGTTCGAACTCTTTTTTATCACGATCATATTCTTCAACGATTTCTACTTCGCTTTCTTCTTCACCATCTTCAATGGCCTGCTCACGAAGCATGATCTCTTGAAGCTCGCGCAATCTTTTCTTTTCCAGGTTCTCTTCAATCTTGGCCTGTCTTTCAAGTTCAACTTCCGAAACACTCAGCTGAGCATTGATGGTCGGTAGTGCCTGGGCAAGATTGATAAACTCAGTTCTCTCATTAACCATTTCTTCGTAGCTTGGTTCAGGAACTTCTTCCTTTAATTCTACGATGGGCTGAGGAACAACGGGTTGAGGTTTGATAAATTCTTTTTTAAGAACCCTAGGTGCTTCGGTCTTAGCTCTCACCACAACCGTTTTATCCAGCTCTTCAACTTTGTTGTGAGGTCTTCTGATAAGAACTGTTTTCTCCATTCCATCTTCATAAGGAATGTCGGGGTTTGCATCTTTATATTTTTGTTCAAGCTCGGCGTAGTTAACATCGATCTTTACATCTTTACCGAATTTGAATTCAGTAAACGTTCTGACTCCACTGGCCCCTTCAATTGGTTTTTTCTGTGAACTGGTTAATGTAGCGTCTTTTTTGATAGAACTTTTTTCTACCGACACTTCAGGCTTAGGAGTTTGAGCTGCTTTAACGGCTTCGATAATTGATTTTAGATTTGGAAAAAGAGGAAGTGGTCGCCAATCCCCAATAGGAAACTGCTGGCACATTTCTGAACCAACGATATGACCTTTAAGTAATAATTCACCGATTTCTTCAGTTGAAAAAGGTCCAATGACCCGCTCGTTTTTTAAGCGGATCCGGTACTTTAAATCCATTACATCCTGTCTACTTCAGCCCTAAAAAGAGTGACGGAGCAATTCCGATCGTGAAGATAGACACTAATATAATAACATGAACTAGCGATTCGCTAAAACGAGTTTTGATAGTAGGCAAACTCATCTTAGACTCGTCTTCTGTGAACAGGTCACTAACAAAACGAATATAGTAAGCAAATCCGATAATTGTACTGATGAAGATCGAAGTCGCTTCAATAGTGAAGCCTTCTCTAAAGAAGTTGGTAAATAACATGTACTTCATAGCAAAACCTGAAGTCAGCGGGATACCTGCTAAGCTTAGAACGAAGATAACCAACATAACTGATAGACCTTTATTGCGGTAAAATCCTGCTTTCAGGATATCGCGGCCATCTCTGTTTTTGTTTAGTTCAGCAAATTGGTTAAGTATTAAGATAATTCCAGTCGCTGTTAACGAGTAGACAACTAAATAAGCGATCAGTTGTTTTTCGTAAGCTTCGTCTGGGTTTAAACAAATCATCATTAGCATATAACCAGTGTGTGCCACTGATGAGTAAGCGATAACTCTTTTGAATTGTCCTTGTACCACGGCCATGATGTTTCCGTAGAAAGCAGACATAACAGCAATAACTTGAACGATTCTGATTAAAATATCCTGGAAGTGAGGATCACATTCTAAAAGAAGTAACTGAAGAAGTGTGATGAACTTAAATCCGATAATGATTTTTGAAATGAAAAAGTTCGTAGCAAGGTTACCGCGAGTTACATTTGAGTAAACGTCAGCAATCCAAGCGTGGAATGGGAAAGCACCAAGTTTAAAGCAAGCTGTTAAGATAAAGATCCCAAGAGCGATTGCGTAGAATTCCTGGTTAACAACAGTCGCACCAACAAGAGTTAATCCGTTTGTTGCTCCTAAGTAAAAAGCTACACCTAGTAAAAAGATAGCTGAGATGATTGAACCTTGGATAAGGTATTTTACTGCAGCTTCGCGAGAGTTTTCTAAATCAGAAGTGGCAACCAGTGCGTATCCAACAAGAGCAACTGTTTCAAGAGCTACGTAGAAAGTCATTAGGTCGTTAGCACCTAGAAGGAAAACCCCTCCCATGAACATATAAGACATAAGGATTGAGTTCTTAACTTTTTCCAGTGAATGGTAACCGTTGATCAGGATCATAAAGACGTTCATGATTGAAACGATCTTTAGAAGCAGGATCTTATTTCCTTCTAAACTAAAAAGCTCACTTAGAGTGAAAACTTCTTGAGAGAAAAGCATTCCGAAGAATACAAGTGCCGCCAGAAGAGTGGCCCCGAAAGAAATATATTTTCCGACGTTTTTCACATTCAGGGTTAATAACCCCACAGCATTCAATGCCAAAAATATTAAAACGTTTTGAACGAAATTTAAGTTTTCCATTTTTATTAACCTTTATTCACGAAGAAATTAATTGTCCCATCATATAGAGAAGTCACTAGTTTCGGGTAAAGACCTAAAACAATCGTGAAAATCGAAAGAACGATCATTGGTGTTGCTTCAAGAAGACTTAAATCTTTTAGAGATTTGTTTTCTTCGTGTTTCATTTCACCAAGTGCCGTTAAGTGATACATCTTTAATAGATAGATCGGCGACAGGATGATCCCTGAAGCAGCTACCATCGCTACAATTGGATTCACTTGGTAAGTTCCCATGATGATCATGAATTCACCTACGAATCCACAAGTCATTGGAACGGCCATTGATCCTGCAGTGATAATGAAGAATAAGATTGCAAAGCGTGGCATAACAGCAGCGATACCACCGTACATGTCCATCTTCTTAGTATGTGTTCTTGAGTAAAGGTAATGAACTCCAATGAAGAGACCTGGAGTTGAAATACCGTGAGCGATCATTTGGAAAATCGCACCTTTTACAGCAAATGGGTTTTGCGAGAAAATCCCCATCACGATGTAACCCATGTGAGAGATAGAAGAGAAAGCAACCAGCTTCTTAATATCTTTTTGTACCCATGCCGTTAATGCTCCGTAAATAATCCCGATTGCTCCCAACCATAAAACGATGTCACGGTTAGCATCAACTGCTTCCGGGAAAAGTGGGATAACAAAACGAAGAAGACCGTAGATACCAAGTTTTAATAAAATACCTGCAAGGATGATAGATCCGGCAGTAGGTGCTTCAACGTGGGCCTCTGGTAACCATGAGTGAAATGGAAACACTGGAACTTTTAAGAAGAAAGCGATTGAGAAAGACCAGAAGATTAAAGACTGAGGAGATAAGAATCCATCGTACTTTAAGCTTAGAGTTTTAATAATTTCGTAGTTCAGGTCGTAAGATCCGTTGAACTTATAAGCAAGAGCTGACATGTAACACATTGAAGCCAGCATCAGGATAGATCCCGCAGCCGTCATCATGAAGAACTTGAAACTTGCATAGCGACGGTTTTCTCCACCAAATACACCAACAAGAACAAATAGAGGGATAAGCATTGCTTCCCAGAAAACGTAGAATCCATAAAGTGAAGTTGAAAGTAGAGATCCACTTACTGCCCAAGTTAGTGTGAAAATCAGGAAGTAATAAAGACGAAGTTTATCCGTCTTGATATCCCAAGTTGCCACAACAACTACCAGCATAAGGAATGCATTTAGAAGAAGTAGAAGTCCACTTAACCCGTCCATAGCAAATGTGTATGAAAGGTTGAAGAACAATGGCATATCAAATTTATAAAGTGTCGTTAGAACTGACGTGTCCGGCAGATCAACAAACATTTTGATTGAGTACGCAAGTGTTACCACTGAGCCGATTAAGGCATACAGTTTAATAGCTTTTTCATTATTCTTTGGAGCGAAGATAAATCCGATCGCCCACAAGAGAGGTATTAAAAACTTAACTAGAAATAATTGATCCATCTTCTATATCCAAATGTTATCTAAAAATAAATTCTCTAAAAATTAATGTAATGATCACTGTTAAACCAACAACGATGTAAAGAATTCCCATCTCTAATCTTTCTGGTTTGTTGTCATCAAGGAATTGTCCACTTCCAGAAGTTACTTTCGTAAGAACCTTAATGAATCCGTTGATCACGTGAGCTTCAATGATATCTACTAAAAATCCACCAGTTTTATAAAGTGGCTTAATGATCGCTAGTTCATAGAATTCATCAACTTTGAATTTCTCTGATGAGATCGTCCAAAGAGTTTTGAATTTTTCTTGAAGTGTATCGCGCATTTTTACATGGTCGTTTTTCACGTAGATCCAGTAAGCAAGACCCATCGAAGATAAAATCAAGAACGTTGTCATTCCCATCATGATGTATTCAGTCTGAACACTTAGATGAGTGTGGCCTTCTGTTTTAGCTACGAATCTTTCTACGAAATCCTGGAATAAACGAGCGTGTTCATGGCTAAGTACATGTGGAAGACCAATGTATCCAGCTGCGAATGAACAGATTGCTAGAATGATAAGAGGAACAGTCATAACACTTGGTGATTCATGAATTTCATGGTGGTCATCATGAGCGTCTTCGTGCTCAACTTCTTCTTCTAATTTTTCTTCTGATTTATCATGCTTGCTATGTTTTTTCTTTTTAGCATGAACAACTTCAACTTTTGCAGCTTTTGCTGGCTCAACAATAAACACAAGAACTAACATTCTCGTCATGTAGAAAGCAGTTAGAAGAGCAGTGATTAATCCGATTCCGTATAACCATGGACCATTGCCTGGGTTAGTTAGGGCCATCGTTAAAATTTCATCTTTAGAGAAGAATCCAGAGAACCCCGGGATACCTGCGATAGCAAGGAATCCAACAGTGAACGTCCAGAAAGTAATTGGCATTTTTTTCTTAAGGCCACCCATCTTAAAGATATCTTGCTCGTGGTGACATCCGTAAATGACAGAAGCAGCACAAAGGAATAAAAGAGCTTTAAAGAAAGCGTGTGTGAAAACGTGGAACATTCCCGTTGAGAAAGCTCCAACACCAACCGCAAGAACCATGTAACCTAACTGAGAAACAGTTGAGTATGCCAGGATCTTTTTGATATCTCTTTGAGTCATCGCAATCAGTGCTGCAAGAAGAGCAGTCAAAGCTCCCATCCATGCAATCACATCAAGAACAACTGAGAAGTGAACGATTACGTTTGAAACTCTACACAGTAAAAAGATACCAGCTGTAACCATTGTCGCCGCGTGCATTAGGGCCGACACTGGAGTTGGACCCATCATCGCATCTGGAAGCCAGATGAAAAGTGGGATCTGAGCAGACTTACCAGCAGCTCCAAGAACTAGAAGCAAACTAGAAATAATTAGCACTTCTTTGTTGGCCATTAAGATGGCCATATCTGGATGAGCTAAATCTGTGAATGAGATTGTATTGAAAACTAGTGCGTAACCGATAATCCCTAGAACTAAACCAAAGTCACCCACGCGGTTAGCAAGGAAAGCTTTTTTAGCAGCGTTACCGTTTTTAGTATGTTCGTACCAGAATCCGATTAGTAGGTATGAACTTAGACCAACACCTTCCCATCCCATGAATAGAACTAAGAAGTTTTCTCCGTGAACAAGAAGCAACATTGAGAAAGCAAATAGGGCGAAGAACCCAAAGAACTTTCCAACTTTTTCTTCGTGGTCCATGTAACCGATAGAGAAGAATGCAATCGCACTCCCGATACCAGTAACCATTAGACTTAGGATGACTGAAAGTTCATCCATAATGAAATGGATATCGAATTTGATGTTTCCGTAAGACATCCACTCCCAAAGACGAACACTTACCGGTCCATTTTTTAAAACGTGAATTGAAGTCAGGATGACTAAAACAAACGAGATAAAAAGAGACATGAAAGTAATCAGTCCGGCCTGGACATTATTTAACTTATTTCTGATTAGGATTGAGTTAAGTAAGAAGGCCAGTAAAGGGAAAAATGGAATCAGCGCCAGGTAGTTTTCGTACATAATAACTCTTACTCTGTTATGATTTTGATATCGTCAGTATAAATTGTTTGTTTCTTTCTATATAAAGCAATGATTAAGCTCAGACCAATAGCTACTTCACACGCTGAAATAATCATCGTGAAAAATACCAGAAGTTGAGACTCTAAAACTCCCGTTGAACGAGAAAATAGAATCACTAGAAGACTCACGCCTCCCATCATTAGTTCTAAACATAGAAGAATTGAGATTAAGTCTTTTTTGAAAATTGTTCCAAGAAGACCTAATGTGAATAAAAACCCTGCCAGGTAATAGTAAATACTACTCATGAGATTCTCCTTCTTCTTTAATAACTGCTTTTTCGTGACCAGTGATAACTACACAAGCAACCAGGGCAGCAAGTAGAAGAACTGTCGCCATTTCAAATGGAAGGTAATAAACAGAGAAAAGTTTCTCGAATAATAACTTCATTGAATTGTCTGAAATATTGTTAGCTGTAAGCACTTCGATATTGTTGTTAATGATCAGAGCAAACACACCAAAGATGATCAGGATTGTAACGCTTGAAATGATCAGCTTCACTTTTCCTTTTTCACGGTTGTTCTGGAATTGCTCAAGGTTGATTAACATCATTACGAATACGAATAAAATCGCAATCGCTCCGGCGTTAACGATAACCTGGATAGCAGCTAAGAACACTGTTCCTAATTGGAAGTAGATCATAGCAATTGATAAAAGAGTCATTAGTAGAGCAAATGCTGAAACAACGGTCTTTTTTGAGAAAACAACCATAAGAGCAAACGCCATCGTAATGATGGTTAAAAAGATATCACTAATCATAATTATTGATTCCTAAAATATACAAATAGAACTGTAGCAATTAAATTTACAATACCTAGTGGTAACAGACGTTGCCATCCTAAGTCCATAAGTTGATCGTAACGGAAGCGTGGAAGAGACCAACGTACCCAAACGAAAATCCAGATCATCATAGCAATCTTAATAATGAAAGATGTTGCTTGAAGAATTGGTAATACGAAAGGTGAGTTAGTTGGAATTAAGTCCATTCCCGGAAGAAGGCTGTATCCACCGAAGAAGAAAATAATGAATAGTGCAGATAATGCAATCATGTGGATGTATTCCGCCATGAAGAAGATCGCAAATTTCATTGAAGAGTACTCTAAGTGATAACCAGCAACGATTTCTGATTCACCTTCAGCTAAGTCGAATGGAAGACGGTTTGATTCAGCAAAGATTCCAACTAAGAAAAGCATCGCTGCAAGTGGTTGCATGAAGAATCCCCATTTTGGCAGGAATCCAAACCAGTAACCAGTTTGAGCAGCTACAATCCCGTGAATGTCATTTGTTCCGAAAACAAAGATCATTGCAACAACTGCTGTTGAAAGTGATAGTTCGTATGAAACCATCTGAGCACAGGCGCGAAGTGCACCAAGCATTGTGAATTTGTTATTTGATGCCCAACCAGCAAGTAGAATCCCGTAAGATCCAAGAGCTGAAGCCGCGAAAGCAAAGAAGATCCCCATGTCACTTCTAAAAACTTCCGGGAAAACTGTTTTACCAAAAACTTCGAACGGGCCTGATAATGGAATACAAGCAAGTGGAAGTAGGGCCACAGTTAAAGCGATGATTGGTGCTGCTGTGTAAAAGAATGGACGAACGTGAGAAGGGTGAACTTCTTCTTTGAACATAAATTTAGCAACGTCAGCAAGTGGCTGAAGTAATCCGAACGGTCCAACTCTGTTTGGCCCGACTCTTTTTTGTAAGAAACCGGCACCACGTCTTTCAACGTGAATGATAATTGGAAGAGCACCTAATGGGATACCCAGGATAACAACAGTCTTAATTAAGATCTCTAGAATTGCTTCTAACATTTTACTTTTCCCACTTTAATGCTTTTGAACCGATAACGAAGATGTATCCAACAAGAAGCACAGTCATAAAGAACACAAATCCAGCAACCATGAAACCTGAGTTGGTCACGTTGTGGTAGTTAAGTGCCCATGGCAATAAAAACACGATTTCTACGTCAAACAGAAGAAACAAAATCGCAGTAAGATAAAACTTAATATCGTACTGTCTTGTTGCACTTCCAACCGGGTTAACCCCTGATTCATAAATATCGTTTTTCCTAACGATCTTAACTTTTTGGCCAAGAAAGTTTGAAATAAACATCAACACCAGCCCTAGAGCTGTGGCGATGATAAAAAAGATAACAAAAGATAAAAATGCAAATTCCATTTAACTCGTCTCGCTTCTTTGATTATTGAATGAACAATTTTGCACTAGCTGCTAGTTGCATAATTGAGTCCCAGAAAATTCCAAGAACAAAAACTGGTAAAGTCATTGCCACAATAACTAGTTGATTTAAAAAACCGAATCCTTCGATTGATTCGTCAGACTCTGCTGGTTTAAGAACCATTAGACGAACAATTTTTAAGTAGTAATAAGCTGACACAACAGAGTTAACCGCAAGGATAACTGCTAGTGTATAAAACTTAGAGCTAACTAATGAAGTAAGGATGTTGTACTTTGCAACGAATCCAGCTAACGGTGGAAGACCTGTTAGTGAGAACATTACAACTGTCATCATCACGGCCATAACCGGGTATCTGTAGATTAATCCAGAAAAACGCTCAAAGTGATCGTTACCGTATTTATCCTGAACGATGCTTGTAATGTAGAAAGCAACTAAAGTCATGAACAGGTAAGTGATTCCGTAGAACACTACCGATTTAACTCCAAGGTCACCAATCATTACAAGTGCCGACATCATGATCCCTGCGTGAGAGATTGATGAGTAAGCTAACATTCTTTTAACTGATTTTTGTCCGATCGCAGTCACGTTTCCAACAGTCATTGTTAATGCTGAAATAATTAGCATTAAACCAATCCATCCAACTTTAAGTGGAGAATCAACTGTGAAGAAAATTGAAGTAATACGGATTAAAGCTGCAATACCTGCAAGCTTTGGAACGATTGCAAAAAATGTTGTTACTGGAGTTGGAGCTCCTTCGTAAACATCCGGTGACCACATATGGAATGGAACCGCTGCAATTTTATATCCGATACCTGCAAAAACTAAAACAAATGAAGGCATAAGGATCGCAAGCTGACCTGTTGTAAGCTTAGGAATCATCGCCACAATTCCAGTAAACTGGATTGTACCAATTACACCGTAGATGTGTGATAAACCAAAAAGCATGATCCCTGCAGAAATCCCACCGTAAAGAGCATACTTAAGACCAGCTTCGCTTGATCTCTCGTCGTTCTTTTTGAATGCGGCCATAACGTATGAAAGAATTGAAAGAGTTTCGATCCCTAAATACATAGTCAGCATGTTGTTTGCTGAAGCTAGAAGAAATCCACCAATCAAAATCCCAACGGCCATGATTACGAATTCAGTTTTAAGTGTCTCGTAGATGTCTCTTGAGAATCTGCTTAAATAAACAACTCCAATAGTTCCAAGCACCATGATCATTTTCATCAAAGTACTGAAGTCATCTATAATGACCGCATTGCTGAAAATCGCACCAGGTTTATCACCATAGTTTGCGAGTAAAGCAACAAACGTTGCCACCAATCCGATCATTGCCGTGATGAAGATGTATCTTCTATTCTTCTCGTCTTCTTTATAAGTCACTTCGAGAAGAATAAGGCCCACCATTAAAATCACCAGAAGGATTTCCGGGATGTAGCGACCAATATTTGCTAAATAATTTAAATGCATCTCTATGTCCTAATTTCCTAATCGTTTCTTAGAAAGTTGCTAGTAACGAAACAAGTTGTCCTACTGAAGCTTTCATCACGTTCAGGATTGGCGAAGGCCAGATCCCGAAAAGAATTACAGCAACACATAGAGGAATCATGTAAGTCACTTCCAGTTTTGTCATGTCAGTATATTCTTTAACTTCTGGGTTAACTTCTCCGAAGAACATTCTCTTGAACATCCAAAGAAGGTAAGCAGCACCAATGAAAAGACCGAATAGAGCAAGAACTGTGATTGTCGTAAAACGTTGGTAGATACCAAGGAAAATTAGAGCTTCAGAAATGAATCCTGAAAGTCCTGGAAGTCCCATTGAAGCAAACATACCAATGATGAAGATAATTGAGTAAACCGGAAGTTGTGTATAAAGACCACCGTATCCACGTGAACCATCTGGTTTAACGATCCATCTGTGGTGAGATCTTTCATATAGAAGACCGATCATGAAGAACATCATAGCTGTTGAAGTTCCGTGGTTGAACATCTGTAAAACAGCTCCGTTCATACCTTGAACTGTCATAGCAGCAAGACCAAGCATTACAAATCCCATGTGAGATACTGATGAGTAAGCGATAAGTTTCTTAACGTCAGTTTGTGCCATTGCACAAAGTGCTCCGTAGATAACGTTAATTAATCCCAACCAAGCAATTGCCGTTGAGAAGTATTTTGCTGAATCAGGGAAGATTGGGAATGCAATTCTTAGGAATCCGTATGTCCCCATCTTTAGTAGTACACCGGCCAGGATTACTGAAATTGCAGTAGGTGCCTGAACGTGAGCGTGTGGTAACCAAGTGTGGAAAGGGAAAACCGGAACTTTGATCGCGAACCCGATAAACATGAAAATGAAGAACAGTTTCGAGAAAGATAAACTCTGACCGAAAATATTAACTGTAAGTTGAGTAAACTTCCCGCCTGAAAGAGCAAGAATGTTGAATGAATCTGCACCAGCACCTGTTGCGAAATAAAGAGCAACGATACCAACAAGCATTAAGATTGATCCAAAGAATGTATAAAGGAAGAACTTAACAGCAGCGTACTCTCTGTTTTCTCCACCCCAAACACCGATAAGGAAGAACATCGGAATTAGCATTACTTCCCAGTAAACATAGAACAGGAAGAAATCTAGTGCGAAAAATACTCCGAATACACACGACTGAAGAAGTAGAAGTAGTGCGAAGTAAGCTTTGATTGATTTCTTGATTTGTGTCCATGAAGAAAGGATACAAAGCATGAATAGTAATCCTGTTAGGACAACCATTGGCATTGCAATCCCATCAACCCCTAAACGGTAGTAGATGTGGAATTGTGAAATCCATGGAACCACAACGTTAAATGCACTTTGCATTCCCGCCTGTGTTGTATCGAACTTACACCATAAAACCAGAGTAAGAGCGAAAGTAATAACAGTGTTAATGAAAGCCCATGCTTTAATTAGAGTTGTTTTGTCTTTTGGACAAAGAAGAACTCCAAGTACACCAATTATAGGCATCCATAAAATCAAACTTAATAATGAACCGGCCACCGGTATCTCCTTAGAAAAGTTACTATATAATTAAACTAAAATCTTAACGTTAAAACATAACTAGCAAGAACAACGATCAATACGATGAAGTACAACTGAACTTTACCTGATTGGATAGTTCTTAGAACAACGTTCATTAAACGAACACTTGCTCCAGTTCCATCAACCATTCCGCTATCGATAACATTGTTATCAAACCAACGAGACACTGTGTATGCCCAACGGTTTAATACCGCTACTCCATCCACCACATATCTGTCGTAAATTCCTGAATCAAATTTCGCCAACAAGTTGTTGAACGGAAGAAGACCTTTTTGAATAACTTTTCCGATATAAAGATCGTCGAAGTAGTATTTGTTTTGAAGAGCTCTTCTCCAACCAGCGAAAGTTTGTGCCCACCAGTCCGGGTTCACTGATTTTTTCACGTACATTGAGTACGCTAAGAAAATACCAGCAAAAGCGATGATGATCGAAGCAAGTGCACCAACTCTGTGAACCGTGTGAACGAAGTGAGCGTGGTGCTCATCCATTCCGTGGTTTGCATCGTAAGCAGCTTTTGGAAGTTCAACTTTATCGCGAGTATCTGTGCTACCTAAATCTTCACGTTGATAGTGAGAAAAGTGCTCAAGATGACTAGCTTCTGGTTTGTGAATTAAAGTTTGGAACCATTCGTATTTTGATCCAAAAACGTTAACTTCTCCCTGACCTGTGAAAGACCCTGAGTAAAATAACCCAAGAGTAAATACAGAAAGGATTAAAAGAGGAACGTTTGAATTCCATCCGATATGTTCTTCGTGAGCGTGATCATAAATATGGTGATCGCGTGGCTCGCCAAAGAAAGTTAAGAAAAGCATTCTGAACATGTAGAAAGCAGTTAGAAGAGCACCACCGAAACCAAGAATTGCTACACCCATGTAACCTTTGTTTTCGATTGCCATAACTAGAGCGTCACCAAGAATTCTATCTTTAGATACGAATCCTGAGAAGAACGGCACACCAGCGATCGCTAAACAACAAAGTAACATTGCGAAGAATGTGTATGGAAGTTTCTTACGAAGACCACCCATTTGCGGCATTTCCTGGCAGTGAATCGAGTGAATAACTGATCCAGCTGAAAGGAATAAACACGCCTTGAATACAGCGTGAGTAATTAAGTGCATGAAAGAAGCGTTGTATGAACCAACACCGATACCGATTACCATGTAACCAAGTTGAGAAATAGTAGAGTAGGCAAGAACCGCTTTAATATCTGTTTGGATAAGAGCGATTGTAGCAGCTCCGAAAGCTGTGATCGCACCGATGTAAGCGATGAACATTGTTAAATGTCCTGCTTCCATTAATGGGAACATTCTTAAAGATAGATAAACTCCGGCCGCAACCATTGTTGCCGCGTGGATTAGTGCCGAACATGGAGTTGGACCAAACATCGCGTCCGGTAACCAAACGTGTAGAGGAACCTGAGCTGATTTACCCATTGTTCCAACGAAAATTGAAAATCCTGCTGCTGTTGCTAGAGGAATTCCAAGAACCATTGCACCAAATTTTCCCGCTCCGATTGCTGCGTAAATATCAACAAAAGTTGTACTTCCAACAGTCATCCAGATAGCAAGAATACCGAATAAGAAGAAAACGTCCCCAACTCTTGTAGTCATGAAAGCTTTCATCGATGCGTTTCCAGCACCTTCTTTTTCGTAATAGAAACCGATTAGTGAGTAAGAACAGAATCCCATTAACTCCCAGAAAATGAATACTGAAAGTAGGTTATCTGAAAGAACAAGGCCCAACATCGCTGACGTGAAGAGTGACATATACACGAAGAATCGTGCAAATCTCGGGTCATCATGCATGTACCAAGTAGAGAAAACGTGAATCAAAGTTGCTACAGCTGTAACCATTAAAAGCATTACAGATGTCATGTTATCTATATAGATACCCATGTTTACTTTAAATAAATGTTCGCCTGCACTTAAGTCAAACCACGTGAAAACTTTGTGGATGTGATAATCAACAGCGTAAACACCTTGGAAATCTAAGAAGATTCTCAAAGCGAAAATAAATGATCCAAAAATAGCGGCCGTTGATAATGCCACTGCTGTTGTTGGGAAACGCTTTGCAATAAATACATTTATTACGAACGCAAAGAACGGCAGTAGTACAATTGGTGCTATGGTTGAGACTGTGTAATCCATTTAACTATATCCTTTTTAGTCCTTACCTTATTATTAGTTCTGTAAAGTTGAAGCATCATCCATATGGATACTTTCTCTAAGTTGGAAGAATCTGATAATGATCCCTAAACCAACTGCTGATTCGGCTGCTGCGATAACAATGATGAAAAGACTTACAATGTTCCCTTCAACGTTGCCGTTAGCAAATTTTGTATAAGCTGCAAAGTTAAGTGCCGCTGCATTCAAAATAAGCTCGATCCCGATAAGAATCGCAACAATATTTTTTCTTGCGATCATTACGATGATTCCGCAAAGAAATAGAATGAATGAAATAGCTAAGTAAGAACCTAAATTAATCATGGATTTCTTTCCTTGGTCTTGAAATTACTGCTGCACCAATAAGGGCACCCAGTAGAAGAACCGATGAAATTTCAAATGCTAAAATGTGGTCTGTTGCTAGTGCAGTTCCAATGTCGGCAACTGATGGGCTATTAAAGCCTGTCGTTGCTACCGTTTTTGCTGCAAAAACTGAGTAAAGGATTTTTGCTAAAATAAGTGCTGAAACAGCAGCTGCAAATCCAGCAATCATGAAAGTCTTCTTGTTACCCATTGCCGGGATTTTTTCTAATCCGTAACGGTTAACTCTATTACCAGTTCCACCTGTAAGCATGATTGCAAACAACATAAGAATGATAACACCACCAGCGTACACAACTAATTGAGTTGCAGCTAAGAAGTCAGCACCAAGACATGCATAAAGACCAGCAACTCCAAAAAGAGAAGCTAGTAGATAGATACATGAGTGCATTAAGTTTTTGCTATAAACACATGCAAAAGCACCCGCTAGGGTAAGCACTGCTGATAATAAAAATAATGTATTTCCAAACACAGTATTCTCCCTATTCTCTAATTAATGTCCGCCGTGGCTTGCGGCCGCAGAGAAAATTAGAGTAAAAATTGATTTTCCATTAAATGCGTACATCCAAACTGCGCAACCTAGAAGGTTGAAAATCGCGATTGGAGTTAAGTATTTCCAACAAAGAGTCATTAGCTGATCTACTCTTAGACGAGGTAGAGTCCAGCGAATCCAGATAACAACGTAGTAAAGAGCAAGTGTTTTTGTAAAGAAAGCACCAAGCTCTAAGAACTGACCAATGTTTTGAGCGATCATTCCGTCCATTCCTAGTTTTTCAACTAGAACTTGTCCTGTACCAAGATCGAAAGGTACTTTATATCCACCAAGGAAAAGAGCAACAGCTACACCACATACAACGAAAACTTCGATATATTCAGCAAGAGCGAATAGACCGAACTTCATACCTGTATATTCTGTGTGGTAACCAGAAACTAGTTCAGACTCAGCTTCAGGTAAGTCGAATGGTGCACGGTTTGTTTCAGCAAGAGCTGAAATGAAGAATACGAAGAAACCGATGAAAGCAAATGGGTTGTGAAGAATGAACCACTCATGAGGTGCTCCACCTTGTGCACCAATCAATGTTTTCATTGAAAGACCACCAGCTAGAAGAACGATTGAGATGATTGTGATTGTCGCAGGAATTTCGTAAGAAATAATTTGCGAAGCCCCTCTCATACCACCAAGCATTGACCATTTTGAGTTAGATGCATATCCACCTAAGAAAACTCCAACACCAACTAGAGATGCCATACCAACAAGGTAGAAAATACCAACGTTAAGATCGGCCAGCATGAATCCACTTGAAAATGGAATAACTGCTAAAGTTGCAAATACACCAACCATACAAAGAACTGGTGCAAGGTTGAATACAAATCTATCAGCGTTTGTCGTCACGATGTCTTCTTTTAAAATCATCTTCACCCCATCGGCCAGGAATTGAAGAAGTCCAAAAGGTCCAACGCGGTTAGGACCCATACGCATTTGAAGATCGGCAGAGATCTTTCTTTCAGCGTAAGTTCCAAGACCACCGATTGTTGCCATAACACCAACGATGATTCCTGCGAAGATTGCAAATATAACGAATGCTAAAAGTGATGTTGTATCGAAACCTAAAAGTTTTGATGACGAAGCAATCAGGTGATTTAATTCATTCGATTGTTGAAAATATGAAAATACACTTGAATTCATGACTAGTCCTTTTTACCGAAAGTAGTAGGTGCCTGTGAATAACTCTTAACCCAGTCAAGATCGCCTTTCTTCCAGCAGTAAACAAGTCCTGCAACTAGAATTAAAACGAAAGTGAAAATTGAACCAAGCAATACTCCACCAAGACCAATTTCATTGAATCTCTTAAAGACTGCAGCAACTGGGAACATTAGCGCGCCTTCAACATCGAAGATGATGAAGATAAGAGCAATAACATAGAAACGAACGTTAAAATTCGCCCATGCACTCCCAACAGGTTCCTCACCGCACTCATATGCAGTTTCTTTGAGTTTGTTAGGGTTATGAGGACGTATTAAACTCCCCAAAAAGAGCGATCCACCTGCCACAAGTAGCGCGAGCGCAATTAAAATTACGACCGGCATGTAGACGTCTAGATTTAATGTCGACATCTTGATCTCCGAGATAAAAAATCCAATTTTTTAGTTTCCTTAGATTACACGAAAATATAATATCTTGGAAATATTTTATTGGTGAAATGATTGTTATATGAGTCACTTTAATTCCCTGCTTCAAAAAATTTTAGATTGGGATGGACACGCTTCATCACCATTAAATTTATACGGTGCAACCACTGAACAGTGGTCATTCATTCTCAATTCTTTTTTTAGAGAAAATGCGAAATTAATTTCAAACAAATCTCAATTAATCATCGCTGCAAATAACGACGAAGCAGAAGATTTTTACAACTCACTGCAGATAAATAAAGATCAAAAAGAATTTGAATTGCTGTTTTATCCTGGGCTTGATGCATCTCTATATTCCGGAGTAATTTCGTCGGAGAAGAGTTTTTACGATCGGCTTGAGGTCCTAAGTAAATTAAGTCGAATCGATCAATCGAAAACAAAATTTATTCTTGTGACATCGTTTGAGGCCTTATCACTTCGAACTCCACCACGATCTTTCTTTAAAGATTTTAGTTTCAGTATTCAAACAGATGACGTGATTGCTCCCATTGACCTGGCAAAAAAGTTGGTTGGTATGGGTTATTCTTCGGCCACATCAGTCGAAGAGCCTGGGACCTTTATTCAAAAAGGCCAAATTTTTGATATTTACCCTGTTGGAGCACAACCTGTTCGTTTGTCGTACTTTGATGATTTGATCGAAAGTATTTTTCCGATTGATCTCGATACACAAAAAACAATGCGTGAAACTCCTTTAACAGAAGTGTGTATTACACCGGCCGCAGGAATTTTAGCTCATCATGATTTCCCAATCACGTTGCGAGAAAATCTTCCGCAGTTCGGCCCTTCATTCAAACAAAAATTCGAATTTAGAAAAGCATTATTTAACCGCTTAAGTGATGGACTGCTTTTTGAAAATTATCCAGTGTATCTTCCGCTGTTTTTTAAAAACCCGGAAACACTTTTTGATTACTTCAACATTGAACAAACACTAGTCACTGTTTTAAATGCCAATGAAACTGAAAGATCTCAACTAGAATTAGCTGAAGGACTTCGTTTTGATTATGAAAACAGTGAAGAGAATATTAACAGTGAAAATATTCTTCCGACTTACAATAAAATTTATGACTTTTCATACTTTGAACATATCAGAGATAAAAAAGCGATTCTTATCGATCAAGTCAATCTCGACATGGTGTTTGGCAATATTGCTGATTCAGTAGACCTGCGTTTAATTAAAACAAAAACATTTTTAAACGAACACATCAATCCGACATTAGCTAAACCTGAATACATTAAAGCGGCCTTAGACTTTATTAAAAAACACTTCCAATTCCAGGGAAAAATCTACTTTTCTTCGTATAGTGATTCATCGAAAAATGAAATTAAACATTTAATTGATTTACAGAATTTCGACAGCGATCTTAAAAAGAGAATTGAGTTTTTACCCTTTAGAGTTTCAGAAGGTTTTTATTACGAAGGTGAAAAATTTCTTATCATTAGTGATGGAGATTTATTTGCTGCTAAGAAAAATAAAGAGAAGAAATTTAAAAAAGTAGATCTCGATCTTTTCGCCGAACAACTTGCAACACTAAAGCCTGGTGACTACGTTATTCACAGTGAATACGGAGTAGGGGAATACTTAGGACTTGAAGCGCTTGATATCGGCGGCGACAAAAGTGATTTCCTTGTTTTAAAATACGCCGAGAACGATAAAATTTATGTTCCTGTTTATAAGTTAAATCTAATTCAAAAACATGCGGATGCTACGGCTTCACTAAAGTCGGATAGTCTTCGCACAAATAAGTTTACATTACTCAAAGCTCGCGCTCGAAATTCAGCTAAAATATTAGCTTTCGATTTGTTAAAACTTCAGGCCGAAAGACAGTCATCTGTCGCTTATGCATTCAATCCTCCTGATCATTTATACAGAGAGTTTGAACTTGCTTTCCCATACGAAGAAACTCCTGATCAGGCACGTGCGATTGAAGAAGTTTTAGAAGCTATGCAAAAGCCAGTGCCGATGGATTATCTTGTTTGCGGTGACGTAGGATTTGGTAAAACAGAAGTGGCGATGAGAGCAGCTTTCAAAGCTGTTGAAGATAAAAAACAAGTGGCAGTTTTAGTTCCAACAACGATTTTAGCACTTCAACATTTCAATTCATTTTCAAAACGATTTAAAGACTTTCCGGTAAGAGTTGAATTCATTTCACGCTTTAAAACGGCCAAAGAATCAAAAGAGATTTTAGAAAAAGCAGAAAGAGGCGAGATCGATATTTTAATCGGTACGCATAAGATACTATCGAGCAAATTAAAGTTCCAGGATCTGGGATTAGTTATCGTCGATGAAGAACAACGCTTTGGTGTTGGTCACAAAGAAAAACTAAAATTGATGAAAGCATCGGTAGATTTCTTAACATTAACGGCAACTCCTATTCCAAGAACATTACAGATGGCCTTCCTTGGTCTGCGCGATTTATCACTTATCAAAACCGCTCCACCAAGAAGACAGTCGATTAAGTCTTACGTTATTAAAGAAGACGAATTAACAATTCAGATGGCCCTACAAAAAGAATTACAACGTGGTGGTCAGGTCTTTATTGTTCACAATAAAGTTCACGATATTGAACAGTATGCTGCTTCAATCAGAGAGCTTGTTCCTGAAGCAAGAATCACTTTTGCTCACGGACAAATGAGTGAAAAAGAACTTGAAGATAGAATCAATTCTTTCTATAGCGGAAATTATCAGATCTTAATTGCGACAACCATTATTGAATCAGGTATTGATATTCCCAATGCCAACACAATGATTGTCGATCGTGCAGACACTTATGGTCTTGCTCAGCTTCACCAGTTGCGCGGACGTATTGGCCGCTCTGATAAAAAAGCATATTGTTATTTTGTCGTGCCACGTATGCGCGAAATTTCATCAATTGCTCAAAAGCGCTTGCACGCTCTTCAAACATACGCCGATATGGGTTCAGGATTTAACATCGCTTCTGTGGATTTAGAAATTCGTGGAGCAGGGGATATTCTTGGGGCCACTCAATCAGGCCATGTTGAAGCTGTTGGACTCGAGCTTTATATGGAACTTTTAAAAGACGCCATTAATGAAATTCGCGGTGAAAAGAAGTTGCTTAAAAAAGATATCGAGATCGTCACACCATATCCTGCCTTCATTCCAAATCACTACATCAGTGATGCAAGTGAGCGCTTGAAACAATACAAACGTCTATCAAACTGTGAAACGCATTCGTTACTTGAAAGTATCCGAGAAGAATTCCAGGATGTTTATGGGATCTTCAGCGATGAGCTTTCAAATCTTTTTGTGGTTCTTGAGACCAGAATTTATCTTCAAACTCTGGGACTAAAGTCAGTATCAGTTGGTGGATCGGCCATTACGTTACGTTTTGATAAGCAATTCTTAGAAAACGACACTGAACTAAGAGATCGCGTGGTGAACTTCTTTATCTCTCGTCCTAAAATCTATCAATTTACTCCAGATTACCGAGTGATCTTCAACCAAAAAACGGCCGTTACCCAAAATGATTTACTCAAGTTTTCAAAGACCATCAGTGAGCATTTAATTCCATCTTAGCGTTTTTATTCTTCCTTTTTACAAATTCTGTTATCATTAAAGAGAATTAAACATAAATCTCGTTGTGAAGAATTAACTTTTCTGAGGATATTAGTGATGAAAACATCAAATTACTTAGCGATTCTTGCCCTGGCATTTTCTGCGACTGCTTTTTCTCAAGATAAAGAGCAACCAGCAACAAATCCAAGAAACACAAATCCAGAAGCTGTCGTAGCAACTGTGAATGGTGTGGAAATTAAAAAAGGACAGCTTGACCAAGCTTATGAACAAAACCTTATGTACGTTTCCGATAAGATCGTTACAAAAGAAAAAGTTTTAAACGATATCATCAACCGTGAAATCGGGATTAAAAAAGCGAAAGAAGCAAACTACCAAAACGATCCTGTCGTGAAAGCGAAAATGGAAGACGTTTTATACCACGCTCAAATTTCAAAAGACCTTGAGAAGAAACTTCAAGCAATCACTGTAAGTGATAAAGAAGCTCAGGACTATTACTCAAAAGCTCGTGAATACCGCACAGCTCATATCCTTTTCCGCATCAGAGTCGCTCCAGATAAAGGCGAGACAGAAGAAGCAATGAAGAAGGCACTAGAAGTTTACAAACAACTTCAGTCAAAACCACAATTGTGGCCGGAACTTGCTAACAAGTACTCACAAAGTTCAACTGCACCAACTGCAGGAGATCTTGGTTACCTTCCAGCTGTTAAGTATGCACCTGAATTCTTCAAAGCTATCAACGGTAAACCAAACGGTTACATCTCACCACCAATCAGAACTCAGTTCGGACTTCACATCATTAAAGTTCTTGGCGTGAAAGAGTGGAAAGAAGTTGACCCAGCACTATACAAGAAGATTGTTTACGATCAAAAACGTGACAGAATTCTTGATGAGTACTTTGCTGACGCACGTAAAACTGCACAAATTAAAATTAACAAAGAATTCTTAAAATAGATCGGACTTAGCTCTTGCGACTTGCGTAGTAGAATCATATAACTTACTCTTAATAGCCAACAAAGCTATAATTTTGAGTAGGTTAAAATGAAACTCGCAAGTCGCTTTTTTTTTGTTTTCACAGTTCTTTGCTCGTTATCTGCACAAGCAAAACTTCTCGATAAAATTTCTGCCATCGTCGACGATAATATCATCACAATGTCTCAAGTTAACCGCACGGTAAGTAATCTTGCGATTAAGAGAAACGTGGCGCCGATGATTTATGACAAAACTTCGTTCACTGCTGCTGAAATTCTTCAAATCTCAATCAACAAATATTTAGTAAGATCAAAACTTACAGAAATTGGTTACACAATTACTGATGATCAGGTTGATGCTCAAATTAAGCAAAACCAGGAACGTCTGGGTGTTGATAGAAAAGCTTTAATGGGATTCTTAAAACAACAGGGAACTTCGTTTGACGAATACTTCGAGTCTTTAAGAGAAGCTATTGAGTACAGCTATTTCGTTAACCGTGTTATCTCTCCGATGATTTCAGTCTCTGAGCAAGATGTAAAAAACACTTACTACAAAAACAACATCAAAGACTCGCGTATGAACTTTAAATACACGTTAGTCGATTACGCTATCCCTCAAGAAAATATCGGTAAACCCGGTAAAGGTCAGATGGAAGATGTCGTAAGACAATACAGAATCAACAGTAACCTTCCTGAAGCTTACTCAACGATGACTGTGAACAACCTTGATGACATTACTGAAGAAGGAATCACGGCTGAGTTTAGAAACCTTTTAAAGTCTACTGATGAAGGTGCTCTAACAACTCCAATCGTTATCAACAATCAATATCACGTTTTCTATCTTGCTAAAAAGGACCTGGTTGAAACTGAAGCCTTTGCTTCTCAAAAAGATAAGATCAAAGATCAGCTTTTTGAAAAAGCAGTAAAAGCAGAAATCGCAGTTTGGTTTGAAAGAGAGAGAAACAAACACTACATTAAAATTTCTCTATAATGGATTCTAGAAATGATTTATGTAACTCAAGGCCATGAAAAAGGAATTGGTTTAGAAATCTTTCTAAAATCGTTTTTAATGTTATCTCGTGAAGAAAAATCTCAAGTGGTCCTGGTCGCCGATAAAAGCGCCCTGGACCAAAACCTAAAAGATCTAAAATTATCTAAAAGCAGTTTTAAAGACCTGAACGTTGTTTCTCCAAAAGCCGATGCAACTCTACCATTATCGACAACAACACTAGTCCACGCGCTTAATATCATCACACCAGATGATATCTTAATCACGCTTCCAACTTCTAAAGATCAGTTAATTTTAAATGGTAAAAACATGGCAGGTTATACAGAGTTCTTCAGGAGCTTTTATAACAACCCCAACATTGCCATGACGTTTAGAGGAATCTCACAAAACGTTTTATTAATCACTGATCACGTCGCACTTAAAGATGTGCCCAACATAATCACTAAAGATTTAATTGTTGAGAAGACCAATACGACAATTGAGTTTTACAAAAAGTACTTTTCCACATTTGATGAAGTGATCTTCTCTGGAATCAATCCTCACGTAGGTGAGAATGGGATTTTAGGAAAAGAAGATTTTATTATCAAAGACGCCATTGACCTTTTAAAAAAGAACCACATCTTAAAATTCAGCGGCCCTTATTCTGGCGATACATTACACATGCATAATGATCCATCAAAAGATCAACTTTTTGTTTATATGTTTCACGACCAGGGACTAGCGCCATTCAAAGCAATGCACGGCCTGATTGGATTAAATATTTCCATGGGTCTTCCTTTTCTTCGTCTAAGCGTTGATCACGGAACAGCTTTTGATTTGTATGGTAAAAATAAGGCGAACCCATCAGGAATGATTTTTCTTTTTAAACAAGCTTTTGAGGTTACCAAATATGTCATCAATCAATGAAATTAACGTAGTTAAAGCTGCCGTTCATAATTTAAAAGATGTCTCTATCTGTATTCCTAAAAATACTCTGACGGTTATTACCGGGCCATCTGGTTCTGGAAAATCGTCACTCGCTTTCGATACTATTTATGTTGAAGGGCAAAGAAGATATATCGAATCTCTTTCAAGTTATGCCAGACAATTCTTAGGTCAATACCAACCACCAGAAGTGGAATCAATTACAGGATTAAGTCCCGCGATTGCTATTGATCAAAAGACATCAAGTAAAAACCCAAGATCAACAGTTGGAACGACAACTGAGATCTATGATTATCTTCGCGTTCTTTATGCTCGTATCGGAACTCTTTATGATCCGGATACTGGAGTTGAAGTAAGACGTTACACTCCCTCACAAATGACTCGTGAAGTTTTAAAGGTTGGGGATAAAGCTAAATTGCAAATTTTAGCTCCTATTCCATACAACGATAAAATTAAATTCAAAGACCTATCAAGCAAGTTCCAGACTATGGGATTTACTCGCGCTCGCCTTGATGGAGAAATGGTTTCACTAGAAGATGCAATTAAAGCTCCTAAGGGAAAGTTCCAACTTGATATTGTTGTCGATCGTATCGTTCTTAAAGATGATATTGAAAAACGCTTAACTGATTCAATTGAATACGCTCTTAAACTTGCTGAAGGTAACGTTCAAATTCTTGTTGATGACAAAAAAGTTCTTAACTTCTCTGAACACAATAAATCTACAAATGGTGACAAGATCTACCCAGAACTTGAACCAAGACTTTTTTCATTCAACTCACCAATTGGTGCGTGTGAAGTGTGTAACGGTTTAGGTGAGACAAAGATTTTTGACTTAGACCTTATGCTCTTCGATGAGAACCTTCCACTTCTAGAAGGGGCCATCACTCCTTTATCAAAAAGAAATTCATTCCTATATAAGATGGTTGAGTCGATTGCCGATGCTGAAGGTGTAGATGTTTCTGTACCTTTCAAGAAACTTCCAAAGAAGATGACTAACATTCTCTTTAACGGTTCAGAGAAAGTTTACCGTTACTCTTTTACTTCTGAAAATTCACACTTTGAATTCTCAAAAGCTTTCCCGGGACTATCGGCCTGGCTTGAAAAGAAATACCTGGAGTCTGGATCTGACAAAGTTCGTATTGAACTAGAAAAGTACATGAACATTAAATGCTGCCCAAGCTGTAAAGGACTTCGCCTAAACCGCGTTGCTCTTTCTACATTGATCGGCGACAAAAACATCATGGAAATCTGTACGCTTTCAATCGCAGAGTGTTTCACATACTTAAATGCCATTAAGCTTGAAGGTGAAAAGAAAATCATCGCGGATAAACTTTTAAAAGAGATTATCTCACGCTTAAAGTTCCTGCTTGATGTTGGTTTAAACTACTTAACATTAAATCGTGGAGCAGTGACATTGTCTGGTGGTGAGTCTCAACGTATTCGTTTAGCGACTCAAATCGGTTCAGCTCTATCAGGAGTTCTCTACGTTCTTGATGAGCCAAGTATCGGTCTTCACCAAAGAGATAACGACCGTCTGATTAAAACTCTAAAAATTCTAAGAGACCTAGGTAACACTGTTTTGGTTGTTGAACACGACGAAGACACAATGAATGCCTGCGACTATTTAATTGATATGGGCCCTGGTGCCGGTATTCACGGAGGAACAGTTGTTGCTCACGGAACATTGGAAAAAATCCTAGCTGATAAAAAGTCCCTTACAGCAAGATTCTTAAACGGAACAGATCGTATCCCGGTTCCCACAACAAGAAAGAAGGCCACTAAGTTCTTAAAACTAACAGGGGCCACTGAACATAACATTAAAAAACTTAATGTTGATATCCCTCTTGGTGGACTGGTTTGTGTAACAGGAGTTTCTGGTTCTGGTAAATCAACACTGATTCACAAGATCCTGGTTCCTGCTGTTAAAACTTATTTAACAAACACTCACAAAACACTTTATTCAAAAGCTAATTACAACGCTCTTTCTGGCGTTGGTGAAATCAAAACGATTATCGAGCTTGATCAATCACCAATCGGAAGAACTCCACATTCTAACCCTGCGACTTATACAGGTCTCTTTGATGAAATCAGAGAAATTTATGCTTCAACTAATGAATCACAAATCAGAGGTTACAAAATCGGCCGCTTCAGCTTTAACGTGAAGGGTGGGCGATGCGAAGAATGTGAAGGTAACGGCGTAAAGAAAATTGAAATGCACTTCCTTCCAGATGTTTATATTACTTGTACAGAATGCAAGGGAAGACGCTACAACGCTGAAACTCTTTCAGTTCTTTATAAAGGAAAAAACATTTCTGAAGTTTTAGAAATGTCGATCGAAGAAGGTTTCGAGTTCTTTAAAAACCACATGAAGATCAACCGTGTTCTTGGAACACTAAACTCAGTTGGTCTTGGTTATATGAAACTAGGTCAGCCAGCGACAACACTTTCTGGTGGTGAAGCTCAAAGACTAAAACTTTCTCGCGAACTCTCTAAAAGAACTAAAGGTCATTGTTTGTATGTTCTTGATGAACCCACAACAGGACTACACTTCCAGGATATCAAAGTTCTTCTTGGCGCTCTTCAACAGTTAGTTGAACAAGGCCATACATTACTTGTTATCGAGCACAACCTTGATGTTATCAAGACTGCCGACCATGTTATCGACCTAGGGCCTGAAGGTGGATCTGGTGGTGGAGAAGTTGTAGCAATCGGAACACCGGAAGAAGTAGCAAGAAACCCAAAATCAATTACCGGTAAATATTTAAAGAAAGTACTAAAAGCATGATTAAGATAACTGAAAGTACCGATCCAAGGATCGCTGAGTTTATTTCTATTAGAGACCACGTATTAAATTCGAATGATCTCATAGTCGCTGAATCAGAAAAACTATTCCTACAATTTAGAGCAAGTGGCAGAACGATTCATAAAGTTCTGGCCACTCCTGCTTTTATCGAAAGACATCAGCTTGCTGGTGAAAATATCTTCGCTGCCGACAAAAACGTTTTAGAAAGTGTCGCTGGATTCAAAATTCATTTCGAAGTTCTTCTACTGGCCGAAAAACCAAAAGATGTCCCTCTGAATGAACTTGATAATAGAATCATTCTTCTAAACGGTTTAAGCTCTCCTGAAAATGTTGGAAGCATCGTCAGATCGAGTGCTGCCTTCGGAATCAAATCAATGATCACCGATGAGCAAACTTGTTCACCTTTTCTTCGCCGTTGCATCCGCGTTTCTATGGGAAATATTTTTGCCATGAAAACTCACCATGCAATTAATGTAAGAGGGGATTTAAAGAAGCTTAAAGATTTAGGTTACACAATTTTAACTACAGCAAACATTCCCGGATCCATTGATCTTGCGACTTACACTTTCCCTGAGAAGTGTGTTCTTATTATCGGAAGTGAAGGACATGGTGTAAACCAGGACATATTAGATTCTTCAGATCACATTCTAAGAATTAATATTGATCCTCAGGTTGCCCATTTGAATGCATCTAATGCTGCTGCAATATTTTTATCTCATATGAGTACTATCTAGGAGTTTTTATGGAAGCCAACGTTAAGTGGAATTCAAAGTTAAGTTTTACTGGTTACGTACGTGGACATGAAACGATAATGGATACCTCACTTGCTAATGGAAGTTTAAATAGAGGCCCAAGCCCAAAAGAAATGTTACTGAATGCCATCAGTGCATGTGCTGGAATGGATGTTGCTTCGATATTAGAAAAGAATAAAAAAGATCTTCTTAACTTAGAAATTCTTGCTAAAGCAGACATGACTAAAACAACTCCGTCATATTTTTCGATTATTAACTTATCTTTCAAGCTAAGTGGTGGCGTAGATAAAGAGTGGGCAATCAAAGCTTGCGAAGCTTCAATGACGAAATACTGCGGTGTAAGTTATATGCTTAGCAAAGCATGTCCTATTCATTATGAAGTATTACTTAACGGTGAAAAAGTTTTCGCTGGTGAGTCTAAGTTCTAGGTCATACTGACACCAAAATAATTTTTATACTCTCATAATCTGACAGACCATTGTCGGCTTCAATAAATATATCCTATGTTAGGTTAGTCACTAATCTTCCGGGGGGAAAATTTATGAAATGGCTTCTACTATTAACATTACTTTGTTCTCAATCACTCTTTGCTTCTCAACTATCTGACCTTTCATTTCTGTACTACAAAGATCAGGCCCAAAACATTGCTCACGATAAATCTTTTGATAATCCCGGACAATGCAATCCTCAATCTATGAGCTGTCTTAGAGCGACTTGCTCAAGACTGTCTCCCAGTAATTGTGATGATGATTATGAAATCAAAAAAGTTATTGATATGTGTAAAGGTGGGGTAAGTGGAGACTGCGTTTTTAATTCTACTAAAAGAATGAGCCCATCAAACGTTGACGACATATACGAAATGGAAAAAATTGTTAATGAATGTAAGAGCAATATCGGTGGATCGTGTATTGATGTTTACATCACAAGATTATCAGAGAGTAGTGTTGATGATAGTTATGAAGTGACTAAATATTTAAAAAAATGCAGTGGCATTTCCAATGATGTTGCCGACTGTGCTTCATTTACTTGTTCTCGATTATCAGCAAGCTCTTGTGATGATGATTACGAAATCGATAGAATTATAAAAACTTGCAGTAATTTATAAATTTGAGAAGGGGCTTAGGCCCCTTTTTTATTTTCTTACCCACTATTGACAAAAATCTAAACACCATTTATTCTGAAAAAAGTTATTACCATTTTCACAAGGGAGGTACATTCATGATTCTAATTAACAAAATGATTTGTACTGATCTTAGTGTTTCCGATTGTGGCACCGTCTACTAAAGTTACCGCACTTTAAATCATTACATTCATCTAATTAATTAAACAGCTTACTAACTTAGTTACAGTATCGACGTTTTTTAATTTTTATTAGTTCTCTTATTTATGGAGTTTTTTATGGAACAAATGTTTCACAGGCATCTATTTGCCTTTTTTCTAGAATTCAAACAGTTCGGATTTTATTTCAGTAAAGCAGTTACAAGTTTTCTGAAATTGAATTGGGACGTATTACGCCTAAGTGTGTTTCTACTTCGTTCAGCTGCCCACATATTATTTGTCGGCCCATCTATGATCAAGTGGTATTCACCAACTCAAATGAGTCCAGTTGACCGGAACTCATTCGAACACTTTCCAAGGAAATTCTAATTTTATGGAAACACTTTTAGGCAAAAAAAAAGGGAGCCCGAAAGCTCCCTCTTTTTTATCTTTCAAATTCTTTCGAATTAGAATTACACAAGGAATGTAGAGATAAGAGCGAAAATTACAAGTGATTCCATAAGTGCAAGACCTAGAATCATTGGAGTTTGGATCTTATCAGCAGCAGCTGGGTTACGAGCGATACCTTCTAGAGCAACTGAAGCAGCTTTTGATTGTGCTTGAGTTCCACCGAAAACAGCGATCCCTAGAGCGAAGAAGTAAGAGATGTACTTAATAGCTACATCTGACATACCTGTAGCAGCAGGTCCACCTTGAGCGAATGCTTGAGAAGCTACAAGAGAGAAGAAAAGGATGAAAGCTAAAATTACTGGAAGTTTCTTTGACATGATAATCTCCTGGTCAAAAAGTTTAATAGTTGGTCTTCAATTAGTGGTGCGCGTGCTCAGCATGATCGTGATGAGCAGTAGCTAAACTAACATAAACCATTGATAACATCGTAAATACGTAAGCTTGAATAAATGAAACCAGGATCCCAAGAACCATAAACACGATTGGTACTAACAACGGTGCAAGGTTAGAGAACGTTCCAAGTACCATGTGATCCCCGTACATGTTTCCATATAGACGAAGAGCAAGTGAAACTGGACGAATACAAGTCGAGATGATCTCGATTGGGAAAATTAGAATTGCCATGTACCAAAGTGGACCAGCAAAGTGTTTTAGATAATTGATTGTTCCCATTTCTTTACAACCTTTGAAGTTGAAATAGATGAATGAGAAAACACCAACTGCAAGAGTTGTGTTGATTGATTCTGTTGGAGGTAAGAATCCTGGAATTAATCCGATCATGTTTGAAAGGAAAATTACAATGAACATAGTCGCAACGAATCTGTAATATTTTGGAGCTGATTTTTCTCCAAGTACTGCGCGTGCTTGTGTGTAAATGAATGAACCGTAAAGTTCAACGATGTTTCTGTAAGTGATTCCACGATCTGGAATAACTGCTGCATCGATGTTCTTAGTTTTAGCACGGTAGTAAAAACCAGTCGCAACTAGAACTAATAAAACTAATACGAAAGTTGGGATGTGTTCGTAGTGGTGAAGACCAGCTTCGTGAACAGCATGTTCAGCGCCAGTTACTTTCCCAAGTTGAGTCATCCAAGTAAATCCACCTTCTGCATGTGCATTAGATGTAAGTAGAGCAAGAAGAGATACTAGCGAAAATTTTCTCATTTATTAGACCCTTGTTCCTCCCCAGATTTCTTCATACTGAGGTAGAGGACAACTATTTGTAATACATAAATTAACACTGGAATTATTATCCGTTTTCCCATAATTTGTACACCGAAAATTAGCGCGACAAGTAGCACAATAACCTTACCGATGAACAACATAATTAAGTTAGTTTTATCAGGTGCTTCCTTTCCGCTAGCAACATTTGTAATTTGCATTACACCATTCACTAACATCCATTGATTTAGGCACGCAGCAAGAAAAATCGTTAACATGACTTTTAGTTCGGCCATATCACGAGCTAGAAAGTAGTCGATAGCAAGAAGAACTGCGGATAACAGTGCGTATTTTTTAAGATTAATTTTTTCGGCGATAAGCATAATAAACCATGAGGAATAATAATCCTCCAATAATGAACAAGAAAAGTAACACTGCTTGTGTCTGGGTTAGTACCCCGATTTTCGCGAGATGCATAGCCCCCCAGACGGCCACAAAGATGGTCGAAGGCAAACTCATGGCAAGACCCATGATCTGTAACCATTTTTTATTTTTCATTATTTTTTCTCCAGGTCGATATCATCCCAGACTAAACATAACTCAGTCATTTTCTGATCGGCCACGTTTTCTTCTTTTGAGTGGCCTTTGTAAACACCGCCGGCCTTTTTATAGAAGTCGATCGTGGGATTGCCATCTAAAACCCAAAGGTAGCCCTTGGTGAATCCTCGAGCTTTAAAAACGTTGAAGTAATTTTTTAATAATTGAAAGCCTAAGCCTTGATGATGATATTTCTTTAGCAGATAAATCGCATAAACTTCTGCGTAATCTTTATACTCAGGATCTCTTGCAACTTTTCCGTTAGCAAACCCAACTATTCCATTATCACTACATTCAGCGACGAAGGTCACTTGTTCTGGATCAGTCGTTACTCTTTTCCAAAGTTGGTATCTATTTTTAAAATAGAGGGGACGATCATCTAAGAATTCTTGTGGAAGTAATCCAACGTAAGCTTCACGCCAAGAATTGATATGAACGTTGGCAATCTCAGCTGCATCTTGATGTGTTGCTTGTCGAATAATAACTGCCATATTTAACGTCTTCTCGAAACTCGTCTCTGATAAAGAGAGTTCAATCTATTTTGAATAACATCCGGATTCGGATAGTCATTAGCAATCGAATAATAAATATCGTAGGCCATCTTCAAATTCTCAGTCGACTCATAAGCATTCGCCACCATGAATTTCGCCTGCACGATATACTCTTTTTTCGTTTCACGCTTCAAGTATTCCTGCCAAACATAAAGCGCCTTATTAAATTCTTTCTGCTCAAAGTAAATCAACCCTGAGTAATAAAAAGATCTAATAAAGTATTCGTGATTGGGGTCAGCTTGAATTTTCGTTAACTGATTTAAAGCAGAATCTTTATCATTCAAATAAAAATACGAAAGTGCGATCTGCAGCTGAAAGAAATCAAAGTTTTTTAATTTCGGTGTGAACTGAGAAAGGCGAGTGTAGTTCTTAATCGCAACTTTATAGTCCTTCACATAGTTAAAGTTCACATCAGCAAGTTTCTCTTCAGTCTTAATCAACCAAAGTGGATCTTCCGTTAGTTCCTTAACTTCATTGTAATAATGAACGGCTTTTTTATACTGGCCCAGATAAATAGAGTAGAGCTCACCTAACTGGTAACAAATCTTCAAGCGTAAATCCTGAGAGGGATTACTCTTTAAAATATCTTCGTAAAGATAAGCTGCTTTCGCATACTTTTGTTCAGTAATGTAGTTTTGAGCGTCGATAATTCTGCGGTTAATTGGGGGAGTGAAGTCACAAGACGCAAGCAATATCAGAGCAGTTAATACTACTGTGAAACTCATCAAAGGAAATTTGCGTATCCTTGCAAACATGAATCCTTCCTAGTAATTAAAAGTCGCTGATCTCTTGGTAACGGCAAAGTCTGTGATCTTAAATTCAGAAATTCCCTCAATGAAGAATGGATCAAGAGCAATTATTTTATCTAATTCACTTCTTTCCATCTCACGAGCGAGGATCACTCCACCATCTCTAGGGTTCTTAGGCCCCGAAGCAATAAAGGTCCCATTAGCATACTGATCATCTAAAAAAGTGCGATGAGCTTCCAGGAATTTATCCGCTTCACTCATCGCTTTTTTATAAGTCAGTTCAATTATAAACATTATTCTTCGTCAGTCTCTGGAGCATCAGTTTCAACATCGTCAGCTTCTACAGCTTCAGTTGCCGGAGCAGCTTGAACAGCTGGTGCTGATCCTTCTGCCGCTACTACTGTTTCTACTTCTTCATCCGGATCAATAATTTTCTCAACTGCTACAACTGCTTCGCCTTCTTTCAGCTTAATCAGACGCACACCTTGAGTCGTTCTTCCCATTAGAGAAATACCAGAAATTTTCGTTCTGATTACTTGTCCTTTATCAGAGATGATCATTAGATCGTCTTTATCTGTAACTGGTTTAATGTCGATGATTTCACCGTTTTTCTCAGTTAATCTCATCGCTAGAATCCCTTTACCACCACGAGATTGTTTTCTGTATTCAGAAACACTTGTACGTTTACCGTAACCTTGTGAAGTAACAGATAGGATTTCTACTGAGTCATCGATAATTTCCATACCGATAATTTTTTCGTCTTCAGTTAACTCAATCCCTTTTACACCTTGAGAAACACGTCCAAGTGGACGAGCATCTGTCTCAGCGAAACGGATGATTTTTCCTGAAGAAGAACATAGAAGAACATCTTTTGTTCCATCAGTAATTCTTACTGATAGAAGATTATCTCCTTCAACGATCTTGATTGCAGTTAATCCTGATTGACGGATGTTTTTGTATTCTGAAAGTTCAGACTTTTTAACAATCCCTTTTTCAGTTGCGATCATTAGGAATTTCCCTTCGATAACATCAGGAAGAATCATAATTTTCTTAACAGCTTCACCAGCTGGCATCTGAATTAAGTTAACAATATTTCGTCCCTTAGTCGTACGATTTCCTTCTGGGATGTTGTAAACCTTAATCGAGAACACTTGACCTTTATTCGTGAAAATAAATAGAGTCGAGTGAGTGTTGGCCGTGAAGATTGATGTGTAGAAATCGTCATCAGCTCCGTCAGCACCTTTAACACCAGTACCACCACGTTTTTGCGTGCGGTATGTATCCATCGCCATACGTTTTACATATCCCTTGTGAGTGATAGTAACGATAACGTCTTCTTGTTTTACTAAATCTTCCATGTGGATTTCGTCAGCTTTAGCGACAATTTCCGTTCTACGTTTATCACCGAAGTTCTCAAGAATTTCCTGGCACTCAGTTTTAATAATCGCAGTAATTTCTTCATCACTTCCAAGAATTAACTCTAAACGAGCAATTTCTTTCATGATGTCGTTGTAGTCTTTAATAATCTTATCGCGCTCAAGACCAGTTAAGCGTTGTAGTCTCATATCTAAAATAGCTTGCGCCTGGATTTCAGATAGAGAGTAGTTACTCATTAACTTAGTTTTAGCTTGAAGAGGTCCTTCAGACTTTTTAACAAGTTCAACAATTTCGTCGATGTTATCAACGGCAACTTTTAAACCTTCTAAAATGTGAGCACGCTCTTTTGCTTTCTTTAATTCGTAAACAGTTCTTCTAATTACGATTTCTCTTCTGTGGTCTAAGAAATATAGAAGTTGTTCTTTAATGTTTAGAACTTTTGGCTGACCGTTAACGATCGATAGGAAAATAATCCCGAACGATGTTTGAAGTGGAGTCGACTTGTATAATTTATTGATAATTACAGTCGCGATTTCACCTTTTTTAAGGTCAATTACAACACGAATCCCTTCTCTCGAAGATTCATCGCGAAGATCTGAAATCCCTGTGATTTCTTTTTCGTTAACAAGTTCAGCAATTCTCTCGATAAGTTTTGCTTTGTTAACCTGGTAAGGAAGTTCAGTGATAACAATTGAATCACGGTCTTTCTTAGCATTGTGTTCAACGTCCATTTTTGCACGGATTTGAAGAACACCTTTACCAGTGTGGTATGCAGAACGAATTCCTTCTGTACCGTGGATTGCTCCAGCAGTAGGGAAGTCTGGTCCTGGAATAATTTTCATTAATTCATCAATAGACGTTTGCGAGTTATCAATCAACGCCAATAGACCATTCATGATTTCAGAAAGGTTATGTGGAGGAATGTTTGTTGCCATACCTACAGCAATACCAGATGAACCATTGATCAAAAGGTTTGGAACTTTTGTTGGAAGAACTTTTGGTTCAACCAAAGAGTCATCATAGTTGGGTTGCCAGTCGACAGTTTCTTTATCTAAATCGGCCATCATTTGTTCTGACAGCTTCTTCATTCTGATCTCTGTATACCTCATCGCCGCGGCGTTATCACCATCGATCGATCCGAAGTTCCCTTGACCATCCACCAGAGGATATCTCATTGAGAAATCCTGAGCTAGACGAACGATTGCTCCGTAAACAGCAGAGTCACCATGCGGGTGATACTTACCGATAATATCACCAACAACTCTCGCTGATTTCAGGAAAGGTTTGTTGTGATAGTTATTAAGAGAGTCCATAGCAAAAAGTACGCGTCTGTGAACTGGTTTCATCCCGTCGCGAACATCTGGAAGAGCACGTCCAACGATTACCGACATTGCATAGTCTAGGTAACAGCTTTTCATCTCATCCTGGATTACTACTGGTGTAATATTCCCGTGATTGATTGGTGTGTTGTTGTTGTCATCAGCCATATTATTTTATTCCTTTAACTTAATACTAAAAATTAGACGTCTAGATTTCTTGCATTCAATGCATTTTCTTCAACGAATTTTCTACGCGGTTCAACTTGATCACCCATTAGTACTGTAAAGACTTGATCCGCCTCTAAAGTATCTTCAATCTTAACTTGAAGAAGTGTTCTGTTTTGCGGGTTCATAGTAGTTTCCCAAAGTTGCTCTGGGTTCATTTCTCCTAGTCCCTTATAACGTTGAATGTATGCGCCTTGTTTACCATCTTGAATAACGAACTCAGAAAATTCCGTAAGAGATGTGAACTCTCTCGTGTCTTTTTCACGTTCAATTTTAAAAGCGGCCTTAGCGTATTTCTTGATCCCGTCGAAGCTGTTAACTAAATCAGCATACTCAGGAGAGCGTAGGAAGTTTGCACTAATTTTGAATTTCTTAGTTCTTGAAGCCGTCTTAATTACCAGGCGAAGTGATGAAATTTTTGTATCAACATCTTCTTCAGCAACAATTGAGTAAAATTTTAACGTTTGGTTTTCTAGAGGCTTGAAGTAGTCAGTTAATTTCTTAGCTGCAGCTTCAACTTTAGAAAAATTCGTTAAATCATCAGGACGAAGATCAGCATCTTCAACTAATTTCTTAAGAAGATCTGTATCGTAATGAGTGTCGTAATAAGAAAGAGTTTTTCTATAAAGACTTTCTTTATTGATTAGAAGTTTTGCAGCTTCCCCAGTGATTAACTCACCATCAATTGTAATTTTTGAATCTTGAGTCGCATTGTTAACCAGGTATTCTTCAAGACGTTTATCGTCTTTCAGATACGTTTCCATCTTACCTTTTTTATATTTATAAAGAGGTGGTTGAGCGATGTAGATATACCCTTGTTCAATCAATTGCGGGAATTGACGGTAAAGTAGGGTAAGGATCAGCGTTCTAATGTGCGATCCATCGACATCGGCATCGGTCATGATAACGATTTTGTGGTATCTAAGTTTAGCAATATTGAATGTCTCTTTACCAACACCAGTACCAAAAGCTTGAATCAAATTCTTGATCTCTTCTGATGCTAACATTTTTTCGTAACGAGCTTTTTCAACGTTAAGAATCTTACCTTTTAGAGGAAGAACAGCTTGTACTCTACGATCGCGACCTTGTTTTGCAGATCCGCCCGCAGAGTCCCCTTCTACGATATATAGTTCACACTGAGCAGGATCTGATTCCTGACAGTCTGCCATTTTCCCTGGCAAACCAGAGAATTCTAAAACGTTTTTACGACGAGTAAGTTCACGTGCACGACGAGCAGCTTCTCTTGCAGCAGCAGCATCAACTGACTTTTTGATTACAGCTTTACCAATTTCCGGATTTTCTTCCAGGTATTGTTTGAAACTTTCACCAACCAGTGAGTTTACGATCCCTTCAACTTCAGAGTTACCAAGTTTAGATTTTGTCTGCCCTTCGAATTGTGGCTCTTTTAGTTTTACAGAAACAACAGCTGTTAAACCTTCTCTCATATCATCACCCGTTAGAGCGATTTTGATGTTTTTAAGAAGATTATTATCTTTTGCGTAGTTGTTTAGAACACGCGTAAGTGCCGTCTTAAATCCAGAAACGTGAGTTCCACCTTCTGGAGTAGAGATGTTGTTTGCGTATGAAGTGATGACTTCGTTGTACGAATCAGTCCACTGAAGTGCAACTTCAGCTTCGTAATCATCTTTTGTCTGGATGAAATATATTACTTTTTTATGAATCGCACTTTTGGCACGATTTAAGTAATTAACAAATTCAGAAATCCCACCTTCGAAGTAGAATAATTCACCTTTGTCATTTCTTTCGTCTTTCAAAGAAATCTTTAAACCACGATTTAAAAACGCCATCTCGCGGAATCTGTTTGCAAGAGTATCGTAGTTAAATTCATGGAATTCAAAAATTTCGTTATCAGGTTTGAAAGTAACTTTCGTTCCTGTTTCTTTTGGATTTTCAAGTGTACCAATTTCTTTAATAACAGCAGTTGCCTTACCGTGATCGAAATTTAGTTCGTGAAGTTTTCCGTATTTTTTAATTTCTAGTTTTACCCATTTTGATAGAGCGTTTACAACTGCGGCACCTACACCGTGCAGACCACCTGAAACTTTATAAGCTCCACCGTCTTCGTTGAACTTTCCACCAGCGTGAAGTTTTGTGTAAGCAAGTTCAGCACCTGAAACACCTTCTGTCGGGTGAATATCTGTTGGGATTCCACGTCCGTTATCCACAACTGTAACTGAGTTATCAATGTGAATAGTAACGTCAATAAAAGTACAATATCCTGCTAATGCCTCATCTACTGAGTTATCAACAATCTCATACACACAGTGGTGAAGTCCGCGCATACCAGTATCACCGATATACATTCCGGGTCTTTTTCTAACAGCATCTAATCCTTCAAGGATTTTGATTTGACTAGATCCATACTCAGTCGAGACTTTCGAAATCGACTCGTGCGCCTCATCTTTGTGGTCTTTGCTATGTTCTTTATTTTCTTCCAAAGCGGTACTCCTCTCTACGTTCTAAATTCCATTTTTTGTGTGTGAGAAGTTTTAGTGAACTAGGGAACCATTCTTGATGTGAATGTTATTGGCCCCGCTGATTCGATCTAATTCTTCCTTAAATTTCTCATTGGCCGTAGTTATCAAAACTTGAAATTCACGTTTTTCTAAATACTCAACAAGTCTTCTCCATCGATGCTGATCTAGCTCGCCAGAAACGTCGTCAATTAGCACGATTGGATAGGACATATATTTATACCGAAAAAGCTCTATATAGGCAAATAACAGGCTTAAATAACTCATCTTTTGTTGGCCTAAAGAGCAGAAATCGAAAGAATTTAAACCGTCAAAAAGGAGCACATAGTCATCCTTGTGAGGGCCGTAAGAAGTATGGCCTCTGTCACAGTCTGTTTCTAGGTTGTTGGCGAATAATTTTTGAATATTTTCCGCAGACATTCCAATAATTCGTGAATCAAGATTGATTTTTAAATTATGCTTTTCTGAAAAGAGTGACTGAAACGTTTCACCAATCAATGGTTCTAACGCTTCGAGGAATTCAACGCGCTTTTTAGTTAAGTGAAATGAAAGTTGCGCCAGCTCGACGTCGCCGGCCAAAACTTGCTCTTTAAAACGGCTTGGTTTCTTGTTTAAGAGCGTATTTCGAAATCTTAAGGCCAAGGTATACTTCGCCAGATTTTTCTTATATTGGTCGTCTAATTGGCTTAAAAAATAATCCAGCCATTCACGGCGGTCACTAGCACTGTTATGAAATCCGTAGGAATCAAACGGATTGATGAACACAACTTTGATATCCAGTTTTCTTTTTATGGGTGCTCCATCTAAAAACCAAAGCACATTATCATTGGTCATTTTAGAGGTGTAACTAACGGGACCATTGTCATCGTTTTCCACAACAGAAGAAAATATTATTTCAGGTTTTCCACCATCAATGGACAAAAATTGTGGAAAACTCGTATTTTTACGGAAGGATTTTTTGGTAGCGAGTACATTGATCGCTTCTAAGATATTTGTCTTTCCATTACCGTTCTCTCCGATGATGCAATTAATGCCAGAAGAGAAGGTAATGATGTCGGGATTTAAATTTCTAAAGTTAGTTACTTGGAGCTTAGAAATTTTATAGTTGTTCATGGGCCTATAACTTCAGAGGCATCACGATGCAAAGATAGTTTTGATTCTTAGTCGATCTAATAACAGCTGGTGAAAGCTCATTATTAAATTCCATTCTAATATCTTCATCACCAAAGATTGAAAGAATATCCATTAAGAACTTAGCATTGAATCCAATTTCAAATTCTTTACCAGAATAATTAATCGGGAACTTTTCAAATGCATCCCCTAGAGAAGGGTGATTTGCAGCGACAGTCATTTCGCCTTCTTTCATAATCAACTTAACACCGTTAGATCTTTCGTTGGCCATAATCTTGATACGTCTTACAGCATTTAAAAAAGAGTTCTTATCAATGTCAGCATGGTTATTCGTTTTCTTAGGAATGATCGCCTGATACTTCAAGTATTCTTTCGCAATCAATCTAATAGCTAATAAATAAGTATTATTAGCGTTCAAATAAATGAACGATTCATCAACTGAGATACCAATCATTTGATCAGGGTATGATTCAGCGATTTTCTTAAGTTCAGCTACACCTTTCTTTGGAATGATAATTCCATTAATCAGCGCTTCAATCTTATTGTTTGATAATTCAGTTTCTACTAATGAAAGTCTGAAACCATCTGTAGCTACAGCTCTAAGCTTGCCTTCAATCTCTTGAAGATAAATACCACTTAGGAATAATCTCGTTTCATCATTTGAGATTGCATGTGATGTCTTGTTAATCATTTCTAAAATTTGAAATGTATTTAACTTAAACTCATTAGCATTCGTACCAAATTGTAGGTGAGGGAATTCTTCGCTTGTATAAATTAGAAGTGTGAAATTAATTGATCCACAAGTTAACTTTAAATTATTTGAACCTTCTGGAAGTTCAATTGTTAATTCTTTTTCTGGAAGCTCTTTTACAATATCAAATATATTTTTAGCATTTACACAAAATACACCTGGCTTTTCCACAATACAGTTAGCAGTAACTTTTGCTGATACTTCTAGATCTGTTGCAGTCATTTCAATTTTATTCCCAGATGCTTGGATCTGGATGAAGTTTAAAATTAAACGAGTATTTTTCTTATCAACTACAGATAAGATTTTATTTAATGTTTCTTTTAATTCATGAACTGAAATTTTAATTAGCATTGAGAGTTTTCCAAAAATTTATATATAAGTTTTTATCAACAATGGAACATTGATTCAAGCTTCATTGGGTCTAAATGAAGTTCTAAAAGCTAGAAAAATATAAAGTTTAAGTTCTGCAAATTTGAAATCAAATTTAGAGCTCTGTCGAAGTCATCTCTGTCTTATATATATTTATATTATTAATACTTTTATTATTACACTGTGGATAAGTGGAAAAGATACGAAAGCTTTTTGATTTCAATCCTTTAATCAAAACACCTACCTTGATATTTTGGGATAACTTTCCCACATTTTCAAAAAGCTAACGGATATTCTTTTTACTGGGGCCATATTTTCACTTTTATCCACAAGTTATCCACGGCCTTCTCACATTACTTCATAGATAACTTTTATTGGCCTCATTGGGCCTCGTTTCACAAAAGTTTTCCACGGCCTTTTCCACATTGTTGATAACTTTTTGTGGATAACTGAGGCCCCGAAGTTTACTTTTGGCCCAGGGCCACAAACAACTGTTTTTTGCATGGCCATGCGCCATAATCTCGGCCGTTATGTGAACAAGGCCGTGGAAAGGCCGTTGATAGGCCGTGGATAACTTTTGTGAATAAGACGCAGTTATGCACATACATATTCACATATGTTCATAACTGAGATTTATATTTTAATATTTTTTAGAGATTAGATTCGATCGCGTTGATGTCTTTTGACAGCGATGAATCAGTTTTAACTTTTTCTGAGATCGTATTAACAGCATGGATTACAGAAGAGTGATCGCGCCCACCAAAGTAAGCTCCAATTTCCTGTTGTTTTGCATTGACGACTTTTCTAGCAAGGTACATGGCCACGTGACGGGCCTTAGTAATGTCCTGGTTTCTACCCTTAGACTTTAAATCTGCCAGCGGAAGTCTGAAGTATTGAGCTGTAGCTTTGGCCACAGATTCAATCGTGATCTCTTTTTCGTTCTCGCTATTAGGAAGCATTAACTGCTCTTTTACGAGGTCGACTTCGATTTCGACATTCATCAACTCACTTACAGCTTTTAAACGCACTAGTGAGCCCTCAAGCTCTCTAATGTTGGTTTTAATTCTTGAAGCAATCAATGTTAGAACATCTTCATTAATATAAAGATCCAGAGCTTCCATTTTACGACGTAAAATAGCAATTCTAGTTTCTAGGTCGGGTGGTTGAATATCAACTACCAGACCCCATTGAAGACGAGACTTAATCCTTTCTGAGATCCCGGTAATTTCTTTCGGGTTTTTATCAGAAGTGAAGATAAGTTGTTTTCCCTTGTTGTGCATTTCATTGAACACATGGAAAAACTGATCCTGAGTTCCTTCTTTGTTTTTTAACTCGTGAATATCATCGATCATTAGAACATCGACTCTTTCCGTGTATTTTTTGAAGAAATCATTAATCTTGTTAATTTTCATTAATCCAATCATCTCTTCCATGAAGTCACGAGTTGTGATCAGGCAGATGTTATAACTTGGATGTTTTTCAGCAATTTCATTGGCAACAGCGTGCAGAAGGTGAGTCTTCCCAAGGCCTGAATTACTGTGGATATATAAAGATGGGTATTTCCCGTCTTTTCCTGGATTAAGTGCCACTGCTTTTGAAGCAGCTTGGGCGATGTTGTTTGTCGGGCCCACGATAAAGTTATCGAAGGTCTTAGATCTATCAACTCTGATTCCCGATTTATTAGGATTCATGTGCTCGATATACTCAGCATCCACGCGCGACTTTAAATCGTCTCTAGTAGGGGTTAGATCAAGCGTAAACTTGGTAGCTCCCATCGCTCTAGGCCTGTCACTTGTATCTTTAATGTGAAAGTTCGCTGAACTAAAATTTGGTGCCACATCGTTTGATTGATCTTTGGCGTTAATAATAATTTCGTACTGAGTTCCCAGAACATTATAGATAGATTTGGCGATTTCTTCTTTATATAGCTCGGCCGATTTTTTAATGAAGGCCGTGCGCACTTCAAAGATCGCATTTTGGTTAGCGATCGATTTAAGCTCTAATGAGTTTTCGAAATATGTGCTGAATTTTAACTCAGGCACAATAGTTCTTAGGTGGTTTAAAACTTCCTGATTAATGAGACTTAGCTCATCTCTAGATTCTTCAGACTCATTATTAGTTGTTTCGATACTTTTATTTTGAGATGTTTGTTCATTAGAGAATTGACCAAAAAAATGATCATTCGGCTTAGTTTCGTTTCCGATAGAGAAAAAATGTTTAATCAATTGAGATGGAAACTCTTGCGCCATTATTAACCCCGAAATATCTTCTGCCTGAAATGTGAGAGCATTTTGTAGCATGGCCCAAAAGTTATGAGCAAGAAAACAGATTTTTACATTTTCTTACATGTAACGCGCGTCGTTTGTCATTGACCTTTCATAAAAGAAAATATAGTTCTATCAGTTCAAATTATTATCGATCTAGAAAGGATAGCTGTATGAGCAAAAGAACTTGGCAACCAAAGAAACTAAAAAGATTAAGAGTACACGGATTTCTTAAGAGAATGGCTAGCCCAGGTGGAAAGAACGTTATCAGAAATCGTAGAGCGAAAGGTCGTTCTCGTTTAACGGTATCTTCAAGCACTAAGTAATACTTGTGGCCGACTGTAAGTTTGAAAAAAGCTTTCGACTTCTGTCGGCCCGAGACTTCGATGAATTAAAGGTCGGATCTTCTTCGTATAAAAAAGCCGCACTGATAGTTTACTTCAAAAAGAATTCTTATAATCAATCAAGAATAGGTCTTTCTATACCCAAAAAGATAGGTAAGTCACACGATCGCAATAGACTTAAACGTTTAATGCGCGAATTTTTTCGTACATCTCCTTATAAATTTTTAGGTTACGATATTTTACTGGTCGTTTCATGGTCGAGAAATCTTCTTCCTGAATCTTCAGAGGTAAAAGAGGCAACTTTATTAAAAAATCTCAGAGAATATTTCAATTATCTAGAAGATCAGAAGCTACGGTCTGATCCATGAAGTTTATATTCTTAGGAATTATTCGTTTCTATAGATATTTTATCTCCCCATTATTTGGCCCTAAATGCCGCTTCTATCCAAGTTGCTCATTATATTCAAAAGAATGTTTCGAGCGGTTTCCCATTGGACGAGCAGTATGGTATTCATGTCGACGAATTAGTAGATGTCATCCTTTCTGTGAAGGTGGTCACGACCCCGTCCCAGAAGAGTAATTAATTAAAATAATATAACGTTATTTTTGGAGTCCATTGCATGTTTAATACAGATCAAAAACGCGCTTTTATCGCCGTCCTTTTATCAGGGTTGGTTCTTTTTGGGTGGCAATATTATTTTGCTCCAAAAACACCAGTAGCAACAACTGCTCCTGCGAATGAAATCGCAACAACAAAAGACTTAACAGCACAACCAACAGCAGCTAATCCAACAGGTGCAGCGACTATGGCAGCTGGAACTCCTGCAGCTGAAGCAGCACCAACAACTCTTCAAGCTTTCACTCTTAAAAAAGACCAATTTGAATTCACAATCCACAACGATTTATCAGTTGTAGATATGAAAAACCCTAACTCGGTTTTCGATTTCAAATCACTTTCTGATTCACAACAACCATTAAAGATTCAAGTTGTAACTGATTACGGTGCACTTGATTTATTCTTCAACATGGTTCAAGAAGGTCCGAATAAAATCGTAGGAACAAACGCAAACTACGGTGTAAATTTCGAAGCATTCATTAAAGATAACGGTCGTGTTCACGTTGCTCTTAGCTCTGCTAAAGCATACAAATACCGCTTAATTTTCACTGCTACAAAGAAGAAACTTGATAACGGTCAAGTACGTCACTTCACAATTTTTACTAAAGATGCAAAAACAATTGCAGTTGGTGATGATAAAGAAGTTGATGGAAACGTTAACTGGCTTGGAACAGATTTCAACTTCCATTTATTCGCAATGGTTTTACCAAAAGATACTCCAGCTCGTTACAAAACAACTGAAGCAGGACAAATGTTTGTTGAAATTCCAAATGCAACGAATACTTTCGGAGCAGATCTTGTTTTCACAAAGAAAAACTACGATGAGTTAATTTCATTGGGAGATAACCTACATTTATCTGTAGATTTCGGATGGTTCGCTATCCTTGCAGTACCAACTCTTAGAGCTCTTCAATTCGTTTACAGATTTATTCCGAACTACGGTATCGCAATTATTCTTGTAACGATTCTAATTCGTTTAATCACTTTCCCTCTTCAATACAAGTCATTCAAGTCGATGAAGAAGATGCAAGGAATCCAGCCGGAACTTGCAAAGATTAAAGAAAAGTACAAAGATGAACCGCAAAAAATGCAAAAAGAAACTATGGATCTATTCAAGAAAGCTGGTGCGAATCCACTTTCCGGATGTCTTCCATTACTTCTGCAAATGCCATTTTTCTTTGCTATTTACCGCGTACTTTATAGTTCGGTAGAACTTGTTGGTGCTCCATTCTTCGGATGGATTCACGACTTAAGTATTCACGATCCATTCTACATTTTACCAGTGTTAATGGCCGGAGCAATGTTCGCACAACAGAAGCTTACTCCAACAACTACAATGGACCCTACACAAGCTAAGATCATGATGTTTATGCCTGTAATTTTTGCATTCATTATGAAGAGCTTACCAGCAGGACTTGTACTTTATATTCTAGTTTCTACAGTAGTAGGCGTTCTTCAACAGATGATCGTTTACAAAATGGCTGACTAGGGTTTATTACATGCCATATGAATTTTTATACCGATGATAAAACTATAATTGCTTGCAGTACTGGAACTCAATCCAATACTGCAATTGCAGTTTTAAGACTCTCGGGATTTAAAAATTTAATCGATCTACAAAAATTTTTCTCCTTCGATCTCTCAAAAACAATCAACCGCAAATCACATCTCACAAATATAATTTTCGAAGATAAAATCTTTGATAATGGTCTTCTAGTTTTCTTCCCTGAAGGGGGGAGTTACACAGGAGAAAACGTTCTTGAATTATCAATTCACGGAAATCAGCTCAATATTCAAAGAATTCTCGAACTTTTTGTGAATCACGGTGACTGTAGATCAGCAGCTCCTGGAGAATTCACATACCGAGCTCTAAAAAATAAGAAACTAAGTCTTTCACAAGTGGAAGGCCTGGACATGCTTTTAAACGCGAACTCAAGTTTGATGCTGTCTCAGGGTCTAGACATCCTGCAAGGCGACCTGCATGCCCAATACTTGGCCCTTTATGACGCCTATTTGAAATTAAAAGCGGCCGTTGAGATCTCGATCGACTTTTCTGAAGATGTTGGGGTGGAAGAAACTCAAAAACTTTTCCAGGACTCATTCGCCAAATTCTTCAAATTGATCTCGAGCCTAAAAACCAGGACCGAAGGAAATATCTCGTCGTTGCTTTCACCAGAAATTGTCCTGGTAGGGCAGACCAACGCGGGTAAGAGTTCTTTGTTTAATATTCTTTTGAAGCATGACCGATCGATTGTTTCAAATATTGCCGGGACCACTCGCGATTATGTATCGGAAGTGATCCACATTGATGGAACCAATTTCAAGCTGGTCGATACGGCCGGGATTCGTGAATCGAGTGACGTTATTGAAAATATCGGAATCGATAGGGCCATGAATATTTTATCCCGCTCTTTTTACAAAATTTTAATCGTAAATCCATACGAAACGAACGCTCAATATTTAGCAAAATTCACTGATGTAGATTTCGACTTTTTAGTCGTTTCTCACAGTGATAAATCGGATTTTGATTCGCAAGTTTCTACTGTAGATTTCTCAAAAATTAAGACAAAAAATATAGCGAAAGCTAACTTCAATTCACTCGAAGGTGGTTCTATAGGACCATTAACTATTCTTGGTCCTATGGGACCACTTATGGATTCTGGTTCTATAGGACCAGACTCAAAAACCGCCGGTCCTATAGAACCAAATTCGAAAAATCTTGGTCCTATAGAACCAGATTTCGCAAAAACTGGTCCTATAGAACCAGTTGAAAAAAGTGTTTCTCCAATGAAGAATGAAAAAGAGGGTAGTGCGGATTCAAAAAATTCAGCACAAATTTTAAAGAGTGGTTCTATAGAACCATCTTCAAAAAACCCTGCCCCTATAGAACCAAAACTCGAAAAAAGTTCTTCGAATTCGCAAAGTGGTCCGATAGGACCAGGCCCGGTAGGGCCGCATCCCAACTCCGAAAAAGTTGCCCCTATAGGACCAAAAAATGAAAACCAATCTGGTCCTACTGGTCCTATAGAACCAGTTTTAAAGTCTCATATTATTAAAAAATTCGACATTTCCACGGCTAATAACCCGATATTACTGGAAAGACACAGAGATGTTATAAATAAAATTTATAGTAAATCCATTGAATTTTCTAGTAATATCAACGAGATAGATGACGTTGCGATACTTTCTTCTGAAGTAAATATCCTCGGACACTCGTTAACTGAGTTAATTGGGATTGTTTCTCCAGACGATGTACTAAATTCCATATTCGCGAATTTCTGCATAGGGAAATAGCCAATCGCTTCTTTTTGTACTAATAATCAATCCTATTAAAGATCGCAATGTTCTACGTGGAACAAATTATATGAAAAACAATTTCGACATTCTTATTATTGGTGGCGGTCATGCAGGCTCAGAAGCCGCATGGATTTCATCGCAATTCGATTTAAAAGTTGGACTGATTTCTGGTCCGGGCGCAACTCTCGCATCGACTCCATGTAATCCGGCAGTCGGCGGAGTAGGGAAAGGACAAGTGGTTCGAGAGATCGATGCACTTGGTGGACTGATGGGAATTGTCGCAGACAAGGCCGGAATTCAGTATCGCACTTTGAATGAGTCAAAAGGTTTTGCCGTTCAATCGACAAGAGTTCAAGTCGACAAAGAACTTTACACAAAATACGCCGAAGAACTTTTATCTCAAAGAGACAATCTCTCGATCATTCGTGAGATGGTAAAGTCCGTGAGAAAAGAAAACGATTCGTTTATTATCGAGACTGAGTCGGGAAAAACTTTCGAATCTAAAAAAGTTATCGTTACAACAGGAACTTTCTTGGCCGGAAAACTTCACACAGGTGAAGAGCAAAACGCAGGCGGAAGAGTAGAGTGTAAAGAGTCTGTTGGTCTGAATGATTTATTCGCGGACATCAAAACAACTCCAAATAGATTCAAAACCGGAACTCCACCGAGAATTGATCGTAAAACGATTAACTACTCTGTGATGGAGCCGCAAGAAAGTGATTACAGCACAAGAAACTTCCATTCTTTGTCTGAACCGTTTGAGCGAAGCTCAGAACAAGTCGCTTGTTATCTAACAAGGACAAATTCGGAAACTTTATCGATTATTAGAGCTAATAAAGAGAGATCTCCTATCTTTAACGGACAAATCAAAGGTGTTGGACCAAGATATTGTCCTTCAATTGAAGATAAAGCTTTCAGGTATACAGAAAAAGACGTTCATCATGTCTTCGTTGAACCAGAAGGATTGAATCTAGAGACGATTTATCCTAACGGAGTTTCAACTTCTCTACCAAAAGACGTGCAAGAGAGCTTTATTCGCACTATTTCTGGTCTAGAAAACGCAAAAATCCTCGTTCATGGATACGCAGTTGAATACGACGTTGTCGATACTTCAGAATTATCGCGATTGATGGAGTATAAATCTATTCCAGGACTCTTCTTTGCGGGACAAGTTTGTGGGACTTCTGGATACGAAGAAGCAGCAGGGCAGGGAATTGTAGCGGGAATTAATGCTTCTTTAGCATTTTTAGGGAAAGATCCACTCGTTTTAGATAGAAACGACTCTTATATTGGAGTTATGGTCGAAGATTTAGTCACAAATAAGCGTGATGAACCTTATAGACTATTCACCGCTAGATCAGAAAACCGTCTTTACGTAAGAGAAGATAATACAATTCAGAGAATGAATAAATATAGAAAGGTTCTTGGATTGTCTGGGAAGCTAGATTTCTACCAAGAAAGTATCTTAGATGAAGTAGAAATCCTGGAAAAACTAATCGAAGAGACGATGTATTACGCAACAACGCCTTCGAACAAAGTATATTTCGCTGAAAAGGAATACGGAACTCTAGAAAACAACATCAGCTTAAAAGAACTTCTTCGCCGCCCGAATTTAAATCCAGTAAAAGTACTGGAAGCTGAATGTTTAAAAGTAGGGGCGAGTTTCAATCTAGATGTTATCAGAACTGTGGCGATCGCCGCGAAGTACGAAGGCTATATTGATAGAGCAGTAATTGAGAGTGAAAAGATTAATAGAATGAGTAAGAAGAGAATCGACTGGGAAATCCTGGCTGATTCAAAAAACATCTCCTTCGAATGTAAATTAAGAATTAAAACGATTAGGCCGGAAACTTTCGGTCAATTACAACGAATTGAAGGAATCAGACCCGCTACCCTAGCATACGTGGCCGGAAATCTGGTTTAAGGCAAAAAATGAAAGAATTCGCTAAAAAGTACCTCGATTTGTTGACCGGTGAATTTGCCGGCATCAATTTAACAAGAATTGAATCTCCTGAAGATTTTTACAATAAACAGATCCTCGATTCGGTTATGCCGATGACTGAGAGTAAAGTTTTTAGAAATGCTTTGGAAACTACCAAACTTGTAGTGGATGTTGGATTTGGTGGGGGATTTCCAATCCTTCCTCTGGCATTCAAAAACCCAGACGTAAAATTTATTGGAATGGAAGCGCGCGCTAAAAAAGCACAAGTTGTTCAAAGTATCGCGAACAGTCTTGGTTTAACCAACGCAACACTGAAACACCAAAGATTAGACTTTGTGGACTTTGATGTCGACACCGTCATTACTTTTAAGGCCGTCGGAAAAGTTATCGATTTTTTACCGATGATCCGCACGGACAAAACCGTCTATGTCTTTTTCTATAAAGGGCCAAACTTTTATGAGCTAGAAGATATCGAAGAACTTCTGGAAAAAAATTGGGAACTAATTGAAGAGAAATCATACGACGTACCAGGAACTGAAGGACGCGTCTTGTTAGGATTTAAGAACAGAAAAGTTCTACGTGGAACATTGGTTACGGAAAAAATTATTAAATTTTCATCGTTACTTTAAATATAAAAAAAGATATATTTGAGTCTTAAATAGTCAAAAAGGGGTACCATAAATGGCTAAAATTATTGCTATGATGAACCAAAAAGGGGGAGTTGGTAAGACTACTTCTTCAGTTAATCTTGCAGCGTGTCTAGCAGTAGCCGAGAAAAGAACTCTACTAATCGACCTGGATCCACAAGGAAACGGAAGTCTAAGTATTGGTCTGGCTAAAGAAACATTTAAAGAAAAGAATATTTACCACGCTCTTATTGGTCAGATTGATTTGAAAGAAGCGATTTACGAAAGTGAATTACCATTTTTTCATATCTGTCCTTCTGATAACAATCTTTCAGGTGCAGAAATTGAACTTGTTTCATTATTCGCGCGTGAATCAAAACTAAAAAATGCATTCAAGTCTGTAGACAAAGATTATGACTACATCATTATCGATTGTCCTCCGTCACTTGGACTTTTAACTGTGAACGCACTAAACGCTGCTCACTCTTATATTGTTCCAATGCAAACTGAATATTTAGCAATGGAAGGTCTGGCGCAGTTATTAAATACTGTTCGTCTTATCAGAACATCACTAAATCCAAATTTAGAGTTAGATGGAATTCTTCTTACTATGTACGACTCACGTTCGGGTCTGCATAAGCAAGTTGCAACAGAAATCAAAACGCATTTTGGTGACACTGTTTTCAAAACAATTATTCCGAGAAACGTAAAGCTTGCTGAGTGTCCTTCATTTGGGAAACCAATCATTCTTTACGATATCGAATCAAAAGGCAGTGAAGCCTACTTAGCATTGGCCAAGGAAATAATTCTTAAAGAACGTTTCAAAGGAAACACTGAAGCTTCTAAAGAGAGTGGGTCAGACAAAGAACCGGAAGATGTATTGATGAACTCTATTCCAGATTTATCAAAGATCAATCCTGCAGATGAACCACCTATTTTTGAGCAGTAGGCTCTAAGGAAATTTTATGGCTAAGAAACTTGCTTTAGGAAAAGGAATCGCATCACTACTTCACGATGCAACTCCAAACACTGTTGTTAATCAAACTTACAATTCTCACTATGGAAATCCACAAGAGCATGCTCCGGCCGCTCCTGTAGAAAAAGAAATTGAGATTAGATATGAAAACACTCCGCTCCTGGTAAATGTTGGATCAATTAAAACAAATCCAAATCAACCACGAAAAATTTTCAAGGAAAAAGACCTTGATGAATTGGCAGAGTCTATTAGAGAAAACGGAATCATTCAGCCGCTAATCGTTGCTGAATTAGAAAACGGTGAATACGAACTTGTGGCCGGTGAACGCCGTTTACGTGCTTCGAAAAAAATCGGATTAGAACAAGTTCCAGTTGTAGTGAAGAGAGCGACTGATCGTGAAAAAATGATCATGTCTATTATCGAGAACGTTCAACGTTCGGATCTTAACTGTGTTGAAGAAGCTCTTGCTTACTACCAACTGATGAACGAATACAAACTGACTCAAGAAGATGTTGCTAAGAAACTTGGGAAAGAGCGCTCGACTGTAGCGAACTTCCTTCGCGTATTAAATCTTCCACGTCCAGTTATCGATCTTCTTCAAAAAGAAATGCTTTCGTTTGGACACGCTAAAATTTTAGCCGCTGTTAAAGAGCGTGAGGATGCCACTAGACTCGCTAACGAAGCTGTTGCTAAGTCATGGTCAGTTCGCGAACTAGAACAGGCCATTAAGGCTAAAAAGCCGCTTAAAGAAAAAGCGGGTAGAACAAATCCATTTTTCGAAGAGAAACTTGACCAATTTAGAAAGACTCTCGAGCAAAAAACTGGATACCATTTCGCTTTATCGAGTGGTAAAAATGGATCCGGACAGATTTCGTTAAAATATAGCAATGAGGCAGAATTTAACGATATATATGAATTCCTTCTATCGAAGTAGAATGTATTCTAGAGAACATAATTTTTTATAAATAAGTGGTCCTATAGGGCCACTTTTTATTTGAGGACGTAGTTTATGGAAAGACGCCGTGGTGAAGTTTCAGCGATCATTGAAGAGGGTTGTAAGTTTGAAGGAAACCTTTCTTTCAATGGAACTGCAAGAATTGCGGGCATCGTAAACGGGTCAGTGTTTTCAAATGACACAGTTGTTATTTCTGAAGGCGCTATTATCAACGCCGATATTAACGCAAACATTATTATTATAGCCGGTTCCGTAAAAGGAAATATCAAGGCCAGCTCTCGAGTAGAAATATTGAAGCCCGCGCGATTTGAAGGGATTATAACGACTCCAAGTTTAATTGTGGAAGAAGGCGTTATTTTTCACGGTACAACAAAAATGCGCGACAAGAAAAATACTCAAACTTAACTCGCGTCAAATGTCCCGAATCTCTAAAATTCCTTGACGAAAACCCCTAGAACTATTATCTATTAGTGGAAAAAAAAGTTCACACAATTCAATAAAATTTTTTATTGCGAAAGAAAACGGGGTTTTCAAAACCATGAATACAATTGTCACTATTCTTAACTCACTTAAGATCGATCAAACGTTCCTAATTCAATTTGTACTCTTCGTAGTGTTTTTCAATATCATCGCGCCAGTTCTATTCAAAAGACTGCAGGAAGTATTGGACCTAAGAGAGCAAAAAACAACTAAGTTAGATTCACATGCTAACCATGTTTACAGACAAGCAGATGATCTTGCTGTTCAATACAAAAACTCAATCGAAAAAACTCACACAGATTCTCAAGCAGTAGCGACAAAGAAAAAATCAGAAATCGCTGCAAAAGAAAAAGCTATCTTCGATAGCGCTGAAGAGAAACTTACTGGTGAATACGAAGGGAAGAGATCTTCACTTCTAAAAGACCTTGCTGACAAAAGAATTACAGTTCTTGCTGAAGCAGAAAAATTATCAAATACACTTGTAGAAAAATTAACTAAATAAGGAATTAAATGAAAGCTCTAGCTAAATATTCATTTATGTTCATCGCTCTTACTGCAACTGCAGTCGCAGCAGAAAGCGGCGCTCACCATGAACCGTCAATTAAAGACCTAATGTACCCGGCAATTAACTTTGCTGTTCTTGCGGGATTTCTAGTTTGGAAATTAAAAAAACCAATGCACGAAATGTTCACAAAGAATGCAACTGAAGTTGAAAGCCTGATGAACTCAGCAGCTCAAAAGAATAAAGATGCAGAAGAGAGATTAAAAAATCTAACTTCGAAAATGAATAATCTTCCAGCTGAAGTTTCTAAAATTCAAAATGACTATGAATCAGACGTTAAGACGTTTGCTCAAACTCATGGCCAGGAAACTCAGGATCATATCGTAAGAACTGAAAGAGACTTCGATAAGAAACTTGAAGGTGAGAAGAATGAATTAGTTGAAAAACTAAACGAAGATCTTCTTAACAATGTAATTGCTAAAACTAAGCAAACAATCAATGGAAATGCCGACATGAAAACTCGTGCAACTTCTAAAATTGTTTCAGAACTGAGATAGGCCCAAATGAAAGAACAAATTATTGCTAAAGCTTATGCACAATCAATTGTTGAACTTGGAGTTGAGCTAAAGTTAGACGTAGTGTCTGACCTTACAAAACTTACAGAAGTAATTAACAAAAATAACGATCTTGAAACTCTATTGTTTCTTGATGTTTTTTCAGCTGAAGAAAAACTAGGTGTATTAAACGAAGTTATGAAAAGACTTGGTTTAAGTCAAATGGTTGTAAACTTCATGCAATACCTTGTACAAGAACAAAGACTTGGTTTAATGCCAATGATCTTCAAAAATGTAATCGTTATCGACGATCACAATAAAGGATTTCTTCGTGGAACAATCGAAGGATCTGAAGAAACGATTCCAGCTGACGTAAAAGAAAAACTAAAAGTTTATCTTCAAGGAAAGCTTGGAAGAGAGCCAATTCTTGAATACAAAAAAAGTGCAAACGTAACAGCGGGATACAGAGTAACTGTTGAAGATCTTCAGTTAGATGCATCTCTTGAAAATCAATTAGATCAATTTAAAGACAGTGTTTTAAATTCATAATAGCCCAATAAAAAGGACTAAGAGGTAAAAAATGGCAATGAATCCAGAAGAGATTACAAGTATTATCAAAGAAAGAATCTCAAACTTTCAAACTAGACTTCAAGTAGACGAAGTTGGAACTGTATTAACTGTTGGAGATGGTATCGCGAGAGCGTTCGGTCTTAAAAACGTTATGTACGGAGAGCTTGTTGAGTTCGAATCGGGCACAACAGGAATGGTTCTAAACTTAGAAACAAATAACGTAGGTATCGCTATTCTTGGTGAAGACACAAGAATTAAAGAAGGTTCTTCTGTAAAGAGAACTGAAAGAATCGTAGCTGTTCCAGTTGGTGACGCTCTTCTAGGAAGAGTTGTAAACGCAATCGGAGAGCCTATTGATGGAATGGGAGAAATTAAATCAGAGCACTCACGTGTTGTTGAAATTAAAGCTCCAGGGATCATCGCTCGTAAATCAGTTCATGAGCCTCTTCAAACAGGTATTAAAGCAATCGATTCTATGATTCCAATTGGACGTGGACAAAGAGAGCTTATCATTGGTGACCGTAAGACTGGTAAAACAGCAATCGCTATCGATACGATCATCAACCAAAAAGGTAAAAACGTAATTTGTGTTTACGTAGCTATTGGACAAAAACAATCTACAGTAAGACAAGTTCAACAAAAACTAAAAGACGCTGGCGCTCTTGATTACACAATCATCGTTTCAGCTACAGCTTCAGCTTCTGCTCCAATGCAGTTCCTTGCTCCATACACTGGTTGTACAATGGGTGAGTACTACAGAGACAGCGGTCGCCACGCAGTTATCGTTTATGACGATTTAACTAAGCAAGCACAAGCATACCGTCAAATGTCACTTCTTCTTCGTCGTCCACCAGGACGTGAAGCATTCCCAGGGGACGTTTTCTTCCTTCACTCAAGACTTCTTGAGCGTGGATGTAAACTGAACGATGAATTAGGAAACGGTTCACTAACTGCTCTTCCAATCATTGAAACTCAGGAAGGTGACGTTTCTGCATACATTCCTACAAACGTAATTTCGATTACTGATGGTCAGATTTTCCTTGAGTCGGATTTATTCAACTCTGGTATCCGTCCAGCTGTAAACGTTGGTCTTTCAGTTTCACGCGTTGGTGGATCTGCTCAAATTAAAGCAATGAAAAAAGTTGCTGGTACACTTCGTCTGGATCTAGCTCAGTACAGAGAGCTTGCTGCTTTCTCTGCTTTCGGATCTGACCTTGATGAAGCGACTAAGAGACAGCTAAACAGAGGTGAGAGACTAGTTGAACTTCTAAAACAAGATAACTACGCTCCAGTTGATGTTATTGACCAAGCAGTAGCAATTCTTGTTGCAACTAAAGGATTACTAGACGTTGTTCCAACTCCAAAAGTTAGAGTAGCTGAAAAAGACATCCTTGAATTTTTACACTCAAGACATGCTGACGTTATGACTGATATTTCTAATGCAAAAGAAGTAAAAGCTGATAACGAAACTAAAATTCTTGAAGCTGTTAAAGGTTTCTTAGCTACAAAAAAATACTAAGAAAGAAGAATTAGGAATATAAACCATGGCGAATATTAAAGAGCTGAAAAAGAAAATTAAAAGTACGAAGAGTACTTCTAAAATTACACAAGCTATGAAGCTTGTTTCGGCCGCAAAATTAGCTAAGGCTCAGAACAATATTTTGAACTCACGTCCATACGCACGTGAGCTTGAAGATACAATTAAGACGGTATCTGCATTAGTTCAAAATTATGATCATGAGTTTTTAAATGAAAAGAAAGATAACAACAAAGCTGTGCTTCTAGTTATCTCTTCTGACAAAGGGCTTTGCGGATCGTACAACTCTCAGCTTGCAAAAAAAGTTAGAAAGTTTTTAGAAGAAACAAACCTTGATGTGAAACTTATCTTCATCGGGAAAAAAGTTAGAGATCTATTGGCCGCTGATCTTAACAAAGGGAAAACATACTCTTTCGTTAAGAACGAACCAACATTCATGGAAATGGAGCAAGTTGGGGTAGAGCTATCTGAGTTATTTAAGACTGGGGAAGTTGGACACGTATTCGTGGCATTCAACCATTTCCTTTCTGCGATTGCTTTTGATCCGACAGTAAAACAATTACTGCCGTTAACTTTAGATACTGCTGAAAAAGAAACACTAAAAGAAAAGTTTCCATTTGATTTCAAGTACGACCCAAGTGCGACTGAAATCTTAAACACTCTTATTCCTCAAACGTACATCAGTACGCTATACACTGCTCTTTTAGATGCAGTAGCGGCTGAGCACGGATCGAGAATGAGTGCGATGGACTCTGCTTCATCTAACTGTAAAAAAGCAATTAGAACGTTATCAATAAAAATGAATAAACTGAGACAAGCAGCGATTACAACAGAGTTATCTGAAGTAGTGTCTGGTGCTGAGTCACTGAACGGTTAAGGGGAATCACCAATGTCTGAAAATTTCGGTGTAGTAAAACAAGTAATGGGGCCCGTTCTGGACGTAGAATTTTCTAATGGAAAAATTCCTGCGATCTTCAACGCTCTAAAAATTACAAACAAAACAATTTCGAAAGATGAGTGGAATTTAACTGTTGAGGTTTCTCAACACTTAGGTGACAACATGGTTCGTTGTATCGCTATGGATTCAACTGAAGGTCTATCAAGAGGATTAAAAGTTCTTGATACTGGAAAGATGATTCAAGCTCCAGTTGGAAAAGAGTGTTTAGGAAGAATTGTTAACGTTATTGGAGAGCCGGTTGATGAAGCTGGTCCAATTGGCGCTAAGAAAACTTACGACATTCACAGAGCAGCTCCTGGATTCGATAAACAATCAACAAAACTAGAGCAGTTCTATACAGGGATCAAAGTTATTGACCTTCTTGCTCCATACGTTCGCGGTGGAAAGATCGGTCTTTTCGGTGGTGCTGGAGTTGGTAAAACAGTTCTAATTCAAGAGTTAATTAACAACATCGCTACTGAGCACGGTGGATACTCTGTATTCGCAGGTGTAGGTGAGCGTACTCGTGAAGGTAACGATTTATTCCACGAGATGACTGAGTCTGGAGTAATCGCGAAAACTGCACTGGTTTTCGGACAAATGAATGAGCCACCTGGAGCTCGTGCACGTGTTGCTTTAACTGGTCTTTCAATGGCGGAATACTTCCGTGATGAAGAAAACCAAGACGTACTATTTTTCGTAGATAACATCTTCCGCTTTACTCAAGCAGGATCTGAAGTATCAGCTCTTCTTGGACGTATTCCTTCAGCAGTAGGTTACCAGCCAACTCTAGGGACGGAAATGGGAGCTATGCAGGAACGTATTACATCTACACTTAACGGTTCGATTACATCTATCCAAGCTGTATACGTTCCTGCGGATGACTATACCGATCCAGCTCCAGCTACTACGTTTGCCCATTTAGATGCAACTACAGAACTTTCACGCCAGATTGCTGAGCTTGGAATTTACCCTGCGGTAGATCCACTTTCATCTTCATCGTCGATCTTAACTCCAGCTATCGTTGGTCAAGATCACTATGATACTGCTCGTGGTGTTCAGAAAATTCTTCAAAAGTACAAAGAACTTCAAGATATCATCGCGATTCTTGGGATGGATGAACTTTCTGAAGAAGATAAGTTAATTGTTGGTCGTGCAAGAAAGGTTCAAAAATTCCTTTCTCAACCGTTCTTCGTAGCTGAGCAATTTACTGGTCTAAAAGGTAAATTCGTAAAGATGGAAGATACAATTAAAGCATTCAAGGCAATTCTTAATGGTGAAGTTGATGAACTACCAGAGCAAGCTTTCTACCTAGTTGGTGGACTTGAAATGGTTTACGAAAAAGCTGCACAAATTAAGGCCGGTAAATAATTAACTTGGGTTCTAAAGATATGAAATATTATACAGTTGATATTCTGACGCCTTCTAAAATTATTGCTAAAGCAATCCCTGCTGAATCGTTGCTAATCCCAACGGTTCGCGGGCAGATCAACGTTCTTGAAAATCATACTCACATCGTAACGAAACTTGCGACTGGGATTTTAACGGTTTTCGGTGGACCAGATTACGCTGATAGAAACTTTTTACTTTCGTCAGGTGTTTGTAAAATTTTAGAAAACAAAGTCATCATCCTTGCTAATACTGCAGAAGAGAGCACGGAAGTTAATGTTGAGAGAGCTAAGCTTTCTCTTCAAAACGCTGAAGACAGATTGAAAAATACAGAAGGTCTTTCTATTGAAGAAGTTGACCATTATGTTCAGAAAGCTGAAAGAGCTAGATTACGTATTCAGCTCGCAGAATTCACAAGATCACACTAAGCTATTTGTGAGTACTCAGGGTTTTTGGCCTTGAGTACTCATTTTCTTCATTTCTTACTAGGCAAAAGCCTCACAATCCTTGCAACTCTTCCAAACCCCTTTAAACTTTAACAATAACTATGATGAACAAATCTATTTTTGTTAAAACGTTTACGTGCCTTTTTACGACTACATTAGTGGTAGGCGCCCTTACGTATTCAACTGATAGATATGAGCCCAAAAAAGTGGATTTCTCGGCGTTTAAAAACGCGGCAGCAAACATCCAGCACCTTTCTCAAAAAACTGAAATTAAGGCCGACGTTGTTAGGACTGATGTGACTGCGGGAATCGTTTCTACGATTGAAAAAGAAATCAAAAGTAAAATTTTAAGAACTCGCTATGCGATGGTACCTAAAAAGGTTGAATTCAAGCATGCGGTTATCGCTAAGAACTGGAATGATATTAAACCAGAAATCGCGGCCGTTGATATGACGATTTCAGATCGTCTAATGAATACTAATTCAACTGATGAGTCTGGTTCTGAAATTAATAACAATGAATTAATTAAACTTTATGGATATGAAGTCGACTCTCTTCAATATGAGACTTTCGCAAATACATTAATTGCATCTGTAGATCCAGTAGCGACAGAAGTTGTAGGCGTAACTGAAGCCACTTCAAAACAAGAAATTGTAAAAGAAGATGCAGTGAATGTGGCCCAAGCTTCAACAACAACTCATGTTGTAGAAGAGATCACAGTCGATGCAGCGATGAAAGAAGAAATTGCTCGCGCTGAAGTCGCGACAAAAGAAAACCCAGTTAATGATGATCTTGTGATGTTTGACTACTCAGCAGCTGGAGAAAAAGAAACAGCTCCGGTAGCGAATACTCAAAAATTAAAAAAAATCTTCGATGCTCCAATTTCAGCTTCAGTTAAAGGAGCGATTGAAAGAGCGGTACATAAATCACCAATGGTAGCGATGAATACTCAATCAGCTCCATCAAAAAGAATTGCTTCTTCTATAGAGACGACAACTGAAACAGATGCTCTAGAGCAAGCGATGGCAGATGAAGACAATCTTGTTTTTGACTACTCAAAAAAGACGCAAGCTTCGGTAGCAAAAACGACAGCAAGTGAAATTTCAGCATTCATGGCAGCTGCCGACGCAGCACCAGCAAATCAAGTGGACTTCACTGTTAAGGCACGCGAAATCAATCTGGCCACTCGCAAGAGTACTCAGGTGCTTGGATTCGAATTTGTACCAGACTATGATAGAGCAGAAAGAATGGATGATCAGACTTCGGGAGAAATCAAACTTGCTTACTCATTAGCAGGGGACGTGAGTACTCAGACAGGTGTGATTCAAGCGCAGGGATTAATTCCTACAAGAGTTGAATTAAATCTTTTAACAAGCGGTATTGAAGTTCCTCTTCTAAGTGAAGAAGGTATTCAAAGATTTTTATCTAAAAAACAAACGGGTGTAACAGGTAATCTTCTAATGGTTGCAGTTGATCCAAGTATTGCTGATGTAGAGATTGATTCTGAATACCAATATAAGTTGTTCTTCTCTGATAAGTTTAAAATGCAACAGAATCAAGACAATGCTGCTTACGTATTATTTCTTGGTGTGAAAACTGGAAACACTCTTATTAGATATCTTTTAGATAACAAAGAAAGCGCTCAGAAAATTGTTTATGTTGGTGATGGCGAAATGTACTTTGAAGACCCGGATTTCGTGGGTACTCAAAGAGAGCTTTACACTTTTACGACAAGAAGCCTTTTAGGAAAAACAGTAAAAGAACTAAACATCAACGGAACGGATGTTTCTTTCTTTGGAACAAAAATTACAGCGAAGAAAAAGACTCTTAATGCTTATGAAATCAAAGTTCCTGAGCTTGTGGATAACTCGAGAAAATATCTAGAGTTTAAACACATGGGAACAAGTCTTTTTGTTGGAACGAAGAATACAAAAGAAATCGAAATTCCAGGACAGGACTTTATCAATAGAGTTATGCAGGCCAACGAGTTAAGTGAACTTGGTGAGCGTTGTATGGTTCAGATCAATCTTAAAAAAGACCTGAGAGATATCAAAGTTAGTGGAAAAAATAGATCTGGTGAAATGTTTGCTGAGACAAGCTTCCTGGATACTGAAGGAAACTTCACTCGTGATAGCTCTGAATTAGCTGAGAAAGCTTTTGTTTCTGGTGACCTTGAAGGGATATTCAGTGTCCGCCTGGATTATGCAGACGGAACGACTGACTTCCTTAAAACTTTCTGTTCTGAAGGTGCTTATCTGATCGAGCAGCTTTAAAGCTTAATCTTCTTTTGACAAATAACGAGAATCCCAGCCGAATGCAATTGGATTTTCACGTCCAGTATAATAAAGAACATATTGTCCATCATCTTGTAGACCATAAATGACAGCATGAAGCTTATTGTGATTGTTATAAACTTTATCACCAACGCAGAAATTTGCATCGCAACCAGAAGGTAAAGCAAGAGATTTAATGCTTACGAGATTAAGAGGTCTCGAATCTATTGATAAGTTAACGACATCATCCCAAGCGTATTCAATTGTAGCTTCTCGCACATAGGATCCGTTGTAGTATAAAACGCTATCCCCAATGCAAAAAATTCTACCACATGAAGCATTGCCAATATTTGATATTGATTTAAGTGCAGCTAGTGAAACATCATCAATTTTCATACTTCTTGCAAGTCTCTTCATTTGTCGAATATTTGAAAGCGCTTTAGCATCATTAATATTTTTAGCAGGGAAGCCCTTTAAAGCATTATTAATCTTAACGATTTGTGGAGCGAATGCTTGATTGTTTAGACTGCGGTAAAGATCCCACTGAAACCATTCAAGTGCTGTTTTTTGAATTGCATATTGAGCTGAAGCATCAAAGATAGAGTTATTTAAATCATTTAAAAAATTAAAATATTGAAGACCAAAAACAGCGAAATCAGCTTTCTGGTTTTTTGTTAAGGTCTGTAGATCTAAATCATAATATCTTAATGCCATTTTAATAGAAGAAATAAGAACTCTTAGTTTTACATCTGCGGCCCCAACATCATCTTTATTAACTTCTTCGGAAATTGTTTCATTGATAACTAGTGCACGGTTAAGAACATATCTCATAAATAATTCAGAATTCTTAGATGACACTTCAGTTACAACAATTTTAATTCCATCACTTAGTTTTTCTGCTTTCTCCGCTGAGCTTAATAATTCAACACTTTCAAGAAGGTCTTTTAAATACACTTGAGAATTTTGTGCCCAAGGTAGTAGTTCAGCAATCTGATCTTTGGTTAGAATTCGTTGAGTTCCTTCCTGAAGAGCAGCTGGTTTTGTAATAACGGGAAGGATGATGTCGTCGGCCTTTAATATTGATGCAAAAGATATTGTAGATATCAATGCTAGAATCGCGGCCAATTTTAATAATTTAATGTTCTTCATACTTCATCCGGGGAGAGGTTACATTAATTGAGACTAATTTAATGTGTATTTAGATTTATCTCAACGCTCTATAGGTATGAGTGTATTAATTCCAGCCTACTGTAGTCAGCACTCTTGCTAGTTAAGTGGCAGTAATTTTGAGAATTTTGGATGGCAACTATTTGTAATCAGAGTCTCTTTTTGTATTAAAAAAAGTGTCTAAAATTTAGACACTCAAAAAAGGTGTTTAAACTTTTAACACCCCTGGAACATTTTTATAGAGTGGCCCAAAAATTACAGGTTCTGATTTAATATCGTAAAAAACAAACCTTCTTGGGAGCCAACATGAAATCACTTCTTGTATTACTAGCTTTAACTTTAACGACATCTGCATTCGCTAGAGATAACAATAGAGACGGAAGAATGGGAACGAATGATGGTGGAACAATTATTAGAATTGAAGTTGGTAATGATAGAGATACAGATTCACGTGCGACAATGAAAAGAATGATTCAGCTTGAAAGAGCTGTTCGTGAACTACAAAATAGAGTTTATGACCTAGAAGACGATGCAAGACCACAAACAAGAGAAATTAAAGTTTATACTTGTGAAACAACTTCAGATTTTGGAGAAGGATTTCTTGGAGCTCCTGCATTAACAGAACTTGAAGCAAGAAGTAATGCTAAGAAAGCATGTATGCAAAGAAGAAGTTCAATGTTTTGTGAAAATGTAGCAAGATGTGAAACAAGAACTGAAATTCAAAAAATTTAATTTAAATTACTTCTAAAGCGAGAATGGTACCCTAATACCACTCTCGCTTTTTTTATTCTAGCTTTTTAAAAACTTCCAAAGTCTTCTTATAACCTGCCGTCATAATATACTTCGCTTTGTTTGGATCTAACGAGAATGAATTCGTAAAGAATAGTTTGTAGTGAGAGTGATCCGGATAAATATCAATAAACTTAACATTCGGATTGTAGTTCATTTTGCGCTCTAAAATAGAAGTGATCTTCGTTCTATCCTTCGTGCTGAAGTTTTGCGAGGCCATGTAATCATTAACTGTATCGATAATATCTTTAGCTAGAATGTTCTGGCTTCTTGAAGCAACAATCTTCTTTTGGATCATTAGATAAATGGCCTGCATACAAATAGCAGGGATACCAAAGTTGATCAAAGATCCGATTTCATCGTGGTAGTGATAAGGCGTGTGAGTCCATGAGCTAATAACGTAATCACATTTATTATCAACAGCGACGTGAGTAGATAATGTCTCTCTAATTTCGCCATCGATATAATAATCTGTCTGAGATGTTCTAGGATTTTTAATCGGGAATGGAGCATAAAAAGGTGGAACACTCATGCTTGCTGAAACAGCTTGAGAGACATCTACACCAGTATAATACTCGGCAGTCGAATCATGAATCGGACTTGGGTAATTATATTTCCCGAAAATAACTTTTCGAGAGTGATCGAGTTGAGTCGCAACGACAAACATATCGGCAGCGTATTCATCAAATGACTGAGAGATGATGACATTCTTTTGCATGTATTGGTTTAGGCCTTCAGTTGAAAACAAACCAGAGAGCGAAAGAAGCGGTTTAGACATTTGCTTAATTAGAGAAGGGAAACCTTCAAGCGGATTATAAAAATCGAAGTTGAAAGGATTCTTCATCGGCATTTTGCGAGAAAGCATATCTGCGTAGGTGATAGGCTTTAGCGATGTCTGGGCATTCTTGCGATTTAAAGTAGCATCAATGACATCAATCGGGCGGAAGCCTGAAGCGAAGTAAAGATTGATTAGTGAACCGGCACTTGATCCAACATAAGTTGAAATTTCATAATCAACATCATGTGGCGATTTATTGTGTTTTAAAACAAAGCCTAATTCTTCGAGGGCCAGGGCAACACCCAAATGCCATGAAGCTGCTTTTACAACTCCACCAGACAAGACTAGTGCGGTTTTTTTATTTTTGAATTGGCTTAAATCAACATCATGATACATGTTGATAGAATAACACTCCTTTTTTAAGTTTGAGAAATTAATTAAATACCAGAGTATCTTGCACGGATTATTTTTTTTCAACCAAAGTCCCAATCTAAGTTAGAATATGAGTACTCACCAGAATGGAGAAAGACTCATGAATCAAGATGGAATTTGGTTATCAATTCTCGACTACGCTAACGTTAAGAAGACTTCAATCTCGACAATCCGTAGATCGATCAAAGCAGGTCACATTAAGCACAAAGAAGAAAACGGAAAGTACTTTATCTGGACTAAGGAAATAGCCGTAGAGAAAGTCGAACTTTCTTTAAAATTGGAAAACGAATTTCTAAAAAGAAGAAATCGTGAACTAGAAGAAGAAATTAACGACCTGAAGATGCTTCTGCAGGTTTATGAATCAAGTATTCATCAGGACCAGCTTCCGCCATTGCCAGAGATAGAACTATGAAAAAATTATTACTGATTGGCCTTATGGCCGCATCTTTCAATATCTTCGCTTCGGAGTCGATGAGACATTGTATGCTTCTTCCGGTTACGGATGGGGCAGATAATAAAGTTGGATTCAGGGTTTTTGAAGATATCGAAAGTTATATTAAAGATGGGACTTGGTGTACATATAAGTCGAATTCGGAATTGATCAATATTTTAGGTCAGTATTCGAAATCACTTGAAGGACATTTAAATAATAAAGATGTTTTAAAAGTTGTAGCAGATAAAACTAAGGCCGGAACACTTATTAGAATCTCTCTTGCTCTTGGAGCAAGTGCAACTGAAGTAAAAGTTGAAATCATTGGTGAGAATGGTGAAGACAGATACTTTAAAGAGCAGACTCAGTTAAAATCAACAGACCCAACAGTGATTTCTCAAACGGTAAAAAACTGGCTAGATATATATGAGAAGACAATTCCTTATAACGGAAGAGTTAAAGGCGTTCTTGGTGATCAGTTTACAATTGATATTGGAAAAAAATCTCAAATTTTCAATGGAAGTGAAATTGTCATCGAGAGACCAACGGCAAAAAGACAACATCCTCTTTTAAAAGAGATCATTGATTATCAAACTGAAAAAATAGCGGACGCCCGCGTTTTTGATGTCGGTGAAACACAAGCTCAAGCGAAAGTTTTAAGTTATGAAGGAAATAAAAAACTTAAAATTGAAGACTGGGTAAAGGTTCGTTCAGTTGAATCGAGAAAAGTTGTTGAGCAAGTTGCCTACGGTGATAAAGCAGATAATGAATTTGGAAAATTAGGTTCACTTGGGATTTTTCTAAATCTTGGAAGTGGATCAGTGACCAGAACTGGTAACGGTGAAAAATCAGTAAGCGGAATGCTTTATGGTGGAGATCTTGAAGCAGAACTTTGGGCCACAAGAAACTTCTGGGCCGGATTGGATTTTGCAAAAAAAATCGGAAGTTATAAAAAAGATGTCGGGACTTTTACCAGCGATAGCAACAACACAGACAACTCAGCTGTGCGTGTGAAGTTTGGATACAAGTATCTTCCTTTAGGATTCTTCTATGGCCCTCAGATCGACGTCTATGGTGGATATGGAAGTTACACTTACGGAATGAGCACAAATACAACAGACGGATTTACTGAATTTACATTTAGTGGATTACTGCTTGGTGCTAGAGGAAGTATTCCAATTTATGAAGCCACTCGAGTATATATGTTAATTGATTTCCTTTTAACATCTGCATACAAAGAAAAAGTCAGAGTTTTTGGCCCGGATGAATCGAGTTCAAATTACCGTTTAGAGTTTGGTGGACAATATAACTTAGAAACCAACATTACGCTTCAGGCCGGATTACAAATTTTATCTAATAAGGCGAGCTTTACTGGAAGTACAAAGGAAGAGCAATTTAAAGATACATCTGCTAAAGTAGGGGCGATATTCACATTTTAAAAAACCTTGGGGTTAGTAAAAATGAGTCGCATCCAGACACTAGAAAAAGAAATTATTAAACACAAGGCGCTCTATTATCAAGGGCGCCCCGATATCTCTGATAGCGACTATGACAAGCTAGAAGAGGAATTAAGAAAACTCGATCCAAAAAATTCTACACTGTTAATCGTTGGGACGACCACTTCGGCCAGCGACAAGATTAAGCATGATAAAAAAATGCTTTCTCTTGAAAAGACTTATGTCGTTGAAGACCTGGTTTCATGGAAAGGCAATGAAGACATTTTAAGCACTATGAAGCTTGATGGAATCAGCTGCTCGATCATTTTTGAAGATGGTCACTTAACTATGGCCAAGACTAGAGGTGATGGGACGTTTGGGGAAAACATAACGAAAAAAGTTATGTGGGTATCTAATGTTCCAAAGTTAATAACATCAAAAAATAAAATCGAAATTAGGGGAGAACTTTTTTGTGATGAAAAAAGCTTCTTTGATTTAGCCCAGGAAATGACTTCTATCGGTCTTGAAAAACCAACTAGCCAAAGAAATATTGTTGCTGGTTTGATGGGAAGAAAAGATAACCTGGAACTTTGTCGCTACATCAAGTTCATGGCCTTTGATTACTTAAGTGATGAAAGACTTGAAACTGAAGATCAAAAATTTAAAATTTTATCTAAGCTTGGTTTTTTAATTCCAGAAGTGGAAATTCATACAAGCAAAGAAAGTATTCAAGATGTTATTTTGAAGGCGCGAGAATTTATGTCAGAAGGAGATTATCAGATTGATGGACTCGTTTTTACATTTAATAAAATGTTTTTGCATGAAGAGTTGGGGGAAACATCTCACCATCCTCGTTATAAGATGGCCTTTAAGTTTCAAGGTGAATCAAAGAATACTATTTTAAAAGAAATTATCTGGTCGGTGTCACGCAATGGGATTCTAACTCCAGTAGGCGATGTTGAACCGGTGGAATTGTCGGGAGCGATGATTTCGAGAGTGACTTTGCATAATTACGGCATGGTCGCTGCGAATAATTTGAAGGCAGGGGATGTGATTGAAATCATCCGCTCTGGTGAAGTTATTCCAAAGTTTTTATCGGTTGTGACTCCTTCAAACAATAAACTCGAGATTCCCGAGTGTTGCCCGAGTTGCCATTCAAAAGTTGAGATCGTAGATATCAGACTTTTTTGTAAGAACGAAAATTGCCCAGGAAAAAACAAAGAGATCATTTTAAATTTCATTCAGAAGATTGGCATTGATGATTTAAGTGGAAAGAGATTGGAGGAATTAATTAATGCTAAATTAGTTAAAACCATTCCAGATTTATATCGTTTAGAAGCAGCAGATCTGATGAAGATTGATAAAGTTAAAGATAAGTTAAGCAATAAACTTATCGAATCAATTCAAAAAACTAAGAATGTAGATTTAATTACCTTTCTGGCCGCACTTGGAATTTCTGGTGGAGCATTTAATAAATGTGAAAAAATTGTGAGAGCTGGTTTTGATAACATCACAAAAATTAAACATTTAAGTATCGAGCAACTAATGAAAGTTGAATCTTTTGCTGATAAATCAGCAACAGACTTCCTTTCTTCTTTGCGCGAGAAAAAAGATATGATCGACGAGTTAGTCGAACTTGGGTTTGAGTTTACAGTAGAGGAAACGCGAGAAACGGCCGTTACTGGAAAGAAAATTTGTATTACTGGAGCGTTGTCAGAAAAGCGCCCGGTGATTGAAGATATGATTAGAGCTGGTGGCGGAATTGTTGTTTCATCAGTTTCTAAAAATACAGATATCTTAGTTACAAATGAAACGGATCCTACTTCAAGTAAATTTAAGAAAGCTTTAGAATTAAAAATTAAAATTATCACTGAAGCTGAACTGCTAAAACTTTTAGCGTAGGAAGACCTCATGGCCAAAAAAATAAGTACCTTCGTTTGCCAAAGCTGCTCATATCAGACGTCTAAGTGGATGGGGAAATGCCCTGAGTGCGGATCGTGGAACTCATTCGTTGAAGAGACGACATTATCTGCAAAAGACACAAATAGAGCTCACAAGAGAACGGCACTTGGAAGTGAAGAGCCGAAACTGATCAACGATATTGTTTTAGAAAAACAATTTAGAGTTGTAACAGGGATGAGTGAGTTTGACCGTGTTGTTGGTGGTGGAGTTGTTCCAGGGTCATTGATTCTTATTGGTGGAGAACCGGGAATTGGTAAGTCGACGCTTTTAACAAGTGTTATGGGAAAACTTTCTCAGAGTCATGCAGGACAAGTTGTTCTCTACGTAAGTGGAGAGGAGTCTGTTAATCAGGTTGCAGAGAGATCTAAAAGAGTTGGAGTGAATACTGCTAACTTTTATATTTATAACGAAACAAATTGGCAGAAAGTTTTAGAGCAAATCAATAAACTTCAGCCTAGATTTTTAGTTATCGATTCAATTCAAACTACATCGTCTTCAGAAATAGATTCAGCACCAGGGAGTGTGTCTCAAATTCGTGAAGTAACGTATGAGTTAATGAGTCACGTGAAGGCCAATGGGATTACTTGTTTTGTTATTGGTCACATTACAAAAGAAGGATCAATTGCCGGCCCTAAGATTTTAGAACACATGGTTGATACGGTTATTTATTTTGAAGGGGATCAGTTTGGTCACTATAGAATTCTAAGAGCTATGAAAAACCGTTTTGGAAATACTAATGAAGTTGGTATTTTTGAAATGAAAGAAAGTGGACTTGCTGAAGTTACAAATCCTTCTCAGTACTTTTTAGATGATCAGCTGAAAGATTCTTTTGGTAGATCACTTACATGTATCATCGAAGGGTCTAGATCGCTCTTTATTGAAGTTCAAGCACTAGTTGTGGACAATAAGTTTGGAAACGGAAGAAGAACCACTCACGGGGTTGATAACAACCGTCTGTCGATGATGGTTGCCGTTATTGAAAAATATTTCGGAATCCCTATGGGATTTAATGATATCTACTTGAACGTTGTTGGCGGAATGAAGCTCACGACACGTGAATCGGATTTATCGATCATCGCTTCACTCCTTAGTTCATACAGATCTAAGCCTATTGATTCGAGCACGATTTTCGTGGGCGAAGTTGGGTTAACTGGTGAAGTACGATCTATTCCTCAAATGGAAATGAGAATTAAAGAGATGGCCCAACTTAATTACAAGCGAGTTGTGACTTCTGAAAAAACGGCAAGAGAGCTTAAAGGTAAATTTGATATCGAAATCGTAGGATTGAGACAGGCGAGAGACCTGGATCAATTTATTGGCAAATAATGTATACGAGAAAAAATGCCATTCGTGTTTTACTTGTAACGATTGTGATCGTTGTTCTTAGAATGATCTGGGATGTTCATTCTTGTCTGAAAACAGGCGGGAAGTGGAATGCGCAAAAACAAGTTTGTGAATTAGAAATAAAAAAGAAATGAAAGAATTAAAACGCTGCTTTTGGGCCGAAGGAAAAGATGCCGATTATGTGAAATATCATGATGAAGAATGGGGGCGTCCGGTTCATGACGATAAAACTCACTTTGAGTTTCTGATTTTAGAAGGGGCCCAGGCGGGTTTAAGTTGGGCGACAATCCTTTCTAGACGAGAAGGTTATAGAAAGGCCTATTCTAATTTTGATGTTGTTAAAGTGGCGAAATATACGCCAAAAAAAATCGAATCCTTAATTCTTGATCCAGGAATTATCAGAAATAAATTGAAAATTAACTCTAGTGTGACAAATGCTAAGCTTTTTATTGAGATTCAAAAAGAGTTTGGAAGTTTTGATAAATACATCTGGGGTTTTGTGGGAAATAAGCCAATTATCACCAAGAGAAAAACTCACAAAGAAGCTGTGGCCACGACTAAAGAAAGTGACGCCCTATCGGCAGATTTAAAGAAGCGTGGGTTTAAGTTTGTGGGCAGTACGATTATGTATGCCCACATGCAAGCTTGTGGTTTATTCATGGATCATGAAGTTGGATGTTTTTGTTACAAACAACTTACTTAAAAAAAGTCTGAATCGTTTTATTCCATAATACTTTTTTATCTTTGATATACGGAAGCAGGTCCTGCTCGATCGGAAACTCGCGGTCTTTTTTCCAAGTCGTCTCAAGCTTTTCAAAATCAGTTAATCCAGCACCGATTGCTGCCGCCATGGCCGCTCCAAAAGCTGTAGTCTCAATAACCTTAGGGCGAATGATTGTTGTCTCTGAAATCGTCGCTTGAAGCTCCATAAGCAGAGAGTTTGCAGCAGCTCCACCGTCAACTTTTAAAGTTTTGATCGCAAGTCCAGTATCTTTTTTCATTGCGGATAAAAGATCATTGATCGACATCGCAATTCCTTCTAAGCATGCATAAGCGATATGACTGCGAGATGAATCACGAGTCAGACCTGTCAGAGCACCCTTAGCTTCAGCATTCCAATAAGGAGAACCGATACCAGCAAAAAATGGAAAAAATTGAATATGTTTTAACTCATCCATATTTTTTACTTCGCGTGCCAGAGGCTCAACTTCAGTACTCTTTGAAATAATTTTTAAGTTATCGCGAAGCCATTGAACAGCAGCACCTGCGATGTAGCTTGATCCTTCAAGAGCGTAAACAGCTTTACCTTTGTGACGGTATTCAACAGTCGTTAGAAGTCCTGACTGAGAATAAACTAAGTCACTACCTGTATTGAGTAAAACGAAGGCCCCTGTTCCGTATGTGCACTTCATATCACCTTTGTGAAATCCTGCCTGACCAAATAAAGCAGATTGTTGATCACCAAGAATTCCAGTGACAGGAATTCCATCTGGTAAAAATCCTAAACCTTTTGTTACGCCGAATTCACCGAATGAATCTTCAATTGATGGAAGAGTTTCGCGTTTAACAGAAAAAATTTCTAAAAGCTCTTTATCCCAATCACAAGTTTTCAAATCCATAAGCATGGTACGAGATGCATTTGAAGCATCTGTCTTGTGAGAGACATTTCCACTTAACTTATATAATAAAAAGGTATCAACAGTTCCGAATAATAAATTTCCAGAAGCATTCGCGCCAGATACAGCTGAATTATTTTTTAACAGCCAGTTCATTTTTGTCGCAGAAAAATAAGGATCAATTGGAAGACCTGTTTTTTCTTTAATTTTTTCAGAAAGATTTTTATCGCGAAGTTCCTGGCAGAAATCGGCAGTTCGTCTATCTTGCCAAACAATAGCATTGGCTAGAGGAGTTCCTTTTTTATCAAAGGCACACGTTGTTTCTCTTTGATTTGTAATCCCAATGGCCTTAATCATCTGACCTTGAATATTGTGATTCTTTAAAAGTTCTTTAATCGTCACTTCAACTGTCGACCAAATATCATTTAGGTTATGTTCAACCCATGAAGGCTTAGGATAAATTTGCGGGTACTCGCGACTTACTTGTCCTAGCATTGAGAAGCTAGTGGCATCAATTAAACAAGCTCTCGTTCCAGTCGTCCCTTGATCAATGGATAAAATATAATTCATAAGTCCTCACAGAGATTTAATATAAGAATAGTTTATTGTGGAAGTTGGATTGTGTCTTGATTCGGGCGGGCAATTATTTTAAGCATAATTTCCCAACGCGTACCAATCAGATAGTTGAAGCCTCGCAAGAAGGCGAAGGATATCGTAACGAGAATCATCAGAATGAAAATGAATTCAAGAAAAGTTTGACCATTTTGGTTTTTTAAACGCGATGGTTTATGTTTCGGTCTCGTTTTAAACATAGTATAATTTTGAGACCAAAGAGGAGCCGGATCAATGAAGAAATTTTTACCATTAATTATATTTGCTATCGTATTTGCAACTGTGCTTGCCGGACAAGTGGCCTTTAAAATGGTGAATAACATCGCAAGTGTGGAAAAAAATCCGGAATATGACCAATATGAAGAGCTTTTCCTTCATGGAAGCTATAAATCAATCGATGGCAAAAGTGTCGAGATGACAAAAATCAATGCTCCGGTTGTTATCTACAACTTTTGGGCCTCATGGTGCATTCCATGTTTGGAAGAAATGCCTTCAATGATCGCGCTTAAGAAAAAATTTTCGCCTGACCAGGTTCAGATTATTGCTTTCAATACAGATGAAGATGATCAGTTAGCAAATATCCAAAAGACGATGAAAAAAATCGACATGAAAGATGAATTTACTATCGTTCCGGATAAAGAATCAAAGTTAGTCACTCAATTTAAAATTTCTGCTATTCCGGTGACGATTGTTTATCACAGAGGAAAAGTGGTTCATTTTAGCAATGGGCCGATGGATTTTAACTCGGAAGAGTTTCAAGAAAAAATGAAAGAATGGGTTGCGAATTAAGAGCGATTACTTTCTACAGTCAGTAAACTTTACGATTCTTTTGATCTTGCCCTGGCGATAAGCATCCTGGGCATCGCATTCAGTATAAGTCACACCGTTGTCACCGCACACAGGTCTTTCACTACAAATACAATTTCCAGGCGAAGTCTGAGTGACGTTATAGCATTTGGCGATAGAGATGTTATCGTAAGTAATGTTGTTCACACCGCAAACAGGTGAATACTCTGACGTAAAAGAGCATTCTCCATTAAATGTGCTAACTGAAGAACCAGCGGTACTAGTTGAATTGTCTTTCCCGCATGAGGATAAAATCACCAGCGTTAGTAGACCCAATGAATACAGAATTTGAGACATTCTTTTCATGTAGTCTTTATCGGATATTGTTGTAAAAAACTAAAATCGAATGAGCTAAATAGCTAGATTTTTACCCCAGTTATAAGTTACTCGATCAATTGAGTCGGTATTAAATACCGTAAATCGAGGCCTTAGACCTGGAATCAGGGCACCTTGGTTTCTAATCCCAAGTGCGTGAGAAGCATTTAGAGTGATGGCACACCAAAGTTCGGCCATGTTCATCTTGTACATCGGTGCTGCCAGAGAAGCGATCATCAGAACGTTATCGCAGTGGCATGAACCTGGGTTGTAGTCAGAAGCAATCGCAACTTTAACACCGGCATCTAAAAAGGCACGAGCGTTTGCTTGAGTCTTTCCTAAAAATAATCCAGTACCAGGTAGTAGAGTCGCAACAGTATTTGAATTTTTTAAAGCTTCAATTCCATCAGCACCAGTCGCAAGTAAATGATCAGCAGAAAGGGCCTGGTATCTTGTCGCAAGGATTGCGCCTTTATTGTCGTTGAATTCATCAGCGTGAATTTTAACCGGAATGTTTAAGCGGTTAGCACGCTCAAAAAGAGAGATCACATCTTCTTCGCTGAAATAATTTTGTTCATGGAAAATATCTACGCAATCAATGATTTGTTCTTCGGCCATTCTATCAAGAAGAGGAAGAACTACTTCTTTCATATATAGGTATGAGCTTGCATAATCTTTTGGGATTGCATGAGCGGCCATGAAAGTATTTATGATTTGAACATCAGGACGACAAATATTTTTTAAGTCATGAATGATGTGAGTCAGTTCATACTCTTTTTCAAAGTTTAAACCATATCCTGATTTAACTTCGATTGTTCCAACTCCGTAAGAAGCAATCGTCTTAATTCTTTGTTGAGCGAGTTTTAAAAGCTCAGTTCTCGATAACTCATTAGTACCAGTCATTGAGTTTAGAATTCCGCCACCGGCCGCAGCGATTTCTTCGTAAGTCGCACCGTTGAGTCTCATGCTGTATTCGCTAGCACGATCTCCACCAAAAACAACGTGAGTATGTGAATCGACAATTTCAGGAACACAAGATTTTCCAGATGCATCGATAGCTTGAATATCAGCATACTCCTGAGGGAATTCTGAATCCGGGCCTACCCATAAAATTTGCTCTTGATCGTAAACGATTGAAGCATTTTTAATAATGCCAAGATCAGATGGTTTTAGATTTCTTCCATCTTTTTCATGAGCTGGTTTAAGAGTTGCGATTTCTGAAAAGTTGCGAAAAATTTTAATTGTCATAAGTTATTTTTAATCTCATCAGAGTTATTTGGGTTTCAAGGAGTATAGACCAAAACCTCTTGTTGCTGGAAGAATAAATTCATAGGACATGACAGAAGGTGAGGAAGTTGCTCGGTCTTTAATCTAAAGCACTTGTAATTATTTTCAAATCACAAGTGCTCCGGATATTTTTATGAATTAATTTTTAGTGACGGCAATTTTAGTGCACTGTTTTTTGCAGTTGTGCGGGCCAGTTCGTAACCTGCGTCAGCATGTCTTGCAACACCCATCGCTGGATCAGAATTTAAAACGCGCTTAAGCCTTTCATCCATATCTTTTGAACCATCAGCACAGATTACCATCCCAGAGTGCTGAGAATAACCAATACCAACTCCTCCACCGTGGTGGAATGAAGTCCATGAAGCACCATTCATTGTGTTGATCATAAGGTTTAATAATGACCAGTCTGAAACTGCGTCAGTTCCATCCATCATGCCTTCTGTTTCTCTGTTTGGAGATGTTACAGAACCAGTATCTAAATGGTCGCGGCCAATAACGATTGGAGCTTTTACTTTTCCTTCTCTTACTAATTGATTGAACATTAGTCCCGCTTTCTCGCGTTCACCGTAGTTCAGCCAGCAGATACGAGCTGGAAGACCTTGGAAGGCCACCATCTCTTGAGCTTTATCTAACCAGTTGTGAAGTTTTTTATTTTCCGGGAAAAGTTTTTTCATCGCTTCGTCAGTGACACGAATATCATCAGGATCACCTGAAAGTGCTACCCATCTAAATGGCCCTGAGCCTTTACAGAATAATGGTCTGATATAAGCAGGAACAAATCCTGGGAAGTCGTAAGCGTTAGTTACACCTGCAGTTTTTGCACCTTCACGAAGGTTGTTTCCGTAGTCGAAAACATGCGATCCTGCTTTTTGGAAAGCAAGCATTGCAGAGACGTGATCACCCATAGTCTTGTTAGCAAGATCTACATACTTTTTAGGATCTTTCACTCTTAGAGCAAGAGCTTCTTCAACAGTCATTTTATTTGGAACATATCCGTTTAATGGATCGTGAGCAGATGTTTGATCTGTGACTAGATCAGGAACAATTCCTTTATCAAAAACGTACTTAAAGAAATCAGCTGCATTTCCAACAACACCAATTGAGATGGCCTTGTTTTCTTTTTTCGATTTTAGTGCAAGATCAATTGCCTCGTCGAAAGAGTCACAAAGAACATCTAGGTATTTTGTTTTTAATCTTTTTTCAATACGCCATTTTTCAACGTCGCAAGCTAAGCACACGCCGTTTGCCATTTTTACAGCAAGAGGTTGAGCTCCACCCATTCCACCGATACCAGCAGTTAAAACTAATTTACCTGTTAGATCTTTTCCATCTCCGTAGTGCTTTTCAGCAGCGGCCATGAATGTTTCATATGTCCCTTGAAGAATCCCTTGAGTTCCAATGTAAATCCATGATCCAGCAGTCATCTGACCGTACATCATCAGACCTTCGTCTTTTAATTTATTGAAATGCTCCCAAGTTGCCCAATGAGGAACAAGGTTTGAGTTAGCGATTAAGACACGTGGCCCGTGTTCATGAGACGGAAGGATTGCAACAGGTTTACCCGATTGAATCATAAGCGTTTCATTGTTTTCTAAATTTTGTAGAGCATGGATAATATCTTGAAGAGCTTGATGGCTTCTTGCTGCTTGTCCGTTTCCACCGTAAACAATTAGGTTGTCTCTGTCTTCAGCAACATCAGGGTGAAGGTTGTTAAGCAAACATCTTAATGCCGCTTCCTGGTGCCAGCCTTTCGTTGTTAGAGTAGATCCTGTTGGAGGTAATGGGATATGATTTGTAGTCATTAGTTTAATGCTCCAATTTTTGATTCAGCAGCAGCGACAACTTCGCCACTGTTAATAACTTTAATAATATTGTTGATATCTTTGTAAAATATTCTGTCTTCTTCAATTGTAGGAACAGTCTTTCTAACAAGAGCGTAAACCGCTTCAAGTGGAGCAGATGTTGTCTCTGGTCTTTGTAGGTCAAGAGCTTGAGTATTACAAAGAAGTTCAATCCCTAAAACTGATTTTGCGTTTTCTACAACTTCGTGAAGTTTTCTTCCAGAAGTTACACCCATAGAAACATGGTCTTCTTTGTCTGTTGAAGTTGGAACTGAGTCCACGCTTGCAGGATGGCAAAGATATTTATTTTCACTTACAAGGGCCGCCGCTGTTACGTGAGCAATCATAAGCCCTGAGTTTAAACCAGAATTCTTAGTTAAGAATGCTGGAAGCTCAGAGAAAGTTGGGTTCATCATTTTTTCAATTCTGCGCTCAGAGATATTGCAGATTTCAGCAACACCCATTGCAAGGTAGTCCATAACAAGAGCTAAAGCTTCACCGTGGAAGTTTCCACCTGAAATAACCTCACCGCTATCCACGAAGATAAGTGGGTTGTCTGTTACGGCATTTAATTCTGTATTGATAACTTCTTCTGCGTGAATAAGTGTTTGTCTGCAGGCCCCGTGAACTTGAGGAACACAACGAAGAGAGTATGGATCCTGAACTTTATGACAGTCAGGGTGTGAATCTTTTAAATGTGATCCAGCAACAAGTCTGTTTAAGTTTTCCATACATGCAATTTGACCTGGGTGAGGTTTCAGCATTGTAATTTTTGGATTGTAAGCTTTATCTGTTCCTTTAACTCCGTCCATTGTTAACGTCGCACAGATATCAGCAAGCTTCATAATACGACGAGCTTCAAATACAGCTAGTGCTCCAAGAGCGGCCATACATGCAGTTCCGTTGATTAGAGCTAAACCATCTTTTGGCCCAAGAACAGCAGGAGCTCTTCCTAATGTTTTGATTGCGATATCAGAGTTAACAATCTTGCCTTGGAATTCAACATCGCCTTCACCGATTAAAGCTAGAGCAATATGAGATAGAGGGGCTAAATCTCCACTGGCACCAACAGAACCTTTTTCAGGAACTACTGGAGTGATGTCGTTATTTAAAAAATCTAAAAGTAATTCAACAGTACTAGGTTCTACACCAGAGAATCCTGAGATTAAGCAGTTTGCTCTTAGAAGCATGATCGCTCTTGTGATCTCACGAGAAAAAGGTTTACCCACACCAGTACAGTGAGAGCGAATTAAATTTACTTGAAGTTGAGCAAGATCTTTTTCAGCAATGTGCATGCTAGATAGTGCACCAAAGCCAGTATTGATTCCGTAAACCGGAGCACCTTTTTTTACGATTTCAAAAACGAAGGCACGAGAGGCTTTCATTTTAGTCATCGCAGATGGGTCGATTGATAATTTAATATTTCCGCTTTTTGAATGAGCGACTTGGTGGACTTGATCAATAGTTAAAGACTGGCCATTTAGACTGATATTCATATGTTCTCACAAGGGTTAAAAATACCTTGATCCTACAATGAAAAATGTGGGTTTGTAATGATGTTTTGCTTCAAGTTTGGGATGTTTTAACTAAGCGGCCATGGCATAGGCCTTTTCAGGCGGATATTTCTTAATCATTTGGAGAACGACCATTAGCGCCTTGGTATTATTATAGAATTTGCACCATGACAAAAGAGTCTGCTTTTTATAATCGCAGTGAAGAATAGTAGGATTGGATTCAATTGCTTCGGTCAGGGATTCCAGTTTATTACTTTGTATAAACAAAACAATTTGTTCCATCTCTTTTGGTGCTTGAATGCGTTTTGCTTTTCCATGTGAACGGCGTTTTGTCGTATTGAAAAGTACGTAGATGGGAATAATGAAAGCTAGTTTTGGGACGAATAAAGACAGACACCCAATGAACATGATTGCCCAAAAATCGTTCGGGCCCAGACCAATCACGAAGGGTAGAGAAAATGTTGAAAGATATTCGATGCCATCTTTTACCTTCTCGTTTTTAATGTATTGTTTGAAACTCATTAAATGAAGTTTAATTGGTAAAAGTGTCTAAACCAAGCACAGAGGTAAGTGTTGGAAATGTTCAGCTCACTGACGATTTATTAATCAGAAAATTGCCCAGAATTGATGGCGGAATAGTAATTTCCTCAATGAAATAAAGACTATCTCAAGGATTCAATCTTTTCGGCATATTTGTCTTTTGTCGTTTTAAAAACATAAGATCCAGCAACGAGATTGTCAGCACCTGCAGCGATTAATTCTTTTGAATTTTTATCTGTCACACCACCATCTACTTGAATTTGAAAGTGAGCTTTAAGAGATTCACGTCTTGATTTTAGTTCTTTGATTTTATCAAAGGCACTCGGCATGAATGATTGCCCACCAAAGCCAGGTTCAACTGACATAACTAAAACCAGATCTATTGCTTTTAAGATTTCATCTGTAAGCGCACTCACAGGAGTATTGGGCTTAATAGAAATTCCCACGCTAGGATAATGTGATTTTAGTTTTTTAATAAGTCCTAGAGAGTCTGGAGTCGCTTCCACGTGAAATGTGAAGTTGTATAGACCAGAGTCTTTTAATATTTCGCCATGAAACTCAGGATTTGTGACCATGAAGTGAGCGTCACATTTATGAGGAGCTTTTTTTGTAATAAGTTCGATGATCGGATGACCGAAAGTTAAATTGGGAACGAAGTGGCCATCCATGATGTCCAGGTGGAACCACATGTCTTTCACACCAGCAAATGCATTAAGCTCTGGTTCAATATTTAAAAAGTCGCAGGCAAGAAGGCTAGGTGAAATGATTGTCATAAAAATTACGGATTAAGAATAATCTCTCCGCCCTTATTTTTTAGGCCATTAAGTAGTTCTGTATCGTTGCAAACTTTTTTACCTTCGAGTTGAATTGAGACTAAGCGAATAGTCGCATCTTTAATTCCCACTGCCAGGTGTCCGTGATCAATGGATGTCTCTCCAGGAGCAAGGTTGCGCTGAAGTTTTTCAATCTTAAATACTTTAAGGCGTTGTCCATTTAGGAAACAGTATGTTCCAGGCCATGGATCAAGCGCTCTGATTTGATTGTAGATTTTTTTATAGTCAGAGTCTTTGAAGTTTAGGAATCCATCTTCTTTTTTAAGAGTTGGAGCAAAACTCACACCCGCTGGGTCTTGTGGGGTATAGACTAATTTATCGTTTAGAATTTTTTCGATTAAAGCTTTTGTACTAAGAGCAGCTTGGTCTTTAAGTCTGTTATAAAGACTCTCTCCGTTTTCATCAGGAGCAATATTTAATTCATCGAAATGAACTAAATCACCAGCGTCCATTTCTTTCACCATTTTTTGAATTGAAACACCTGTTGAAGTGTCGCCATTTAAAAGAGCGTATTGAATTGGAGCGGCCCCTCTGTATTTTGGAAGGATAGAAGTGTGAATGTTAAAACATCCAAGCTTCGGCATATTTAAAACTCTTGAACCCAAAAATTGAGCGAAAGCTAATACAAGAATGAAATCGATCTCTAGTTTTTCTAGCTCTTCTAAAACGGCCGGTTCACGGTTGATGTTTTCAACTTGAAACAATTTAATATTATTGGCCTTCGCAAATTCAGCAACAGGAGGAGATTTTAATTCCTGCCCGCGTCCTGCTGGTCTATCCGGCATTGTGATCACGCCAACTAAATTAATAGCAGGATTGTTGAAGAGTTCAACCAGAGTCGGAACTGAAAAATCAGGAGTTCCGCAATAAACAACATTAAGTTTTTTCGTCATTATTTTTTCTTAGCTTTTTTAAGGAACTTCTTTTCAATTAACTGCTTCTTTAAAAAGCTTAGTCTTTCGATAAAAACAATTCCATCAAGGTGATCGTTTTCATGTTGAAGACACACAGATAAAAGTTCATCAGCTTCAAGGCTGTGATGATTGCCGAACATATCTTGATACTCAACAGTCACGAACTCTGCGCGCTTCACATCTTCGTAAACACCAGGAACACTCAGGCATCCTTCTTCGTGAATAATCTCACCTGTCTTGTTTTTGAAAACAGGATTAATGACCGCGATGGGTTGCATGTCTGAGTAACGGTATTCTGATGATCCATCAGGAAGTGTGACTTTTTCTCTTTCAAACCAAATGTCCATAACGAATAGACGGATGCTGTGACCAACTTGAGGAGCAGCAAGACCGATTCCTGGAGCATGATACATCGTAAACAACATATCTTTGATTAGTGCTCTCAAGTCGTCATTGAATTCAGTAACAGGAGCAGCAATCTTTTTTAAGACAGGTGCCGGGTATACAGAAATTGGAAGCTTAGTTCCAATCAGTTCATAATTATCTAGGAAGTTTTCTTTCATAGCTAAATTCATATCATAAATTAGCGTAATTTGCGATGGTAAATAAAGTAGAACACCAGGTAGACGACAAAGACAGATGGTACCCCAAAAGTGGCGGCTATCGCTGGGATTTTACTAGTTTGCCCTAGTGTCATGAAGTAAGAATAGATAAACCAATAGATGAAAGTGAAGGTTAAAACAAAGGCAATATTCGACCCGAATGAGCTGTTTCTTCGATTGGGATTAAAGAGTGCAACTGAGGCCAGAATCGCAAGTATCAGACAAGTGAAGGCCGAAGAGAATTTATCAAGGAAGGTTACAAAATACTCACTATCGTTGATTCCGTTTGTGCGTAAAACAAGAATGTAGTCGTAGAGTCTCCAGATATTTAAAGTCGAAATATCAGCGTTAATTTTTTTGAAATCCGAAATGGTTTCTTTTAACTGAAACATTTTGTCGTGAAAGTAACTTGGTTCCGGAAACGTTTTGTTTTCAAGATTCGTTACATGCAGACCCTTTTTTAAAAGCCATGAATTACCTTCAATAAATTTTGCTGAATTGGCCGTAACTTGCTCAGAGAATTTGAAGTTTTTGTCATAATAGTAAAGATTCAAATCGAAGATCGTATTGCTGTTTCCATCAAACGAGCTGTATGAAAAAAAGTAATCCTGACCCTTAAACCAAATTTTACCGGATTTAAGAGCATTGATTGAAACTGAGCTGGTCTTTGCTTTGTTGGCAATGGCCGGATGAGTGTCACTCAATGTTGATTGCTTATGTTTTGTGTAGGGAACAAGGTAACCGTTAATAAAAAAGAGAGTTAATCCAACGAAGGCCCCGATCGTTCCGATACAAAGAACAAACTGGCGTCTTGAAAATCCGCTGGCGAAAATGGCAGTCAGTTCGTTTCTGCTTTTTAATTTGTTGATTGAAAATAAAGAAGCAACCAGACATGAGACAGGAAAAATTCTTATTAAGAAAGTAGGAAGTTCTAAAACTAAATCCAGTAAAATGGATTTGAGTTCATTCGTTGCTTTTAACAACCCGGTTAAAATATGACCAAGTGAAAGCACCATCACTAAAATGAAGACCGAACCTAGAAAGAATGTAAGCCACTCTTTAAGAATGAGTTTTCGTATGGTGAACATGTGACCTTATGAAAAAAATGAACGTTGATAAAAGAGGACGGGCAATAAAAGTGTTGAACACGAATTTTTGCTTTGGCCTGACTTCCAGATAATTCACTAAAGTTGGTGAGTGAGCATAATAAAAATCGATAAAATCAAGGCCAAGATTGTATTTGGCAATTTTTAATTTGAAATGGCGAAGAGTTTCCGTCTTTTCATCTTCAAAACCGAAGGCCATCGTTGCTACATAACAGCGTTTCGCACTGATTTGAATCTTATGGTAAGCGGCTTCAAAAGCTTTAAGGTTGTGGGCCTGCTTTTTATTATTAAATTTACGGATGATCTGAGCGTTGACGTGTTGGTATTTAAAACCAATTGAGAATTTCATGAATTGCTCAAGACATCTAAAGCAGTCTCTTTGAAGATTTGGACTTCTATCATAGGCCTTGGCAAGATCCCAATAAGCGTGACTGATTAAAAGAAGCTCAGTCATATCTTTTTCAGCATCAAATAAGCTTGGAGATAAACGATCTTCAGTAGTGTCGAAATAAAGTGCCAGAATACCGAGATACTTATTATAAGAGTCTACGGCAAGCGCCATGCGGTCTTCCTTGACGAAAACTTGGGCGCGCTTTAAATGAGCAAGACGAGTGCGATAAAGTTCAACAACCTGTTCGCGCTTTCTATCGCTTGCATCTTTCGGGTCTTTTTTCTTTGCCAATGAAAACCTTGTTTTTTAAATTAGAATCTAAATGAAGCACCAAAAGATGTTTCTCTGATTTTTGATTCATTTCTATTAATAGCTAAGTCAGCTTCTTGTTTTGTATTTTTCATTGCAAATTCGAAAGCAAGTTTGGGTTGTACCCATGCTAGCCCAAACCCATTTCCTTTTTCCTGGCGGCTTTTATCATTGAAAGCCCCAAAACGAAGGTAGAAATCATTTAGGACACGAAGTTGAACTCCACCACGATAAAGTAGTGTATCGCCAATTTCATCAGCGTTATAGTTTCCACCAAAATCAAACGCCAGCGTTACATAGTCTGCAAAGATGTGTTGCCCACCGATGATGGCCTTTGTTTCACCTGCTTTAGAATTGAAAGCATCGTAAGCTACAATCCCTAAAGAAGTTTGAGTGTCCAGAGCGTGAATAACACCAATGACTGTTTGATAATAATCGACTTCTGTTTTTGTTGTTAAGTTTTCGTCTTTTGATTTTCTTATACTCGCACCAAAAGCAGATTTCTCGCTTAATGGACTTGAAGCAGTAAGGCCCCAACGCGTGCGTTTTTGATCGCCTTCTTCTTGGTTTACATAACTTAGTGATCCACTCAAGCTCGGATTACCATCGGCCATGACCACACCAGTATTTTTTGGCTTTTGAATGACATTGCCGTCTTTGTCTTTGATTTGCAGCATATCTCTTTGAACATAAACATCAGCTTGATTAAAGAATGCTAAACTCGCTGGGTTTAAAAAAGCGGCTTCTTCCATAAAAATGCCCGCAACACCAGTTCCTGCGATAGACTTGGAGTGAGTTGTTTCAAATTCGTGTATCTTTGCAAAAGCAAAATTAGACATGAGTAATGTTGCCAGGAAAAAAGATTTTTTGATTTGATTGCGAATGTTAATAATTCCTTTTAAAATTGATAATGCTTAAGAGGAAATTATAATGAAAATAAGACGCGCCGTCATCCCCGTTGCTGGAAAAGGGACAAGATTTTTGCCAGCTACCAAACAAGTACCTAAAGAAATGATTCCAATCATCAATCTACCGATGATTCACTACGTGGTAGAGGAAGCAATTTTGTCGGGTATTGAACAGATTATTTTTATCACTTCATCGGGAAAAAACGCGATTGAAGATTACTTTGATAGAAACTTTGAATTAGAAGACTTTCTAATTAAGAGTGGAAAAGTAAAAGAGCTGGAGTTGATTCAGCAAATTGGTAAAATGGTTGAAGTGACTTCAATTCGCCAAAAAGAACAACTTGGTTTAGGCCACGCCGTTCTTTGTGCAAAAGATGTTGTTGGTAATGAACCGTTTGCAGTTATTTTAGGTGATGAGATCGTTCGCGGTCCAAACCCGGTAACAAAACAGTTAATTGATATTTCAAATAAGAACAATAATGCCAACGTGATTGGTGTTATGGAAATTGATCCACTTGAAACATACAAATACGGTATCGTTAAAGGGGATTACATCGATGATCTAAAGAAAACGATGAGAATGCACACGATGGTTGAAAAACCTCGTCCGGCAGAAGCTCCATCAAATCTTGCGACTCCGGGACGTTATGTATTCCGTCCGGAAATCTTCGATGCACTAAAAGTTATTCCTAAAGGTGTTGGTGGAGAATACCAACTGACGGATGCGATTAATCTTTTAGCAAAAGAAAGTGAAGTCTATGCTCATATTTTCGAAGGGGACCGTTTTGATACGGGAAGTATCGAAGGTTATTTAAATGCAACGATTGAGTTTGCTTTAATGAACAAAGAGTCTGAGCCGATGATGAGACGTTTGATTAAAGAAAAAATGGAAAAGTATAAAATTAAATAGGTAAATATTATGAAAATGTTTTCAAAGCTTTTAATTGTGATGATGATTTCTTTTTCTGCCGTTGCTTCAGTGCCAACTGAAGAAGGCCTGTTGAGAAATTTGAACAATGCTGATTTGCCAGGACAATACATTACTGTAAAGACCATGGTTCAATCGTTAACGGAAGCTGACAAGACAGATTACGTAAAGTTTCAGATTTCAGCAGAAAATCCAAATACTGTTGGTTTACTACAAACAACATATTCAAACGGGCAGATGCTTAATTCGCAAATTAAGAGTGTTAAATATTTTCCAGATTTACTTGCACAGATTAGAAGAGAAAAAGCTCCGGAAAAAAGTTTGTTTTATTCTGTCCTGATGATGCTAACAACAAACCGCTCACAAGGGATGGAAGCATTCCTGGAAAAAAACGGAATCAGCGTTGTTAAAAATAAAACAATCTTAAACGAAGATAAAATTAAACTTCTTCGCGCTTACAGAGCTCACCTTGTGAATAACAAAGGTAAAGGAGATTCTGGGTCACCATTAAATCCGGAAGATCCAAAAAACAAAGAAAAAGTTTTAGATCTATTTAGATCAAATACTTTCAAGAGAGCTAAAAATATTGAACTAGTTAAAAAAGATAATGAGTTCATGTGGAAAGTTGACTGGAAAGCGGCACAAGGGTTTTTCTCAAATGAAGAAAGGCAATTTAGAGCTATCGACTACAGTACAGCTGATTCTCAAATTAAAATCGAAGCTAACAGCTACTTACTATTCAATGGAACAAATGAACTTCCAAAATTCATGAACATTAAAGATAGTGCCGGGCAGTTATACAAAATTCAAACCCTAGGTTTGGACATTAAACGAACAGACAAGCGTCTTGCTGATAGTTACGAAGAGCTTAAAAAAGCTCCAGGACAATCAGATGCTGGTTATTCGTTCTTATTTTAAAGAATGGAAAAACACTTTTTTCTCGTAGCAGTTAATACGCCTTTCAATTCATCTATGCTCACTTATAGTGCGACAGAGGAAATGAGTAGCGTGATTAAAAAAGGCTCGCTGGTCAAAGTTCCCTTGGGGAAAAATAGACTCGCGGATGGCTGCGTGTGGGGAAAAACATCAGGCGACAATCTCGACCTGAAAAAAATCAAAGATATTCATTCAATCAGTGAAGAGCTTTTCATCTTAAAAGAAGAGTGTGACTTATTCCAATGGATGTCCAGTTATTACCATTACCCATTAGGGCAGTTAATTTTTGATGTTCTTCCGACTTTTTTAAAACGCCCGAGGAAACTAAACTTTGATCAAGGTCAGGGAGTTACAAGTCCATTTGTTTTAAATGAAGACCAAAAAGAAGTTGTCGATAAAATCGCAGCAGCAGGACTCGATAAGTTTAGTAAGTCACTTGTTCACGGGGTAACGGGAGCAGGGAAGACAATCATTTATCTTGAGTTGATTAAAAAGATTATTCACGAGAAAAAATCAGTTCTCTTTCTTCTTCCAGAAATTAACTTAACTCCACAGTTTTTGAAAACTTTTCAAACATATTTAGATGTACCAATTTATTCTTATAACAGTGCTATTAGTAACTCTGATAAATTTGGCCTTTGGAAACTTCTTCAAGAAGACTCTTCACCTAAGTTAATCCTGGGTGTTCGTAGTAGTATTTTTCTTCCGATAAAAAATCTGGGATTAGTAATCGTCGATGAAGAGCATGACCAGTCTTTTAAACAAGATGACAGGTGTACATATAATGCCCGCGATATTGCCATTAAAAGAGCGTCACTTTTAAAAATTCCGGTCATCCTGGGTTCTGCTACACCAATGGTAGAGACTTATAAAGCTTTCGTGGGAACAACTCATTACTTTCCAATGCAAAAAAGAGCTCAGGAAGCAAAACTTCCCGACGTTGAATTAGTTGATATGCGCGGAAGAGGTCGAATCGAGTCTGAAAAACATTTATGGCCTTATAGTAGTGAAAGTATTTTTAAAATTAAAAAAGCACTGGAAAAAGGTGAGCAGGTTTTGGTTTTTATTAACCGCCTTGGATACGCCAGCTACTTACAATGTAATTCTTGCGGGCATCAGTTTTCATGCCCTAATTGCAGCACGAATCTAAAATTTTTTAAAAAAAGAAGTGAACTGGTTTGTCAGACATGCGAATTCAAAATGCCTCAGCCGGAAATGTGTCCAGAGTGCATGAACATTCAGTTAACTCCTAAAGGATTTGGAACTGAAAAAGCACACGATACATTACAGGGCCTATTTCCTGATAAAATCATCGAGCGCTTTGACCGTGATGAAATTAAAACGTTCACCAAGTTAGAAGATACGCTCAATCTCTTCCACGATAAAAAAATAGATATCCTGGTTGGAACTCAAATGCTTTCAAAAGGTCACAACTTTGAAAACGTAAACCTGGTTATTATTCTAGGGATTGATTCCCAACTAAACTTCCCGGACTTCAGGTCTAATGAGCGCGTCTACCAAACTCTTACTCAAGTAAGTGGTAGAGCAGGACGCTTTGGAAAAAAGGCAGAAGTTCTAGTGCATACTCTGGCCCCTGAAAATAAAATTTTCTCTTACCTGAAAAATCACTCATTCGATGACTTCTATAAAGATGAGATTCCGATGAGAGAGATGTGCTCATCTCCACCTATGAAAAAACTTATCCTGATCTACTTTAATGGTAAGGATCAAGGACAGGTTATAAAGGAGAGCAGTGAGCAGGCCCAACGTTTACGAGACACTGCTGAAGCTCATTTTGCTAAGGTCGACATCTTAGGGCCTCGACCGAGTATGATAGAAAAGAAGGTTAACAAATTTACTTGGTCATTAATGATACGAAGTGAAGATGTGAATCAACTTCACAACTTAGTGAACTCTTTTGAAAAAAATTACCGCCCCCCTCACACTATCTCCCTGAAAATAGATGTAGATCCGTATTATTTTGATTAAGTATTAAAGTAAATCCGATATTGCTCCGTTAAGACGATGAGTTCTAGATAAATAGGCCCACGTCCTTAAAGGAATTATTTATGAAATTGAATAAAAAAATGATGGCAATTAACGTCCTTGCGACACTTCTCATGACAGATGTGGCAATGGCCAGAATTTCTGGGGAAAGAAAGCCGTCGACACCAGGAGAGAGTTCCTCTAGTGGTGGAAGAAGTCAGTCACAACCTTCAAAGGTAAAAGTCACTGTAGCTTCTAAAGACAATTTTCAAGTTGTGAAAACAGCGGACATGGTAAATTGTACGATGGATATGGATCAGGAAAAATATTTTCCACTAGATCTATTCACCCAGCTTTCACGAGATGAAGGAGCAGGTGTTGATATTCAATTAAGAGCAGGAAATAAAGTTGTGGTGAAAATTCCACCAACGATTAATGTCTGCGGTCAGTTCACACCGGAACTTAGACAAGATAATGATACAAAAAACGTAACCGTTTTAATTAAATTAATTGGAACGAAAAAAGAAACCATCGAAGTAAACGGTGTAAAAACTGTTGTTGAAACAAAAGATGCTCTTCTTACGCATAAAGATCTTGAAGACTGTTTAGTCGAAAAGAATATTATCGTTGATGGTAAAATTGATTACGATAAAGTTCCAGGTAAAGGTTATTCAGAAAGTATTTCAACTTTCGACTATGACTTTGATAAAAAGAAAGATGTAAAAAATACTGTGACTGTATCATATGGTTATCCAAAATCTTATGACTCAGATGAGGGATATAAAGCATTGTTTGGTTTCGAAGACAGGACACCAAATGTTCCTGGTGAAAGCTGTATGCGTACTGAAAAAATCGCAGACAATTCAGTTTATATTAATGAAGGTAGAGATGTTCTGATTGAAAGAATCAACGCTGCTTGTATGAGTGAAGACGCTCAGAAAATTGCAGACGCGAAAAGATCAATGGGGAATGCGGATGCTCTAAAAGACATCGCAGAAAAAATTAAATCTGAAATGGATGCGGCTTATTTAGTAGCTGTAAAAAAAGACGTTCTCGCAATCAGCAATAAGATGTCTAAGATTGAAGATAATTTAAATAAAAACAAAGACTCAATGGACGAAGCTAAAGCTAAAAAATTGATGGCAGAATATGCATCTTTAGCTAAAGACTTAGACCGTGACTTTTTAAATCCGGCCATCAAGCGTTTAGACAATCTAATGCTAAAAAGAGCTGCTCTTGATGATGATGAATCACCAGCTGCAAGAGACCTGGATGCTGAAATTAAAAAAATCAATGAAGACGTTTCTCAGTTCTCAAAAAGAAACCCAACTTCATTTGCGAGTGTTTACTCTGTAATGGAAAAATACGCGCTTAATGATTCAGCTAAAACTATTGAAGATATTCGTTTGAAGTCTTACCTATATGGAAAAGTTTACGCTGGTCCAACTGATGACAGACGTGGAAAACCACTATCTTTCGAATCAGCTAACCAACAACAAGTTCAAAAGCTTTCAAGCTTTGAAAAAACTCTGAATGTTTGGTCTGATGTGTACTTAGTTGGAAAAGGAAATATGCTTCCAATCCAAAGAACAGAAAGAGAGCGCCAAGGTGCAATTGATCGTATGAACTCTCGTTACGCAGCTTTTGAGAAAAAAGAATTATCTGATTACAACAATTACTGTTCAGTTGGTATGCTTGGATCAGTAAAGAACCCGGTTAAGTGTAAAGAGTTCGTAGGTGGACGTGATAAGCGTATGCAAAATGAACTTAAGAAACGTGAAAAAGATCTTCTTTATGTAAGAAGCAAAAATGACATGTTAACAAAAATGGGAACTAGTTATAACGACTACCAAAGAAACGTAGCTTCGAAAGAAGCAGCTGAAGCTGAAATGTATGACCCAACTGGATCAACATATACAAACTACGATGATAACTTTGCTGACAGATTCCCTGGGTACTATGGACCAAGTTCAACGACAGCATACGATCCTAACATGTACAACATGGGTGGTGTAAGTGGATCAATGAATATGGGGCAACCTCAGATGATGATGGCACAACAACAGCAGTATGGTGGACAACAAGGTTACCAATACCAAATGCAACAACCTCAAGGTGGTGGTCAGCAGATGGGTGCTTGGCCGTCGCTTTAATGAAAAATTTTAAAAATTAGATAAAAAAAAGGCCCTCTTTCGAGGGCCTTTTTTATTTTAGAATTAGAAAGTTACTGATGTGTTTACTTGAAGAAGAAGAGAGCTTTTCGCTTCGTTCTTAACGTTTGCATCGTTAGTGTAGCTGAAATAATCACCAGTGATTAAATATCCAAGACCAGCACCGATTGAGATTTCATTATTCCACTTGTAAGTAGCGTTCATGTCGATCTCTGTTCCAAGGTCGTCTGCTTGAGTTGTTGCAGCAGTAAAGATTTTATTTTTTGTGTGGTTGTAAGCTGACTTTCCAGCTTCTGCCACTTCAAGAGCTTTTGCATAGATGATAGCTGTATCAAAAACCCATTTCTCTGTGCTGTAGCTTGATCTAAGTTTTAAGTACATTGAGTTTGTGATGTATGAATCATAAACGCTTCCATTAACTCCATTATTATTACCCTTAGTACCAATTGCACCGATGTTGTAACGGTAAAGAAGATTAGCAACTTGGTAGTTTGGATTTAAATAAAGAGCACCAAACTTAGAAGCACTTCCGTCGTGACCATTAACATGTCCACCATCTAATCCAAGCGTCCAGGAATCATTTGCACGGTAGTTTGTTTGAGCAAGAATAGCTTTTGTAGAATAGCTAACTACAGGTCCACCAGTAATTGTTCTTCCAAGGTCACCAGACATTAAAGGAACTTCAACAGCGATATCGAATTTATCCCAAGTTTTTTTCAGGAAAATATCTGTAATTTTAACATCTGTTGCGCCAACAGGTTGAGCCGTTGGAGTTTGGATTGTAGAAGTGATTGTTGTATTTGAACCATTGCTTGATTTTACACCGTACATGATACCGAATGCGATATCTCTTTCAGCGTTATCATAAAGAAGTCCAACCCCGTATTCTTTTACATCTGTCGCAGTTGTTAAACCAGTGTTAGCAACTTTTGACCAGAATGGGTGAACGTGAAAGTTCCCAACTTTTAACTTCATCGTGATCCCGTCACGAGAAGAAGCATGGCGATCCCAAGTGTTTGAACCATCGTTATAGATTGCTCCAAGACCCCATTGGTATGTGTGGCGACCAATCATATAAGTTGCTGTATCAGAATATAATTCTAGATAAGCTTTTTTGATGTTTACAGTGCTGCCTTTTGCTTGATTGTGGTAATAAACAGGAATATTGTTCGTACCGTTAGCGTCAGTCTGTGATGAATCCCCAAGCATTCCGCCACTAGCATAATCAGTCGTTAATTCTGCTTTGAAAGTCGCAGCGTCATTGATGATCATAGTTGGAGCAAGTTTGAAAACATAACTTAGCCAGTTAGCAGAACCTTTTCCACCATTATCAAGGCCAACTTCTTGTGATCCGTCGTTAGTTGATGTTTGATCAGTAGTTGCTTTAACTCGGCGATATCCGCTGATAAGAGTTGAGTCAACACCGAAAGCTCCATGCCAATCAATTGGAAGAGCGAATGATGTAGCAGGAACAACTGCCAAAAGCGCGATGGCCATTAATCTGTTCAGAGACATAGTCATGAAATACTCCAAAAAAAGAAGTCAATTAACATTGGAAAGTTTTATCAAAATACTATATGAAATGGTAGTAGTTAAGTCAAAACGAGAAACACAATGAAGCAATGGGCAATTCGCATATTAATCGCGCTACTGATTTTAATCGTATTAGCGGCAGGCGCAGTATTCATTTTTGTCAAAACGACATTAAATGAAACTTCGATTGCACTTTTAGAAGAAAAAATTTCTAAAACTTACGATCCTTACACCACTCCAAGTGAACCAATCACACTGGAAGAGGGATCTCTTGTAAAACGTGAAGAATTACAACGCTTCTATTTATTTACTGCAGAAAAAAATAGCTTTGAAGACTTCATGGCAAGATACCGTGAAACAGGTGCGATTACTGAATTAAAAGAAATCCCTGGCGTCTTACAAGTTAATCAGAACATTCATTTTAAAAACTTAATGTCCAATGACTGTGTTGAGCTTTATTGCTACCAACACTACCTGCCTTTCGAATACATTCCTTCAATTTTCTGGAAAGGATTAATTGGCGTTGAAGACCAAAGATACCTGGATCATTTTGGTGTCGATTTAAAATCTCTTTTTAGAGCACTAATCACAAACTTAAAGACGATGAGATACACTCAAGGTGGATCAACAATCTCTCAGCAGTTAGTTAAAAATTTGTTTTTTACCAATGAAAAAACATTCACACGTAAATTAAAAGAAATGGTGGTTTCAATTTACATTGAAACGCAATTTCCTAAAGAAAAAATTCTGGAAGCTTATTTAAACGAAGTTCACTGGGGAGCACTTCAGGGAATTAAAATGAAAGGTGTCCTTTCTGCTTCACTTTTTTACTTCGGTAAAAAGCCAGGGGATATCACACCGTATGAAGGCGCAATTTTAATTGGTCTCTTAAAAGGGCCAGGATACTTTCACCCTCTGAAAAAAATTGAACGCCTGCAAGAACGTGCAGGAATTGTTTACAATAAACTTATTCAAGAAAACTTTGTTGCCAATGATCCGTCAGTTGTATGGAAAAAGAAAGATTGGGATAACTGGACAGCAAGACTTACAAAATTAGAATCACAAAGATACCACCAGGCGATCTGGAGAACACTTAACGATCAAGAGCCGACTCTTTCAAATTATGAAAAATTTGTTCTGATTCAAAAAGTGGCCGATGTTAAATCTAAAATCGCAGCAAGGTTTAACGATAAATTCAACACTGTAGATATCTCTGTAAAAGTTATGCTTGGGCCATTAAACGGCAGCTCTTGGTACAGCTATTACAACCGTGTTGAGAGAAACAAAGAAAAAGCACTTCACCAGGAACGCCACCAGGTAGGAAGTACGATTAAACCAATTATCTATAGTGTGTTCGAAGACCTTGGTCGCAGCATGAGTGATTATGTATCGACTGATGCCATCACATTAAATTTAAAATCTGGTCCGTGGACTCCAAGAGAGTCTCATAGCAAAGTTGAGCCTCAAGTTTCTTTGACTGAAGCTTTGATGAAATCATACAACCGTCCGGTGATCAGAATTGCCAGTGAATTAGGTTTTCCAGCTGTGGAAGAACGCCTGAAACCATACTTTCCAGAGTTAAAAACTCCATTGGATCAATACCCATCAGAGCTTTTAGGAAGTATGGAACTGAGTATGAGTGAGCTTCGTGATGCCTACGTAAGCTTTATTAGAACAGAGTGCGGCAAAATAAAAAACAGTGAACGTTTCATGGATCAGTCCGTTTTATCGATCCTGAGCGATCCAAATCAGACGACAGTTGAGCGTGCGGTTGACGTTGTAATGCAGAAGCTTCGCTTCTTCGGGAAAACGGGAACGACAAATAATGGTTATGATAACTGGTATGTGGCCTTTGACGGGAAGAACATTACGTTAATTTGGGTTGGATATGAAGGTGAGCGTAAAACAAAATCTTTAGGATTATACGGTGCGACCACTTCATTTGATGTTTTCCAGAGTTATTACCGAGACAGAGGGCGTCGTTTCCAACAATTCAGCTGTGATCTAGTTAACTAGCTCTTGCAAAAAAGCACTGTTTTGATTATATTAAGTTCACAAATGTATTGGGGTGTCGACAAGTGGTAAGTCTGCAGATTTTGATTCTGCCATGCCAAGGTTCGAATCCTTGCACCCCAACCATTTTGTAATCAACGAAGTACATTTATTTTAAGAGAGGATCTTGTGAAACGAATCGTATTAGTTTCTGGTTCTTCAAATCCATCACTCGCTAACCAAATATCAGATTTTTTAGATGTGCCGCTTGTTAATCCCCAATTAGTTCGTTTTGCTAATGGAGAGATTTTCTGCGAAATCGAAAAGCACGTTCGCGGAGCTGACGTCTTCGTCATTCAATCGACAAGTGCACCGGTTAACGACAATTTGATGGAACTCTTAATTATGATCGACGCTCTAAAAAGAGCATCGGCCGCTTCAATCACAGCAGTTATTCCATTCTACGGATACGCAAGACAAGATAGAAAAGCTTCCCCTAGGACTCCAATCTCAGCAAAACTAGTAGCTGATATCGTGACAGTGGCCGGAGCAACAAGAGTTGTGACTATGGACCTTCACGCTGGTCAGATCCAGGGATTTTTCAATATTCCTTTCGATAATATTTTTGCTTCGCCTGTGCTTCTTCAGTACATCAAAAAAGAAATCTTCACGGATAATTCAGTGTTCATTTCTCCAGATGCTGGTGGAGTTGAGCGCGTTCGTTTTTATGCTAAAAAATTAAATTCTGAAATCGCCATGATCGATAAACGCCGTACAGGTAAAAACATTGCGGAAGCAATGAACGTTATCGGTAACGTTGAAGGCAAAGAATGTATCATCATCGACGATATGATCGATACGGCCGGGACTTTGATTGAGGCCTGTAAAGCGCTTAAGAAAAATGGTGCGACTAAGATTTATGCTTGTGCAACTCACGCAGTATTCTCTGATCCAGCGATTAAGAGAATTACAGAGTGTGCAGAGCTTGATCGTGTCATCGTAACAGATACAATCCAAATGAGTGAAGCTGCAAAAAAATGCGATAAGATCAAAGTTTTATCAACAGCTGAACTTCTAGCAAAAGCAATCCACAGAACATTCAATAACGATTCTGTCAGCTCGCTTTTCATCTAAGGAAAAGGGCCATGGACCGTTTAATTGTAGGACTTGGAAATCCAGGATCAAAATATCATTACACTCGTCACAACATTGGTTGGGATGTGTTCGAAGAACTTAGTTTTGCGGGCCAGTTAAAATGGACCGACAAATTTAAAGGTCAGTATGCCGTTTATCAAAACGGGGATGAAAAAATCTATTTTCTAAAACCTCAGACATTTATGAACCTTTCAGGCGAAAGTGTTCAACCCTTGATGAACTTCTTCAAAATTCCTGTGGAAAACATTCTGGTCGTCCATGACGAACTCGATCTTCCATACGGGACCATCGCTTTCAAGAAAGGCGGGGGTTTAGCAGGCCATAATGGATTGAAATCTATTACAGCATCGCTTGGAACTCAGGAATTCAGAAGAGTCAGAGTAGGAATCGGCCGCCCGGTACACGGCGATGTTTCCAACTGGGTTCTCTCGGGGTATATAGGAGAAGACAAAGATTTTTTTAGACCTTTTTTAAAGGGTGCAGCACAGGCGCTGGAAGAGTATATCAAACTTGGTTTTGATAAAGCAGCGACCTCATATAGTAAGAAAAAAATTGTTTAATATTTAATAGAGGAATTTTATGGCATTAAATTGTGGAATTGTTGGTCTTCCAAATGTTGGTAAATCAACAATCTTTTCAGCGATCACTTCAGCTCCTGCAGAAGCAGCGAACTACCCATTTTGTACAATTGAACCAAACGTGGGAATCGTAGCAATGCATGACCCTCGTATGAAACAAATCGGGGACATCATCGGACCTGAGAAAATGATCTACACAACTGTTGAGTTCGTAGACATTGCTGGTCTTGTTAAGGGTGCTTCAAAAGGCGAAGGTTTAGGAAACCAATTCCTAGGTCACATCCGCGCTGTAAACGGAATCGTTCACGTTGTTCGTTGTTTCGAAGACGGAGATATCATTCACGTTCACGGAAAAGTTAATCCAAAAGACGATATCGAAACAATCAATCTTGAGTTAGCGTTTGCTGACTTAGAAGTTGTTGAGAAAAAACTTCAAAACATTCCGAAACTTTTAAAGTCTCAAAATAAAGAAATTTTAACTTCAGCAAAAATCCAACTTCCTCTTTTAGAAAAACTAAAAGTTGAACTTGAATCTGGTATTGCTGCAAGAAACTCTTCTCTATCTGACGAAGATAAACTAGCAGTTGAAGATCTTAACCTTATCACTATGAAGAAAGTTATCTATCTTTGTAACGTTGATGAAGAAGGTCTGACTTCAGACAATGATCACGTTAAAGCTGTAAAAGCATACGCTGCTGCTGAAAACTCAGAAGTAATGAAGTGCTGTGGGAAACTTGAATCAGAAATCGCATCTCTTGAAACTCTTGAAGAGAAAAAAGAATTCCTTGAAGCTGCAGGTATCACAGAGTCTGGTCTTGATCAGTTAACTCGTGCTGCTTACAACATGCTTGGACTTAAAACTTATTTCACTGCTGGTGTTAAAGAAGTTCGTGCATGGACTTTCCATGATGGTTACAAAGCTCCTCAGTGTGCAGGTGTTATTCACTCTGATTTCGAAAGAGGATTCATTAAAGCGGAAGTTTTCCACTTTGATGACTTAATCAAATTCGGTTCTGAAGCGAAAGTTAAAGAAGCTGGAAAGTTCAGAGTTGAAGGAAAAGAATACGTAGTGAAGGATGGCGACATCATGCACTTCAGATTTAATGTGTAATTGGTTTTTTAAAACAATAATACTTTTAACAGTGGCCGCCTGTTCAACACGCGGCCCTGATAAAAGTTCAATAAATCTTCCCATCGAATCCCATATGCCCCAAAAAATTCTTCTATTCATTCCTGGTTATTACGGTTCGAAGCTAAAAGAAAAAAGCTCTGGAAAAATCCGTTGGGCAAAAGCTTCTAATTTTTTATTCAGTCAGGTTGGTGTTTCGACACAAATCCCCGGAACAGAGATTGGATCTGATAATGAATTAGTGATTGATGGTGTTTTAAGAAATGTTCTCATTTTTCCCGCTTTGTGGGACGTTGATTCATATGGAAAAACATTAACGTTACTTGACCAGTTCGCCGTTGATAATCAAATGCGCTTAGAAACTGCTGCTTATGATTGGCGAGATGATTTTCATAATAGTGTTCTTACTATTGATCAAAAAATTAAAAGTTTTAACTTAAAACCTGATGATGAGCTCTATGTTGTAAGTCATAGCACTGGTGCTCTTTTAATGGCCTATTACATTCGTTATGGAACTCAGGATGTCGATGATGCTGTTGAGAACTGGGATGGTTTAAAAAAGCTTACAAAAGTGGCCTTAATCGCTCCTCCTCTTCATGGATTAATGATTTTAATGCGAGATATGGAAGATGGAACAAGAGTTGGTATTAATAGATCGCTGCTTTCAGGATTAGAATACTCGACGTTTAAATCTTCTTATTTTTTCCTGCCGCCAAGAGGTGAAGATATCGCTCTTAGTGAATCGAAAGAAAAAGTCTCATTAGATATTCACGATATTAATAAATGGGAAAAAAATCATTGGGGACCGTTTAAATACGCTAAACCTAATGAGGTTGCGACTGTTCGTGCCTTTGTTCAAAAGTACATGTCACGTTCTGAAAAATTCCATGCACTTTTACGTGCGCCTATAAAAATAAATCCACCTAAGAAGCTACCGATGCTTCATATGAGAGGTTTAGGTCATGAGACTAAAGAGTATGCTTCTCTTGCTATGAAAGATGGAATGCTTTCTTATTCGTTTGATAAAGAAGGGCAAGTTGATGGTGATGGGACTGTAACGATTAGATCTGGAGTGCCGCTGGAGTATTTTAAAGCGTTGGACTTTACGACGATCGATTCAGGACTAGGGCATCTAGATATTCTAGCTTTGCCCGAGTCGCAGATCAATATTTGGGATTTTCTTAAAAAATAATTATTTTACAGCACTAGTCACTTTAAACGACTCATCAAGAGGCGTTGTCAGCACCGAACGATTCTGAAGAAGCGAATAGAAAAATCTATTTCTATAAATAAGTTTCACGTAATTTCTCGTCTCTTCAAATGGGATAGACTCAATAGTCGCTAACGGATCATCATTTCTAAAGATCTCTTTTTTCCAACGATCAATTCTATTTTCACCAGCATTATAAGACGCCAGAGTGTAGATCAAGTTACCGTCAAATCTTGTTAATAACTGCTTTAAATATTTCGATCCTAAAGCGACGTTCACTTTCGGGTCATTTAAATGAGTCACTCTGATCTTGCGGTTAAAGCGTTTCGCCGTTGCTGGCATTAACTGCATTAAACCTTTTGCCCCAACTCTTGAAGTGGCCAGTGGGTTAAAAGCAGACTCTTGTCTGATAAGCGAAATCACAATTAAAGGATCGATATTGTCTGTGTTTTTCTCAATTAAACTCATGTATCCCACAGGGAAGATGTATTTAATTAAACGGTAGTTTAAACTCAGTGAGTTTTCTCCAAGAGAATCCTGGAAAACTTTAAACGAGTTAATAAACTTATCCTGAGAGTGGAGTAGGCGAACCAGGTTCAGCACAATAAACTCTTTATTGTCATTAACCGTTATATTCTTGGCCAGTTCTTTATCTTTGAAGACAGATAGTTTATCCATTGATTGAACATGACGGATTTCTAAGGTTGCAAATCTTTCGTGTCCAAGAGCATTCCATACAGCTAAACGTCTAAGAGCATCTTTTAGCTCTTCGCTCGTTACATCCATTTTAAATTCAACAGGAGCATCTTTAGAAATAAGTTTCGCCAGGATATCCTGTTCGCTCATTCCTTTGTTCTGAGTCGCGATCTCTTTAAGTGAGATGATCGAGTAAAAAGAATAAGGAGAAGAGTTAATGATCTTATTAAAGTAAGCCGTCGCTTTTTTGGCTTCACCAGTTTTTAATAAACCGTAAGCAATCCAATACTGAAGTTTTGAATCAAACGATTCAAAGTTCTTTTCCATGTTGAATTTTTCAATAACCGCTTTCATCGACTTATAGTCTTTATTAATTAAATGCGGCCATAGAAGGTAGAAAGTCGCTTCAGAAGCTTCTTCTTTAGGAGCGACAGCACGAGCAAGAGTTAAAATCTCTACAGCATCGTTATCGCGACCTTTATAGTATAGAGCTTTTGCCGCAAGAGTTGTTCCAACCCATGCTTTTCTTTCATCAATAAACTTTTTATTCTTACTATAGAAGTTTAAAGCAGCAATAATCTGAGCTTTTGCTTGAACGTATTCGCCTTTGTCAGTTAAGTCCTGTGAGTCTTTAATCAGGCGAGTGAACTCTTCCTGAAAGAAAGTCCCAGAGTTATTATCCAGGTGAAGATTGTTTTGTAGGAAGTTATTTAACTGAGTACTAACATGCAGATTCACAAGGATTGCAGATGTTGGCTTAGTTTTAAAATCGATATACTTAGCAATTAAAATATCAGAGATTTTTTCGTGTTCACTTTTGTTTGCTTTGAAGTGTTTTAAAACAGCTGAAACGTCAGTTTGATTTTCACCAGTCACATAAAAAGAGGCAGCATCTTTAAGGTAGCTTAAATCTCTTGTTGAAAGATTAATCGTTGGCGAGAATTTCGAAAGATTCTTTAAAAATAAGTAACGGCAGTACTTATCAAGCGTGATGTCCATTCTGTGAGCAAGATTTTCTGTAAACTCGTTAACCTGACGAGGTTGAATCGCACAGTTTGTATAAAAGCTATCCTGATCAGAAATTTTTGAAATAAGCTCAAGACGATTCGTCATCATATCAAGGTGACTGAATGACTGTTTCTTATTTTTGTAGCTCACAAATTTAGCTACAGTAGACTTTTTTAATTCATTTTTAGATAAGTCTGCATATAAAGAAACAAGTTCTTTTCCAATCTCCATATCAAGCGGAGAATAATTAAGCTTGAATGGCACGTCGTCCGCCATTGCGATTGAAGCAAAATTTAAATTTGGATTTGCTAGCGCCGCCGATATGTAGCAAGTAGTAATGGCCGCTAACGTAACTAGCCTCAAAATAAAGACCTCCATGTCGTTTTTCCTGACTTAACTCTTGTTCGTGAATCTCTCTTGGATTTCTGAGAGACGCGAAGAGATTTCATTTAATACGACTCGTTTATCATCCGGAACCACGAGGCTTAAATTATTTATGTATGAATTGACTTCGCTCAAATAGACTAGGTCACTCTTGTAACCATCTTCTATGTATTCAATAGTATCATTTAAGTCGTCAGCTACATCCTGGAAATAATCTCCCTTGCGGAAAAATAGTTTACCAGGACTAAATCCATCTCGTATAGATCGTAGATGTTTCTGCAACTTATAAAGCGGACCAGCAATTCGGTGAGAAAAAAAGATGCATCCAAAAAAGGAAAGGATGGCAAAACCGAAGTGAAGTCCAGTCAGTAAAAGAATCAAGAGGTCGCGTTTTTCACTGTAATACAAAGCAATTTCAGGATTCTTAAGAGCAAAGTTAGCGCTGATTGCACTTAAGAGAACGTAGATCGTAAATGGATAAATAAGCCCTGTGACGAATACTAAAACTGATGCGTAAAAACTCAGTCTGTATTGAAACTTTGGATTAATTAAATATATTTTTCTACTGTAAGACACGAGATCCCCTGAAACGAACAAATGTACTTTCATTTTAGTGTAAATCCGCGTTGTCTCCTAGGAAAATATGAAACACTAGGACAATTGTTGACGAGCGACATCGGCCAATTTTTTAGCAATTTTGAATTCTTTAACATTCGCTACATTTCAGGTATAAAAGCTGTGTTAAATAAAAATTCAAAGGGCCAATTATGAGTAACGAGAACATCTTAAATTCACTCAAAGTTATAGTAAATCCAAACACTGGAAGAACTCTTCAAGAAGAAGGAAGAGTCATCGAAGTAAAAGCTGACCAAAATGAGCTACTATTCAAATACAAGCGTGACGGAATCACTCCTGAACAAAAAAGAGCGATCGAAACGATCATCGTGAATATTGCTCACCCAACGTACCCGGCAGATAAGGTAACTGTACTGACAGTTTCAGAAAACTCTGCGGACGTATTTGCTGGAAAAACTTTCACAAAGCCAGAATCAAAAGCAGCACCAGCGGCCTCTGCTCAAATTAAAACTGGTCACGGTCCTGCCGGACAAAATAAGAAACACGTGGCAGGTGCTAAAAAAGTTATCGCCGTATCTTCATGCAAAGGTGGAGTTGGTAAATCGACAGTGTCGGTTAACTTAGCTTTCGCACTTAAAGCTCAAGGTAAAAAAGTTGGATTACTTGATGCCGATATTTACGGGCCATCAATGCCAATGCTTTTAAATCAAAGAGGCGCAAAACCAGGAGCGACTCCTGAGAAAAAAATTCTTCCAATCGATGCTTATGGAATTCCATTCATTAGTTTCGGATTATTCATCAATGAAAAAGATCCTGTTATCTGGCGTGGTCCAATGCTTGGTGGAGTTTTAAATCAATTCTTATTCGATGTAGCTTGGGAAGGATTAGATTATTTAATTATCGATCTTCCTCCTGGAACAGGTGACATGCAATTATCAATGATTCAGGCAACTGACATTGATGGAGCGATCGTTGTTTCAACTCCACAAGACGTAGCAGTTATGGACTCAATTAAAGGGATGAGCATGTTCACTCAAGTGAAAGTGCCTATTTTAGGAATGGTTGAGAACATGAGTTACTTCGTTCCAGAAGATAACTTGTCTAAAAAATATTATATTTTTGGAGAAGGCGGAGTGAAGAGAGCTGCAAAAGAATTCAATGTAAATCTTTTAGCAGAAATTCCTTTAGAGATCGCTTTAAGAGAAGGATCTGATAAGGGAACACCATACATGAATGAAAAGAAACATGAAGGCCGTCCGGTTTGGAATGCTTACATGAATCTAGCAAAGAATATCGATCAGTGTTTCAATACACCGGCCGAAGAAGGACAACCGAAAGGATTTTTTAAAAGACTTTTTTCGTAGTAAGAGCATAAGATAGATACATGACAAACTTGATTGAAGTTTTAAAAGAACAGGCCTCATTTGGATTTACCGGAAAGGTGAATGTTCTCTCTAAAGAGAACGGCCAGTTCTTAGGTGTTATCTATCAACAAGAAGGAATGATTGTCGGAGCTCAGTTAAAAGAGTTGAAAGGCAAGAAGGCCTTATTGAAAATGATCTTTGATGATGTTGAATCGAATGAGTTATTCAAGTTCATCGTTGAACCTGAAGTTCTTTCACCAGAAAATATCACTTTAAAAATTACCTTCGAAGAAGTTAGGAAAGAGGCCCAAGGCCACTTCCAGGAATACCTAAGTGCGAAGAAGCTTCGCCCGGCACCACATTTAAAACTGGTCATTGACCCGGAAATTATTGTGTCGATTGAGAGCATCACTCCTCAGGAATTCGATGTATTATCGGTCATTACTGAGTGGTGCAATGTTAGTGACATCTATAAATACAGTAAGTTAATGGATTTTGAAGTCACACATGCCTTGGTCTCTTTACGCAAAAAAAGAGCAATAAAGGTATTCCAAAATTAAGAATTACCCAATAGAATTTCCTAACTTTATAAAGTTACATTGGAGAGACCATGAAAAGCCAAACACACAATCAAGGTGAATTAAAAGACCTGAACATTAAAGTAGAGAAAGACGTAGTTGAAGCATTCGAAAGAATGACGAAGACTTCAGGACTTCCTCTAGCAGACCTAGTGGTTATCGCTATGAAGAGATACCGCTCATCTCACTCAGATTGGGATGTTAAGCCTAAGAAAGAACAATAAGACCAAACTTTTTACACCTGGCCGTGGTATGTAAATATTATAGCCAGTGTGTTTAAATCCTAGCCACCCGCCTATCTAAAATCTAAACAAATCTACCTAAATTCATACCCTTACACTCAGAAATACCCGACTTTTCCACTTTGAAACATGGCATTATCGTTGCACTTTAAAGCTTAAACAAAGAAGGGGAACGGTTATGAAAGTTTTAACATCTAAGAAGGCCATCATCGTAGCACTAAGCTTAGGCTCAGTAGTACTAGCTGGAACAATTAAAGATATTAACTCACGCACCGTAAGTAGGTCACATGCCGAACAGGTAGAGATGGCGCCTATAGAAAGGAACCTTGCTTCTGAAGCACAGACGGCCAGTCAACGAATAGCGGTTATGAAAGTTGAAATGAATGAAGCTTTCAAGATCGACGGTGAATGGGAAGTTACACGAATTGTGGGTGCTGACGAAACTGTTACATATGATAAAATCAATAATCCTGAAGACGCTCATAAGAAGATTATCGTACCGATGAAACTTGTTAGAACTTCAGAAGTTATGGTGAACAACGACCGAGGTCTTGTTTATAAAATCTCTCTTCTATCTAACTTTGGAACTATCGCGATCTATAAAACGATTAACGGTGGCCAGGAAATTTTAGAAGCCAAGAGAATTAAAAAAGTTAAAGAAGAAGGTGCTGCAACATCTGAAGAAGTTGAGCTGGTTCTTGAGCGAGCTCTCAACCAATCTAAATCGACAAAGATTTTAACTGGTTCAGAAGTTTCAGGGGAAATGACTTTAACGAAAGGATCAATTGAAGGATTAACTGTTTCACTTACAAATACAAATGGTGAAGTTCAGAGTATCGACATCGCAAGCGCTCAACTTATGGATGGTGGATCGTTTAAAGCAGACGTAGGTGATGAAGAAGTCGCTGGGGTTGTGTTTAATAACGGGAAAGATGGTTACAGACTAAGTTTCGTAACTGGACCATTGGCCGGAGCAATGCTTAACTTCGTAACAAAAGAAGCATTAAGTGAAATGGAAAATAAAACGAAAGAAGCGAATGATGACTATATCGCTCAAGATGAATCAAGTGTGGAATCGATGCAACAGCAAGAAGGTGTTCAGGACGCGATCGCTGAAAGAAGAGAAGTAGCATCAGATGAAAACTATGAGCCAGTAAGAATCTTAAGTGCCGATGAAATTAAAGAGACTGCTGAAACTCAAGGATTTGCTTTCTAAATAAAATCGAAAAAGAAATTAATGGGAAATAAAAAACCTCGCGAATGCGAGGTTTTTGCGTTTAAATTATTCCAATGAGGTGAATATGATTTCATGGGAAGATTTTGAAAAAGTCGATATTCGTTTGGGCACTATTATAAAAGCGGAAGAGTTTCCTGAAGCAAAAAGGCCTGCTTATAAAGTGTGGGTTGATTTAGGTACCGATCTTGGAGTAAAAAAATCGAGCGCGCAAATTACTACTGTCTACAAGCTTGAAGAACTAATAGGGAAGAGAGTGCTTGCTGTCGTAAATTTCCCTCCAAGACAAGTTGGAAAATTTATGTCGGAAATTTTAGTGACAGGGTTTTATCGCAAAGAAGGTGAAGTTGTTTTGGCCACAGTTGATCAGGATGCACCTAATGGATCACGACTTTTGTAAAAAATTATTCAGGTCACAAAATTAAATATCAGTTAGTTCTTTTCAATTTTTTATGGTTTATTAGCTCCATGAATGAAACAACCTTTAAAGTAAATTCCAAGTTACTACCTGTCGATTTTCCACGTGAATTCGATGCTCACATTTATTTCGCAAGCGAAGAGCTAAACGCCGCGACTCTTTTAAGAGATAAAATGAAAAGTCATTTTAAGGACGTGGTCTTTTTTGTGGGTGATATGATCACTGTACCTATAGGACCACATCCAATGCCGATGTTTGAAGCGAATTTTCCGCAAGAGTGTTTTACTGAAGTTGTATTGTGGTTAATGAGAGAAAGAGAGAATTTCTCTGTGTTGGTTCACCCGTTAACTGGTGATGATCTATATGATCATACTCAAGGCGCCATGTGGTTGGGTAATTCGGTTGAACTTAAGTACGATGTTTTTTAGGGACGTGGAGACCTAACGAGCTATAACCGTTAAACAACAATTTACTGAAGGTGTAAGACATTCCAATTATTCAACAAAGCCTCCCAAGTATTATGCAAAACTGATAACTCTCATCTTTTAACCTTTTCTGAATCACATCTGCGCCATTAAAAACTGATTATTATAGACTAGATTTCAAAAACTATATTTCACATTCTTATTTGTGTTTTAAACAAGCTTTAAGGGAGAAAATTATGACTAAACCAATTCCTCAGATTAATAAATTTATGACGACATCGCCTCATACAATTGGATCTGACCAAACGCTTGAACAAGCAAAAAAAATTATGCACGAGTTTTCAATTCGTCACTTACCTGTATTAAATGCAGGTAAGATAGTTGGTATTATTTCTGAAAAAGATATAAATTTCTTAAGTTCTTTTAAAGAGATTGATCTACAAAAAGAAAAAGTTGAACAAGCAATGACATTAGATCCATTTATGGTTAATGCTGACACGCTGTTGGATGGGATTTGTATGGAAATGGCAGAAAAAAAGATAGGCAGCGTTCTGGTCAAAGACAATAACAAATTAGTTGGAATTTTCACTTGGATCGATGCACTTAGAGCTATGAATGAATTATTTCAAACACGTTTAAAATAAAAAAATGAATTTCTCTAAAAAAAAAAGGCCACATCATTGATGTGGCCTTTTTTTATCGATTTCATTTTAGGATTACTTACCTAGTAATGCTTTAAACTCTTGAGTCATGATCGGAACGATCGTGAATAAATCACCAACGATACCGTAGTCAGCTTTTGTGAAGATCGGAGCATCTGGATCAGTGTTGATCGCAACGATAACTTTCGACGTTCTCATACCAGCTAAATGTTGAATAGCTCCTGAAATACCACAAGCAATATAAAGAGAAGGAGCAACTGTTTTACCAGTCTGACCAACTTGCATTGCGTGTGGAGCAAATCCTGAATCTACTGCAGCTCTTGAAGCACCAACTGTTGCTCCAATAACTTCTGCCATTTCATCAAGGATTTTGAAGTTAGCTGAATCTTTCATCGCGCGACCACCAGAGATGATGATGTTTGCTTCAGTTAAATCTAGCTTTTCAGATGCACCTTTAACGATGTCTTTAATCATTGCTCTGATTGCTCCAGCGTCTACAGCATCTTCTTTCGCAGAAGCGGCAGCAGCAGTTGGGTTAGCGTTCATACCAAGAGCGTTTGGTCTAACAGTTACGAAGTGAGGCTTCGGTCCTGTTAACTCAACTTTCGCGAAACACTTTCCAGCAAATAGTGGACGAGTTCCAGCGAATTTATCACCTTCCATAATGAAGTTTGTCACTTCTGATGCCATACCAGCATCAAACATTGTAGCTACACGTGGAAGTAAATCTTTACCAACTGAAGTTGCTCCAGCGAATACGTAATCGTATGCGCCTGCAGAGATGAAACCTTTAAGAGCGTTTGCGTATCCTTCTGGAGAATACTTTTCTAAGTTAGCACCCTTTAAAGAGTGAACGTTAGCAGCTCCGAATTTTGCAAGGTCTGCGATAGCTTCTGAAGGGATTGTTCCGATCGCTGCTACATCAACAGTATGTCCTGCTAATTTTCCTAAAATTTCTAATGTCACACCTTTAACGTGTGATCCGTGAAGTTCTGTGAATACTAATATTTTCGCCATAAAATCCTCTTAAAATTTAATTAAATAACTTTTGCTTCAGTTCTTAATAGTCCAACTACTTCTTTAACTACAGCAGCTTGTTTAGCAGCGTCTGTTGCATCGAATTTCTTTCCAGCTGGTTTCTCAGGAGGAAGAGAGAAGTTAGAGTATTTAACTCTCTTATCTGCATCACTAACACCAACGTCAGCAAGAGATAAAACAGTTAAAGGCTTTTTCTTAGCTTTCATGATCCCTGGAAGAGAAGCGTATCTTGGAGTGTTGATCCCTTTGTTACAAGCGATCATCGCTGGAAGTTTTACACCGTAAACTTCAAGTGCTCCACCTTCAATTTCGCGTTTTACTGTTACTTCAGAAGCATTACCTTCGTAACCAACAACAACTGAAACAGAAGGAACGTTTAACATTGTCGCAAGAATTTGTGGAACTTGAAGACAGTCATCGTCGATTGCTTGTTTACCAGTAAGTAGTAGGTCTGGAGTTTTTCCAGATTTTTCGATCGCACCTTTTAGAGCTTTAGCGATCATATAAGAATCTAAGTTATCAGCTGCTTCAACAAGGAAAGCTTCGTCAGCTCCCATTGCCATTGCTGTTCTTAGTGCTTCTGTGTCTTTTGTAGATCCAACTCTTAGAACAGTTACAACTGATCCAGCGTTAGCAGCTTGAACAACAAGAGCTTGCTCAACAGCGTATTCATCATATGGATTCATGATCCACTTGATTGAGTTTGTTTCAATGAATGATCCATCCGCAGTTGGGATGATCTTTGTTTCAGTATCCGGTACTTGTTTTACGCAAACGAAAATATTCATATGTTAGCTCCTTGAAAATATTTCTTTAGCAATAACTAAACGTTGTATTTGAGATGTCCCTTCGTATAACTGGATAAGCTTAGCGTCTCTCATGATTTTTTCAACCGGGTACTCTTTGCTGTAACCGTAACCGCCAAAAACTTGTACTGCATCTGTAGCAATTTGCATACACGAATCAGCTGCGAAAGCTTTCGAGTACGAAGCTAGCTGAGTGTTAGGTTGTCCGTTATCTAGAAGCCATGCGGCCTTGTGAACTAATAATCTTGATGCTTCGATTTTCATCGCCATATCAGCAATCATAAATTGAATTGCTTGATGGTGAGAAATAGGAACATTGAATTGCACGCGCTCTTTAGCGTACTTTACTGCGTGGTCATAGGCACATTGAGCTCCACCAACAGCGCTTGAAGCAACCATCGGGCGAGAGTGATCAAGTGTCTTCATGGCAATCTTCCAGCCTTGATTCAATCCACCTAAGATATTTTTTTTGGGAATGCGAACGTTATTGAAAGTCATAGCACGAGTGTCCGAACAACGGTGACCCATTTTATCTTCTTTCTTTCCGATCTCAATTCCAGGAGTTCCTTTTTCGATAACAACGGCCGTGATCCCTTTATGCTTTAGAGCAGGGTCAGTTGTTCCGTATAAAACGAATAGATCAGCGTAACCAGCGTTGGTGATCCACATTTTGTTACCGTTAATAATAACGTCGTCACCATCTTCTTTAATCGTCGTCTTCAATCCACCAGCATCTGATCCATTTCCAGGTTCAGTTAAGCAGAAAGCGGCGATCTTATAACTCTCCGTGAACGGAGTTAAAAATCTTTTTTTCTGTTCATCATTTCCACCAATAACAATCGGAAGAAGGGCCAGGTCATTGGCCATGATCGCTGTATTCATTCCCATACAACCGTAAGCCAGTGCTTCAGTGATGATCATTGAATCAATTGCTGTGAATCCATTTCCACCGTATTCTGTTGGAATACATGTGTTGATGAGTCCTAGCTCCCATGCCTTTGTTAGAATTTCCATTGGCATTTCTGCTTTTTCATCAAACTCTTGAGCTTTAGGCATCATCTCGTTGCGAGCGAATTTCATAGCGAGATCTTTGATCTCGATTTGATCGGGCGTTAGGCTAAAATCCATAGAATTTTCCTTTGTGATCTTTGAAGAAATTTGATCAGCCTAATTATACGAACTGAAGATGATTTTGGTCAATCAAGAAATGGGAATTGCAGTATTATCGAAGGTAAAATTGAACGAATGTTTTTTTTGCAAAGTTTTAAAACCCGGTAGCTCTGATAAAGGCAAGACGACAAAGCTGCGCTCAAATAATCTGGGGTGTGGAAGCATGAGTTTTTCGCTCTGAATCTTTAAATCTCCCCAGAAAATCATATCGAGATCAATGATTCTAGGCCCCTTTGGAATTAAACGATTTCTTCCCATAAGAAGTTCAGTTTCCAAAAGAAAATCCATAATCGCTTCAGGAGATTCATCGGGAATTTGGAATTCTAAAACTTGATTATAGAAATCTGGTTGATTTAAATAATCCACCGCAGGACTTTCATAAATCTTACTTTCTGCAATAAAAACTAATCTTTTTGATAAATAAACTTTGGCCTCATCAAGATGAGATTTGCGATCGCCAATATTTGATCCGGTTGCAATGAAAAGTGACATGATTAAGGCTTTACTGGAATTTTCTGTTGTTGTTGATCAAGGGTGCTTGGAATAGATTGTTTGTCTTTCGTACGCTCTTTCTCTTCAGCAGAAAGCTCAGTACCCGTATAGTCTTTTACGTAAGAGTCCACAATCGTTTCACGATATTTAACAGGTGGTCCTTTCACTCCACATGAAGTGAGTGTTAAAAGAAGTCCAAGGCAAATGATAATTTTAGAATTCAAGAGTTAGTCCACCACTTAAAATATCAGAACCCAGGTCTGCACGGATAAACCAGCCTGGTACTATCCTTTTTAAAACAGTGACACCAAAAATAACAGAACTTTTCTTTAAATCATCAACAAGCTTTACTTCGTTTTCTAATTCTTCGGGCGTACTTTCACCGTCTTCAACACCAGCTCCTGGTGAATTGACGTTAATTACCTGGTAACCAACATAAGGCATAATATAACTATAGAAAGGCGCATTGAATGTGTACTTCACTTTACCAGTAAAGTTAGTCATCCTCGTATCAATTCCAGTCGCTGGATAATCAGTAATGGTGTTAGTTCCCACGCCAAGCTCGGCCCAGATATTATCTGAAACCTGGTAGCCCCAAGATCCATTCATGTGAGTGTATCTTTTGCTTGAGCCATCAACATCAAGGCCCGAGATCAAGCCAACACCGGCAGAAATCAAGTTGTCAGTTTTAATTAATCTCTTTGAAGTTTCTTCTAAAGAAAGGTCATCATCATTAAGTGTTGTTGAGTTGAAAAGATCGTCTTCATCTTGAACTTTTGAAGTGTTCTTAGCATTTTCTTCAGGCGTTTTAGGAGTTTTTTCTAAATTAGAGTAGTAACTGTCGTCACCTTTAAGAACTAAGACTTCTTTTCCAACTGCCATTTGTTTCCAAAGAGTCACGTTGTAGATTTTTACGATTTTAATTCCAGAAAGCTGATCATCAGTTGTCTTGGCCACAAGGGCGCGACAAACTAACTTATTCCCTAATAGTAGAGAAATAAAATCACCTTTAGAGAAAGTCTTATTTTCGTTGGTTAGAATAAAGATTTTTTTTGAAGGAGAAACAACTTTTATTGTTTCTGCCACTAAATTAGGAGCATTTTCTGTATGGCCTGTTTCGATTCTGTCTTCTTCTTCGATGTCATCTAATACGTTTTGAGCATAGACGCTTGGAATTGCTAAAAATATTAGCAGACAAAAAAGGACAGCTATTTTGTATCTTCTTAAAAACATAACTTATTCTAAATTCTCATAGGAAATTTGCAACTTAAATAATTATTGAGTGGTTTATTCCGGGCTTCTAAACTTTTTTTTTCAAGTGCCGATAACCAATCATAACGAGAGGGGATTCTTATGAAAATCGTAACACTTTTAGCTCTAATTTTAACACTTAGTTCATGTAGCTTTTCTGACTCTAATAAAGAAGAAGTAGCAGTGTCTCATGACGATCTGGAATTTGCAGTTGATACGATTGCTGATCAACCAGATAATCAGGAATTTAAAGTAGAAGAAGAGAAAGTTGCAGAAACAATTATACCTGACGAATACCAAGCTCCTCCGGTTCAAGAAGAAGTTGCAATGACTGCTCCGCAAGAGCCGACATTCGAAGAATTCAAACCAGAAGCAAAAGTAGAGGATTTCATAGCGGAAGCTCCAATGCCAGTCGTTGAAAAAACAAAAGAAGCTCCAGCAAGAATTAAAATTGTTGAAGAAGCAGTTCCAACATCTTCATCATATGGCCCTATGGAAAACTATAAAGTCCAAAAAGGTGACACAATGATGATGATCGCTTTCAAGATCTATGGTGACTACCGTAAGTGGAAAGACATTAAAGAGTGGAACAAAGACGTTAAAAAAGTCGGTGAAGGCGTAGAGTTAAAGTATATGGTTCCTGAGCAAAGATTCGGATGGCAGCCATCTGGACTTCCATACCTAATTAAGACAGCTGATACTCTTGGAACAATCTCGAAAGACAAGTACGGAACAACTAAAAAGTGGAAATCTATTTATGAGAATAACCGTCCACTTATTAGAAACCCGAACCTGATCTTTGCTGGTTTCACTATTTACTATCAACCAGCACGTAGTCTTGCTTCTGAGCCAAAATAATCTATAATAAATTCAAGATAATATGGTCTTGTAGTTGGGCCCTTAAATATTAAGGGCCCTTTTTTTATTATATGAACAAATTTTTTCGCTTCATTCTTATCGCCTTACTCGGGATTTTTGTATCTTGTAGTACAAACTCGAACAAAAAGACTATCGACTACACTGGGATCGGCGAACTTCAAACCAAAGACTATATTGACCACCTGGCCGCTGCCGGTGGATATTACTTAGCTTACGAAGAAACGAAGACTATAAAACTTCGTCCGGACACTATTGAGTTTTTAGAAAGCATCTATGATCGTTTGGTTTCAAATAACCAGCTTATTTTGAATCTGAACGAGCGTCCGACGTTTTATATCATTCAACATAAATCTCCCTTTCTCTTTTCTCTTCCAAGATCACAGTTTTTCTTTTCAACGGCCTTAATCGAACGCTATCTGAAAAGTGAAGAGCTCTTCGTGGCAGCTTTCGCGGCCGAAGTCGTAAGAAGCCAGCGCTATATTTATGAAAAAAAAATCATGCTGCCTTTGGGATTCTACAACACTGAAAAAATGATCGGCCTTACAAAACTAAAATTTGATACCAAACAACAAGTCAGTGAATGGACTTATTTCGTTTTAAAGAGAGCAGGTTATGATGCCTCTGCTTATTTAAACTGGATCCAGATCCAAAACCGAAACACCTTAGATTTTTCTATGTACCTTGGAGACTCGGTAGGAATTTCAAAGGAAGAACATCTCTTTAAAAACTTCATGACCAAACAAGGTGTCATGGGTGTAGAAAAAAGATTCAACGAAGCCAACTCATCTAAAAACTTTTATAAACTCCTAAATAATGTTGCGAGCAGAAAATGAAACCAGAACAATCAGAAAGAATTCTTGTAGAAGAACTGTTTAAAAAAACGATCCATAAAGATCTTCTTAAAGATGACATGGTTGAAAATGTAGAAAAGCTTACTGGTGATGCTTCAACAAGAAAGTATTACAGAATCTGGACTTCAAAAAAATCTTATGTTGTCTGCCTTGATAACCCGGTGACAGAAGGCCAGGAAGAGCCAACATTCTTAAAACTTCAAAGAGTGCTTCATGCTGAAAATGTACGCGTGCCACTTATTCACGATAAAGAATTAGCAACGGGGTACATCCTGGAAGAAGACTTAGGGGACGTAACGTTCTTAAAAGAAATCTCTCAAATTCAAAATCTTCAAGATGAGTATAACTTCTACATCACGGCAATCGATCTTATGCATTCAATCCATAAAATCGATACAACGAAGTATAAAGGTGAGAGTTTCACAAAACTCGCTTTTGATACTGAGAAGTTATATGCAGAAATGGAATTCACAAAAAAATATTTTTTAAAGTCCTACTTAGGTTTAGATGTTTCATCTACACCAATAGAAATTTTATACAAAAGCCTTTATGAAATGTGCTTTTCAATTTCAAGTGAACCAAGAGTACTGGTTCACCGTGATTACCACTCAAGAAACCTGATGATTAAAGACGGCGAACAAATCGTTATCGATTTCCAGGACGCTCGTATGGGGACACCTCTTTATGATCTAGTGTCTCTTTTAGAAGACTGTTACTACCAAATTGATGATGGAAATAAGAAGCGCTTAATTGAGTACTACTTCAATACTTATTTCAAGAAGTTTGATCCAGCAAAAAGCTTCGAAGAATTTAAGTCTCTCTACGATATGATGACCATTCAAAGAGTCTTCAAAGCAATCGGAAGTTTTGCTTATATTTACGCTGATAGAAAAGATCTTAGGTACATTAAGTACATTGGATACGCTTTTGAAAAAGTAAGAAGCATTATGCTTCACCACGAGCATTTCGCTAAAGAGCGCAAAATTCTTTCGAGTTTATATTATGCAAATTGATTATGCTTTAATTCTAAGCGCTGGCCTTGGAACCCGCATGGGTGAAATTGGTAAGAAGTTACCAAAAGCTCTATGGCCGGTTTTTTACAAGAGTTTACTTGAGCTTCAAGTGGACTACTGTCACGACCTTGGAATTAAAAGAATCTTCATCAATACACATTTTCTCTCTGAAGAAATTGAAAATTATGTACGCTCAGACGAGAAGTTTGCTGACGTTGTCATTCTGCATGAAGACCCACTTCTAGATTCTGGTGGAGCGATCCACAATATGGCCTCACGTGGAGATGTAAACTATTCGGGAACTCTCCTGCTGGTCAATGCAGATCAATTCCTATTTTTCGATAAAGAATACTTTCAGGAAGCTCTTTCAGCACTAGAGAATTCAAGAGCAGCACTCTTTGGAATTAAAGTCGAAAAAGGCTCAAAATATAACGAAACGGTTCTGGTGGATGATCAATTAAAAGAAATCAGAAAGGCCGATGGGCTAAGTGACTACGTGACATACTCAGGATTAGGTTTATTAAAATTAGACTCTCTTGCGCCTGTGGGGGGAATCACAAAATTTTTCGAAACAGTCGCAAATTATAAAAAAGAGCGCATTCATTTCGTTGTTCCTCCTAGGTTTGAATACTGGGATTTTGGAACAGCTGAAATTTATTTCAATAGCATCAAAAATATTTACCAGAATATCAAAGACGAAAAAGGTGGATGGTTGATGGAGTTTTTGAGAGTTCATGGAGCTCTTAATGGCGATGAAAATAATTTCTTCAGTCAGGAATTAAATTCAGTGAGCCTTGATGGAGTCAATGCTTTTGAAAGAGACAGTATTGTAGGAAAGGGAATTGTTCAAAATCTTATTTAGAAGATTTTCTTTTTATTGGATTCTTCTGTAATAAGTTTTATACAGTCCACCGGGCAGACTTCTACACAAGCATTACAAAGAGTGCATGACCAGGTTTCTACGATATACTGAGTGCCATTTTTTAAAATAGCATTCTCTGGGCAAATAAGGTTGCAGTTGTCGCAAGAAATACAAAGTGTGTTAATTTCAAGATATGGTATCATTGCATTATAATACCAAACTTAGGTAAACTTATTTCAGGCCGGATAAAATTTCCCTTATGAAAGTTTTAAAAAGAAATTACGAACATCGAAACTTGATTTTATTTTTAATCTTCTCCTTGGTGTATCTCCAAGCGATTTACTCACTCTCTCGTGGGGAATCAATTCTTAATATCGAAGCGCTAAAGACCTTTTTAAAGAACCACTATTTCATTCTGGCCGTAAATCTGATCACTATCTTCATGGTCGTGAGGATCAAAAAACACTCAGATAAAATGCTGCTTTTATGCCTGACTTTAATTGCAGGAAAGAACTTCATTATGCTGGCCGCGAGTTTTAATAAACTCATCCTGGGACTTAACTTCGTCTATTTAATCTTTGCTTTTTACTTCTTCGTCACTTGGGAATTAGAGATCGCCAAAGCTTCATTCAACCCATTATTTTCGAAGAGAGACCTTGAAAAAGACACTCGCTTTCATTTAAAAGGTCAGATCGAAAACGTGACTAACGGATCAACGGTAGATGTGCTGGTCACAAATATCGACGAAAACGGATGTTTTGCATTGATCGCAGCGACTAATGAGTCAGAAACAAAACTTGAGTCTTCTGCTCAGTATCGCCTGAAAGCTAATTATGAAGGCAAAGAGTTCATTCAAGAGGCCCAACTGATCTCGAGCTATGACCGCGGGGTAGGCCTTGAATTTAAGCGAGTAAAGACTCCTGATTACCAACTAGATTGGTCAGAATTGTACAAAGTTTGCCTAGAGCGCGGTCTCTTTAATTAGACACTAAACTCACATCAATTAAATGCCGAACAGTCAGGCATGAGTAATGACGACACATTAATTTCACAACTTATTTCTGAAACCTACACTGAGACTTCTGATAAAGAACAGCCAAGTCCCGTGATTGATTTAAGAAATTATTTTGAACGCAAACTTAACGAAGTTGAGTTTCTTTCTATTGATGATTATCTAGCGCAAAACAATCTGAACATGAGCGATCTTATGCTTCAGGAACAAACTCAGTGCTACCGTCTAACTTACAATGAATCAGTATTAGATTTTCCAGTAAACTGGTCGATCTTCAAAGAAATCGGGACTGAGGATATGGTGTTTGTTGACCAGTCTTTAGATCAGGATTTTCTATTAGATATTTTCTCTGAAATCACGGGCGGATATACAAATCTTGCTTTGGTTAAAGAAAATGGACTAGTAAAAATGGTTTATCTTCCAGAAGAAGCTTCAAAAGAACATATTCAATGGTTTCGTGGATTTTTTGAAAAGAAAAATACTGCGGCAACTGTGGAAGTGGAAAAAGACGCGGCCTAGTTTTCACCAGGCCACGATCATAGAACAATCATTATAGAGCTAGGTAAAAATCCTTCATCATCTTCGCATCTTTTTCAAGATTTGGAGAGTTACAAATTACGTACCCACGACAATCATAATCTTTAAGTGCGCGAAGTAGTTCACGCCAGTTGAAATCAGAATCTTCAAGGTTAAGGTGCTTTAAATCACCTTTAGAGTTTGAAGAAATCCCAGATAAATGGATGTGCATGTTCTGAAGAGCATTTGGATCCAATTCTTCTTTTAATTTCTTTAGAACAACACAGAATTCTTCATACGTATTGTACTCGTTTGTACGAGCAAATAAGTGAGAGAAGTCCATACATGGTGAACATGAAGAAACTGATTTTGTTAAATCAATTAACTCTTCAAGTGAACCAAACTGAGAAGTCTTCCCAGTAAGTTCTGGACGAAGTTCGATCTGGATATCAAGACGGTTAAGTCTTTCTTCAATCACGTTAAGAGATTTTTGAACTAAATCAAAAACATCGTACGGAGAATCTTTCATGTAGAAAGCAGCGTGGAAAGTCATCGATTCAGCACCACATAGATCAGAGATCTTTGCAGTTTGAATAATACGCTCAACAGATGAGTCGATTTTATCTTGTTCACGAGCGTTCAGGTTGATGTAGTAAGGACCGTGCGAAGTAAGAGGAACTCCTAATTCATACGAAACTTTACGTAATCCAGAAGACACTTCTTCTTTCATACGAACACCGTGAGCAAATTCTAATTGCATACAGTCCAGCCCAAGAGCGTGAACTTGTTTTACACCATCAATAGGGTTATTTTTTTTCGGAGTAGAGTTCGGAACACCAGCAGTACCAAATAATAGACGTTCGAATTTCATATAGGGCCCCCAAGTAAATTACTAAATCCAGTCATTGTTATCACATATTCAAAAAATACGAGAGACGCGTCGTGAAAAGACCTTTAATTTCAAGATCTTGCACGGTGCCTAGAAAACCCCACCACTTCAATAAATGCGATTAATGCCTTATAGCTCTACCCTGGATTTTTGTCTATAATTTAAGAGTACCAGTGTAAATATGACACCAAAGTAAACTTCGTTTAGGGCAGGTTTTTATTTTTCGTTATAGATATCTTATATTCATCGTCTTGGTTTTCATTATCAGTTGTGCGTTTGCAGGACTGCTTTTTGATTTAACTATGGGCCCGTGGATTGGAATGTTTGTATCTCTAGTAGTGCTCGCATTTTTTTCCAAGTGGGGAGAGAAGTTAGTTTTAGTATTTGCGAAGGCCCGCTACGTTGGTGATGATGAATCGCTTATCAATCAAGTTAAAAATTTCAGCTGCCATTTAAACATCAGTGAAGTGAAGATCTACTGGTCGAATGCTTTTGTTAATAATGTTTATTATACAGACTCTTATTTCGGGAAGCCGGCCCTGGTAATCGGAAAGAACGTTTACAATCAATTCTCACGCAATGAACTCAATAGCCTTATCTATGCTTCTCTTTTGAAAATCAAATCAGGTGAAGCAAAGAATAGAACGATGGTATCGCTGATTTTTACTATTTTATACTCTCCGGTTTATATCCTGCGTGCTTTATTCAAGTCGTATCGTATGCGCCGTAACCTTGAAATTTTCTTTTACCCGGCGTTTAGTTTAAAAACGCTTATGTATGAAAATGAAAAGAACGTTATGAACTTTGATAGTGAAGTAGGAAAGATGCAAGGCCTGAAAAAAGACTATATGGCCGCATTGTTTAAGGTTTCACATATGCCAAGCTTCAATGAGAGAACTGTTGGTGCCCTGGTGTTGGCCGAACTTGCTCATACAAAAAATACAACTGAAGATGTTCTGGGGAATCTACTTTTTAAATCAGTAGATATTAATACTAGAATGAAGGCATTGAGTTCTAACTAATGAAAATGAAGTTTAAAAAACTCAAGATTGATTTGTCGGATTATTATCCGCTCTTATTTACGCTTATCTTTGTAACGATTCTTTTTCAATATCCATTGGCTTCGTTTGAATCAATCATCTATGACTTAAAGGTTCGTTGGGACTTCGGCATTAAGCCTAGCCCTGAAATTGTTATCGTAACGTTAGATGAAGAAAGCGATGACTATCTAGGTGATGTTTACCCTTATACATATGCCACTCACTCACGCTTCCTGGAAAAAATTCTAAAATCTGAACCAAAGATTATTGATTACTTCGTAAAAATGCCTGAAGTGTTGGACGACGAGGATGTTTATTTTTCTGAGTTCAAATCAAAATTGAAAAACTTCATGACAGAAGGCGGGAAAGTTAACTTTGGAACTGAAATTGATGAAGTAAAAGGTGAGGAGCTTCCTCCACTGCCACTTCGCGAATTTAACTATAACCTGGCCCAGCTTAACGTAGATAACTTTATCTTTGCAAAAGACGATGTTGTAAGACGTGCAATTTTTAATGTTTCAGGTGAAGAGAGTTTGCATCTACTGACGGCCAATCAGTACCGTGCGATGAAGGGAAAAAATGTTCTCAATGTTCCAGATGTAATCGGTGCTTATTATAATGACGAAGCCGACGCGAACTTTGTTCTGTTTCGCTATTCAGGATCACCTGTCTATAGTGAGTTTAAGTATAAAACGATTCCTTTTCACCGCGTGCTTGTAGGAAACTACAACCCGGAAATTTTTAAAGATAAAATCGTTTTAATTGGCCCGAACTATATTTCAAGAAGCGATAACTTTTATCTGACTCCTTTTAACTTAGAAGAGTACAAAGCACCCAAGCTCATCGTTCATGCTTCTATAATTGATGCTTTTATCCAGAACAAAACGATTAAGATGCTGCCAAGGGCGGTTTCAAATATTATGGCCTTCATTGTGGCCATCATCCTGTCGATTCTTATCTCGAAGCTAAAACCTAAAGACGGATTAATTATCACGCTTTTAGTTCTGGCATCGATTCTTCTGATTTCCTATCTGTTGTTCGTTTTTATGGGGCTATGGCTTTATACTGCTCACTTAGTTGTCACGGTCTTCGTGGTTTACTACATCTGGATTCCTTTTAGGGCGATCGGTGAATACCAGCGCCGCTATGCTATCCAGGAAGAAACGAAACTTTTAAAGCAAGTTGAAAAACTAAAACAAAACTTCCTGTCTTTAATGAGTCACGATTTAAAAACGCCGGTTGCTAAAATCGCAGGTGTTGCGGATAACCTGTATACACAAAACTCAGGAAATCCTGATATCCGTGAAAAATCTCAGCTCATCATTGATTCGACCAAAGAATTGAATAAGTTCATTTCTTCTATTCTAGATTTAACAAAAATCGAATCGAGTAACTTTGGACTGAATAAAATTTCAAAAGACATCAATTCCATCATTGAAAACGTCATCAAAGACCTGAACTTCAGTGCGAACCAAAAACAGGTTCAAATTAAGAAAGAGCTTGCCCCACTTTATCCGATTGAAATTGACGTGACCCTTATTACTCGAGTTATCTCCAACCTTGTGGAAAACGCCATTAAATATTCTGGACCAACCTCAGTGGTGCAAGTGAATACATGGGATGATGAGAAATGGGTCTATATTGAAATCAAAGATAATGGCGTGGGAATCCCGGCCGAAGAGCTTTCTAACATTTTTGAGAAGTTTTATCGGATTAAAAATGATGCGAATCATTCAATAAAGGGTACTGGTCTAGGGCTTTATCTGGTGAAATACTTCGTTGAACTGCATGGCGGAGTGATCTCTGTGGACTCAATTGCGGGTATTGAAACAAAATTCTTAGTGAAATTAGTTAATAAATAGTGGAAAAAATGCTCCAGTGGAGCATTTTTATAATGTAGAATAGAGCAAAACAGTGGACTTACTTTTAATGAGTTCCACTATTGTTTTCATGGGAGATCGGTATGCATCGTGTATTAGTTGTTGATGATGACAAGGTACTTCAGGATTCAGTAAAGGAAGCTCTTCTTTACCATAGTTTTGCTGTCGACGTTGCTAACAACGGAAAAGAGGCCCTTCACGCAGTTTACAAAGAAAAATATGACTTAGTAGTCATGGATGTAAATATGCCGGAAATGGACGGTATTTCTGCACTAACTGAAATCAAGAAAGTTGATCCATCAGTTATCGTGATTATTTTAACTGCTTACTCAAACGTCAGCGATGCCGTTAAAGTTGTTAAAGAAGGCGCGTATAATTATTTAGAAAAACCAATTTCATCTGAAAATTTAGTCGCTCTAATTAAGAGAGCACTAAAAGCAAGATCATTAGTTGAAACATCAATGTTCTCTTCTCCAAGATTATCTCTTGGTGGTGATGACCAATTCGTTGGTGAATCACATGTTATGCAAAAAGTTTTCAGCGTTATTGATAAACTTGCAAAAGTTAATACTCCGGTTTTAATTCGTGGAGAGTCTGGTACAGGTAAAGAACTTGTTGCCCGCGCGATTCACTATAACGGTCCAAGAAAAGATGCCAAGTTTGTTACAATCAACCTTGCAGCTGTTCCTGAGAACTTAATTGAATCAGAACTTTTCGGTCACGAAAAAGGTGCCTTCACGGGTGCATCTGAAAGAAAGCTTGGTAAATTCCAATACGCAGACGGTGGGACACTGTTCCTGGATGAAATCGGGGATATCAGTCCTACGATGCAGGTAAAGCTACTTCGCGTTCTTCAGGAAAAAACTTTTACTCCAATCGGATCTAACCGCGATATCAAAGTTGATGTTCGTGTTATTGCAGCTTCACATAAGCCATTTGAAAAAATGATTGCTGATGGGTCGTTCAGAGAAGATTTATTTTATCGTTTAAATGTTCTACCAGTTTATCTTCCACCATTACGTGAAAGAAAATCTGATATTCCTTTCCTTGTTGAATACTACATTAAGTATTTCAACAACGTTCACGGATTAAACATCAAAGGTGTGAGTGACGAAGCTAAAAACCTTTTAGTGAATTTCTCATGGCCAGGTAACATCAGAGAGCTAAGAAACGTTATCGAGCACGCATTCATTATTGAATCGTCTGATATGATCCAGGCACCATCACTTCCATCAACACTGAAGTTAACTTCAGCGACGAAAGTTCCAGAGCCGGATGAAGACTCAGACATGATGATCGATGTTGAGGGAATCCAAGATTCTATCTTCGATATGAAGAGTGATGAGTTAACTCGTGCACCAGACGGATTCTCATTCAACAATATTTTAAATTCAAAAGAAATGGTAATGGACTTCCAGGTTGCCAAAGATCTTTTTGAAAAAGAATTTATTGTGTGGGCCTTGAAGCAAAATAGAGGAAAGATTAACCAAACGGCACTTAAGGCAAACATCCCTAAAAAGACGCTTTTAAGAAAAATTGAAAAATACGAGATCACTGCCAAAGATTACGTGAACGGTTAGAACTTATGAAAATGATCTATAGAATGTGCATTATGATGTCGGCGATTATTATTGGCGACCAGGCGACGAAAGCAATCGTTCAGCAAAAGTTTTATTTGGGTGAATCAATTCCGGTAATCGAAGGTCTGTTCCATTTCACATACGTGAGAAATCCTGGAGCGGCCTTTGGAATGTTTGGTTACTCAGCAGACTGGATCAGAATCCCGTTATTTTTCGGTGTTCCGGTTATTGCGTGTTTCTGGTTACTGTATTTAATTTGGAAAACAAGAAATACATCAGTTCTTCAATGTCTTGCTTATAGCTTGATCTTTGCTGGCGCTGTTGGAAATCTAATTGATCGTTTTACAATGAACTACGTTGTCGATTTTCTGGATTTTTTCTGGAAAACTCACCACTTTCCGGCCTTCAACATTGCAGATAGCGCAATCACGATTGCGGCGTTCATCTTAATCTATGAAACGCTTTTTGCTCACAGGAAGAAAGATAGTGTTACCCGTACTGTTTGAATCATCTTTTTTTACTCTCTACGCCTATCCCTTATTTATGGGGTTGTCGTGGGGAGTAGGATTCTATCTTACTCGATACCTATTCGAAAAATTCAACTTAGACACTAAACCACTTATACCTTTATTCGGTGGAATCTTTGCGACGTCTTGGATTGGAGCGAAAGTCTTTTTTTTGATCGTCTCTTCTGAACACAAAGTTACCCAATACCTTTATGCAGATGAATTCTGGTTAGGTGGTGGATTTGTTTTCTATGGCGGATTAATTTTTGGCCTCGCCTTCTATTTCATCTACTCACTCTGGCTTAAAAAATTTCCTTTCGAAGAAAGTAAAATGCTTATCCCTGGATTAGTATTCGGTCATGCCATTGGAAGAGTGGGATGTTTTTTTACAGGATGCTGTTTTGGAACTCAGTGCGATCTTCCCTGGGCCATTCATATGCATGGAGAGTGGATCCACCCCGTGCAATTGTATGAAGCATTCGGATTATTTGTTATTGGGTATATGTCTTTGAAGTGGGTAAACCAGAAGAAAGAGAATTTCTTCGTGGTTACCCGTTATCTGATGTTTTACTCACTTCTAAGATTTGTGGTTGAACACTTTAGAGGAGATTTAATCCGCGGGGTCTATTGGTTTGATCTTTCGACTTCCCAAATGATTTCACTGGCCCTTTTTATCGGAACCCTTGCCGCGGTTTATACTAAAAAATTAAGTTCAAAATAATTTTACAACTATCCTATGATCTTTTTCTTAATTTCTTCGACTTCATTTTCAGCAACGTATAACTCAGATTTCAGAGTTTCAGATGACCAGGCCGTGAAAGCGTCGTCATGTTCATACATTGTGATAGTTTCCCAAGGGCAATCCACAGAACAGTTTTGGCAACCAATGCATCTTGCAAGGTCGATTTCTACAGTTTGATTGAATTGTGGGTTAAGAGGATTAGGTCCTGGCACAAGCTCGATAGAGTCAACAGGGCAGCCTTGAATACATACTTCACATCCAGTACAACCAGATTGGTGAACTACTGCAAGTAGTTTAGGCGGTCTCTTACCTTTTCTTTTCGGCTTAAGGCGCGCAGTATGGAACGGGTTCTCAACGATGATAGCTTCGCCATCTTCGTTAACTGTAGGATTAATTGTTGTATTTTCGGTGCTCATAGCAAACCCAAATCATGTAATTTGTGTTAATAAATATGTTCAATTATAACCCATATCGGCTTTTCTTGCTATTAGATTAACTAGAGATAGAGTGAAGATTATGAAAAAACTAAGATTTGTAACTGCTGCCAGCCTTTTTGACGGACATGACGTATCGGTCAACATCATGCGAAGAATGCTTCAATCCAAAGGGGTAGAGGTCATTCATTTAGGACACAACCGTTCGGCGCAAGAAGTCGTAGACGCGGCCCTTCAAGAAGATGTTAATGCTTTAGCTTTAAGCTCTTATCAGGGCGGACATGTTGAGTATTTTACTTATATCAGAGAGCTTCTGGATGCCGCAGGTGCAAAAAATGTAAAAATTTTCGGTGGTGGTGGTGGTGTAATTACTGCTTCAGAAATTGAATTATTACATTCTCGCGGGATCACTCGCATTTACTCTCCACAAGATGGAATGGAAATCGGCCTTAACGGAATCATCGATGACATGATTGCGAAAGCGGATCCCAATACGCTTGCTGGCGTAGATTTTAATAAATTTGATTTATCTGCACTTGATAAACGCTCGATCGCAAAAGTTATTACAGCGATTGAAGATAATGGTGAGCTTCCAGTAAAATTTAATCCGGGAACTGTTCCTGTTTTAGGAATCACTGGTACTGGTGGAGCAGGGAAGTCATCTCTAATTGATGAATTACTTCTTCGTTTCTACCGCCACTCTCCCGATTGCAGAATTGCTCTCATCTCAGTTGACCCTACAAAGAAAAAAACATCGGGAGCTCTTCTTGGAGACCGTATTCGTTTAGGAAGTGCAAGCTTCTCTAACTTCTACATTAGATCTCTGGCGACTCGTGATTCAAATACTGAACTATCTCCACAAATTAAAAATGTTGTATCGTTTTTAAAATCTCAACCATTCGACTTAATCCTGGTTGAAACTTCTGGTATCGGACAAGCGTCTGATGAAATTACAAAAGTTGCTGATAAGTGCATCTACGTAATGACTCCGGAATTCGGGGCCGCAACTCAGCTTGAAAAAATCGAGATGCTTGATGCTGCTCACTTTATTGTTTTAAATAAATTCGAAAAACCACGCTCGGAAGATGCTCTAAGAGATATCAGAAAGCAGTGGAGAAGAAATCATAACCAATTCGCTGGTCACCCTGGTGCTCCAGAAGATAAAGACCTGCCAATCTACGGAACAATGGCGTCTCAATTTAACGACGTTGGTGTAAACGCTCTATTTGCTGACATTGTAAAAACGATGAACGTAAAAGCGAATAACTTAGACGCTTTAAAATGCGATAAAGCTCCAACTGTTAAAAAGAGAATCATCGCTCCTGAAAGATCACTTTATTTAAGAGATATTTCTGGAACAGTAAGAGAGTACAACCGCAATGCTTTAGAGAATGCTGAAAAACTGAAAGATTACGAAGCACTTTTAATTACTTCGAACCTTCTTCAAGGAAACAAAGACGTTGTAGCAAAACTTGCTGAAGTAAAAGCAAGTCTTCCTGAAAACGTATTTGCTGAATTAAAAACATTCGAAGATACAATCGCTCAGTACGACAATGGAACTTTTTCTTACTTCGTTCGCGGAAAAGAAATTAAAGTTATCACAAAGTATAAGTCTCTATCTCACAACGATATTTCAAAAGTTGGTTACCCGAAGTTCAATTCATTAACTGACAAGTACCGCTTCATTAAAGGATCAAACCTTCCAGGACACTTCCCGTTCGCTGCTGGGATTTTCCCATTCAAGCGTGCTGATGAAGATCCAAAAAGAATGTTTGCCGGAGAAGGCGGGCCACTAAGAACAAATACACGTTTCCATTATCTATCAAAAGATGATCAGGCAAAACGTTTATCAACTGCATTCGACTCGGTAACTTTATACGGAGAAGATCCAGATATTCGTCCAGACATCTTTGGTAAAATCGGAGAGGCCGGAGTTTCAATTGCAACTTTAGATGACATGCAAGATCTATATAAAGGCTTCAGCCTTATCGATCCATTCACTTCAGTTTCAATGACAATTAACGGGCCAGCGCCAATCATCCTTGCTCTATTCATGAATACGGCGATGAAACAAACGCTTAAAGGCGATGACTTTTGGAATGAACAAAAACGTGTTGAAGTGATGAAGCAGGTTAGAGGAACAGTTCAAGCTGATATTCTAAAAGAAGATCAAGCTCAGAACACATGTATCTTCTCACTTGAATTCGCACTTAAGATGATGGGAGATATTCAAGAGTATTTCTGCCGTCACGCGATTAAAAACTATTACTCAGTCTCAATTTCTGGTTACCACATTGCTGAAGCTGGAGCGAATCCAATTTCTCAAATGGCCTTCACGCTTTCAAACGGATTCACATTTGTTGAATACTATTTAAGCCGTGGAATGAAGATTGATGACTTCTCTCAGAACCTTTCGTACTTCTTCTCAAATGGCCTGGACCCTGAATATACAGTAATGGGAAGAGTTGCTCGTAAGATTTGGGCAGTAACTTTAAGAGATAAATACGGTGCGAACGAAAAGTCGCAGCAGTTTAAATACCACGTTCAAACTTCTGGACGCTCTCTGCACGCTCAAGAGATCGACTTCAACGATATCAGAACAACTCTTCAGGCTTTCCTGGCGTTATCTGATAACTGTAACTCTCTTCACACAAATGCTTATGATGAAGCCATCACAACACCTACAGAGGAATCTGTAAGACGTGCGATGGCGATTCAGATGATCATCAACCGTGAATTCGGAATGAACAAAACTGATAACCCAATTCAAGGGGCCTACATTGTTGAAGAACTGGCCAGCTTAGTTGAAGAACAAGTTCTTCGCGAATTCGAAAACATCTCTGATAAAGGCGGTGTTTTAGGCGCGATGGAATCAATGTACCAACGCTCAAAAATTCAGGAAGAGTCTCTATACTATGAAACTCTGAAAGATAGTGGAGAGTTCCCGATTATCGGTGTTAACACTTACATCGCTCCAAACATTAAAGAGCAGATGGCAAAAGAAATCGAAATCTCTCGTTGCTCGGACGCTGAAAAGACGGATCAAATCAACCGTCTGAATAAGTTTAAAGAAACAAACAAGGGTAAAGCAGACGAGGCCTTAAAACGTCTTAAAGAAGTTGCACTGAATGACGGAAACGTTTTCGAAGAACTTCTTTATACTGTTAACTTCGCCAGCCTTGGACAAATCACAAACCTTCTTTATGAGGTTGGTGGTAAATATCGTAGGAACATGTAATGAAAAAATCGGCCGTCTACACTCGCACAGGTGATAAAGGTATTACTGGTTTAGTTGGTGGAACGCGTATTAAAAAAAGCGATTCACGTATTCATCTTTACGGAGAAGTAGACGAGCTGAATTCATACATTGGTCTTGGGATTTCTTTTTTAGACAAAAGTTTTGATAAATCACTTTTACAGCAGATTCAATCAAGCCTTTTCGATCTGGGAAGTAACCTTGCTTGTGAAAAAGAAAAACGTTCGCAGTTTAAACTTCCTCAGATCAAAACATCATCAATTGAAAAATTAGAATCAGATATCGATCAGATGGATTCTCAACTTATTCCATTAAAACACTTCATTCTTCCAGGTGGAAGCTCAGCTGCGGCCGCTTTTCATGTGTGTAGAACAGTATGTAGAAGAATTGAAAGACAAATGGTGGATTTCGAAGAACAAAACCCGGGGGAAGTTCCCGAGAATGCTCTTCAGTATATGAATCGTTTATCAGATTATTTTTTTATTCTTTCGCGCTATTTAAATTCTAGCAATCAGATTGAAGAAACTCAGTGGATACCGGAAGCTTAATTACTTTTTCTTTTTAACGACTTCTTTGGCATTGCTATCAAGTTTTAGCATCTTGGTGTCACCAGTACTTGCTTCCTGGTCTAAAATAGTATCAACACCATTAAAATCATCCGGTGCCTTCTTTTTTTCTTTAATACTTTTATCTAGAACGACAGTGCGTCTCTTAGGAGATTTGTCGGCCGCTTCTTCGGATTGAATTTCGGCGTTTTCTATTGCCTTTCTTTCTTTGGCACTCATGACTGGAAGAGTTTTTTCGTTTTCTACTTTCCTAGTAGAGAGGCCAATAGACATTCTCTCGCTGGCCGATAGTCGTTTCTCATCAATCCTGATAAGTGTGTTACCCACACGAACCACGTCGTTAATCTTAACTGCAGTCTGACTGATGCGGCTGTTATTAAAAAACGATCCGTTGGTAGATCCAAGGTCAGTAAACATTAACTGCCCTTTATGAGTCATCTCAAATGTGCAGTGTTGCCCAGACATTTTTGAATCTTTGATTGTGAAATCAGCGGAACTAGAGCGCCCCATGATAATCTTGTTAAGGACAGGTAGCTCAGTGACTTCGCCTTCCTCTGTCTTAATAATCAGAATTACTGCCATAATAAACCTCGTGTAACTAAATAATATCGCATTATTAGACCTAGCACTACAGGCAAAACATTCTTAGGGTTTTATGCTATAATATGGTAATAAATGATAAATATCCGATCAATTTGGGTTGGCAGAGGTTTTTATGGATCAAATCATTACAGTCACAGAAAAAGCATTAACACATATTCGCGACATCTATCAGAAAGAGGCCAAAGGTCTTGATACGGGATTACGCCTTGGTGTTTCTGGTGGTGGATGTTCAGGTCTTTCATACAAAATCGAATTTTCTGAGAAAAAAGAAAAAGACAACGTTCTTGATTTCGGTGATATCAAAATTTTAATCGACCCAAAATCTTCAATTTACTTGAAGGGTGTGGAGCTTGATTTCAAAGACGGACTAAACGGTAAAGGATTTGTCTTTTCAAATCCAAATGCGACAAACACTTGTGGTTGTGGCGAATCGTTTTCGGTTTAGTTTTTTAGATGGAAGCCAATCTTTCTTCGATTCGATTTAATTCTACTCAAATTGAACTTACTGATCATACCCTGATTGAAGTCACGGGCGCGGATCGTGAAGCCTTTTTTCAAGGCCAGGTCACGAATGATCTTCAAGCACTTCCTTTTAAAGAAGCGCAAGTCACAGCAAGATTAAACCGCACGGGAAAACTCCAGTCATTTTTTACGATCGCAAGACTTGAAGATAAACTTCTTATCTTGTGTGAAAAAAGTCTGGTGGAAAACATTCTGACTGACTTTAATAAGTTTATCATTATGGATGAAGTTGAATTAAAGGCCCTTGATGAAAAGGTCTATGTTCACTTCAATTATTTTCTGGAAGGTAACAACTCACATCTATTCAGCACGAACTTCTACGGAATCAATGCCGCAATCGATACAAAACCTTTTGCGAATGTTCCACATACTGATGAGACTGAATTAGAAGAAGTCCGCTTCTTAAATGGTTATCCTCTTTGGATGAAAGACGTTAATGAATCTATGTTCATCAACGACTCTTACTTAAATGAGATAGCGATCTCGTATAAAAAAGGATGTTTTTTAGGACAGGAGACTGTCGCTAAAATTGAAAACAATAGAGGGGCAGCTTACTTTCCAGTATTACTGCAACTTGAAACGAATCTAGATATTTCAAAAACCGATTTTTTCGTCGAAGATAAAAAGGCCGGAAAAATCAATTACCAAAAAGACCAATACTTGCAGGCAAGTCTCTTTAGAGATTTCCGCATCGAAGGCAAGAAGCTGACAATCACAATCGATGGCCAAAACCACCAAGTGATCGTTCACTATCTTCCTTTTTATAAAAACCAAACCAGAATAGAAATCGCTGATGAACTTTATCACGACGGCGTTGACGAATTCCAAAAGGCCAACACAGATCTGGCGATGGACTTCATGAAGCGCGCGATTGCCTTCAATCCAGAGCACTCTGATGCTTATGAATCGGTTGGAGTTATTTTAGGTCGCAAAGAACAGTACCAGGAAGCTATTGAGTGGATGGACAAACTTTTAAGCGTAAAGAGCTCATCTGTTATGGCCCACACAAATAAATCTCTCTTTTTAATGAAGATGGGAAAGATCGAAGAAGCTGAAGCGGAAAAAGCGCTGGCGACTGTAAAGACTTTTTCAATGTATGGTGAAGAAGCGAAAATAAAAAAAGCGCTTGAAGCCGAAAGACTTAAAAAAGAAGAAGACATCCTTCGCCGTGAAAAGATGTTCCATCAGGTTTTAGAAATTGATGCTGATGATACTGTCGCTTTATATGGAGTGGGAGACATCGCTTTTCATAGAGAAAATTACAAAGAAGCAGTGGCCAACCTTGAGCGCGTCGTCGCTTTAGATGAAAAGTACTCTGCGGCCTATTTGTTACTGGGAAAAAGTCTGGAAGCTTCGGGGAATTTAGAACGTGCGATGCAGGTGTATAAAAAAGGCATCGATGTCGCTTCTAAAAGAGGTGACATGATGCCTGCTAATGAAATGCAATCTAGATTAAACCAACTTATAGTGGCCTCTCGCCTCGCTTAACTCTTTTTTCAGAGTCGCGATTTTAGCGAAAGCCGTCTTATCCAATCCTTCAAGTTCAGCTAAAACACTTTCAACTGACTTTTTATAAGCATCGATGCGCTCATAAGTAGCGTTGATAAGCGCTAGGCCGTCCTTATTCACGCGTTTGTTCTTAAACGCATGTGTGAAGTCGGGTTTGCAGTAACTAAGCATGTAGTACTCTTCTAAGAAGCGAGTTTTGATTTTAATCTTTTCTTCTTTAGTAAAAGGAAGGATTTTCTTTTCCGCTGCCGTGTTTAGGTTAGAGTAAAGCTCCATTGCCCAGAAGAACGTAAAGACTGCATGGTAGATCCCACGAACCGGGCGAAGCGCCTTTCTCCATGGAGAGTAATAAACCTTGTCGTCGTCTTCATTGATCAGGTCAATGTGGTTTAAGTAAGTATTCAGGTAGTGGTGACCGTTTTCATGAAGTAAATCATCCATCAGGTCTAATGAATCGCGGTCAAACATGTTAATGCATGAGTAACCAGGAAGTGATTGCATTGAATAACTAACGATTCCTTTTTCATTTACCGGAACGATCGTGTGAGTAAAACTCTTGAACGTTGTATATAAATGAGGCGCCACTTTTTTAATATTGTTTAGGGCCTTCGTAATACTCTTCTTAAATTCATCCTGACGTTTCTCACCTTGTTCGCAGTGAGGAAGGACAAAAAGATTTAAT